>NZ_CP097635.1:2804246-3115829 GCF_023573145.1 Aquincola tertiaricarbonis
CAGCAGGGCGGCTTGCGGCTCGGGCACGGCGGGCGCCGTCCAGGCCAGGCCGGCGTTGATGTAGCCCGGGCCCAGCGGCGTGGCCAGGTCCACCAGCGAGCCCGGCCCGCTGCTGGCAAAGGCCACCAGCTGCGAGCCACCGGTCGCGTCGTTCGCGATGGCGACGAAGCGGCCGTCGCGGTCGTCCCAGGCCAGCCCGCCTTGGAAGGCGCGCGAGCCGTCGCCCAGGTCGAACAGCACGGTGGTGCCGGGGCCGCCGGCCGCTTCGGCATCGATGGCCACCAGCCGGCGCTGCACCCCGGCATCGTCGGCCGCGATGCCATACAGCAGCCCGTCGCGCGGGTTGTAGGTGAGCCCGCCATAAAGCCCGCCGCCCAGCGCGCCCACCAGGCTGGCGCCGCCACCATCCACTCGGTACAGCGAAGCAGCGCCGCTGAAGTCCTGCGCCACGGCGTACAACCGGCGGCCTTGCGCCGCCAGGCCACCGACGAAGCCGCTGCCCAGCGTGATCGGCGTGGACAGCGCGGCCGGATCGGCACCGCTGAACGAGGTGAGCACCGATTGGCCGAGGCTGTCGTTGGCGATGGCGTAGAAGCGGCCGTCGGCGGTGCTGAAAGTCAGCCCGCCGTTGAAGGCCATGCTGCCGTCGCCCAGCGCCAGAGCGGTGGTGGGTTCGTCCAGGTCGGTGAAGAGGCGACCCACGCCCTGCGCATCGGGGCCGATCGCGTGCAAGGCCGCGAGGGCGGGGGCGCTGGCCGCGAGCAGCAGGCTCATCAAGCCCAGAGCGAGTCGGGGGCGCCAGCGGGCGGTGTCGGGAAGCTGCATCGAACCCACCTTGAAGGGATGACGCTTGCAGCCTAGAGACGTGCCAGCCTTCGCACAATGCGTCACCCCTGGTGTGAAGGGCACCGGTGGTTTCGATGTCCGGTTCGGGCCGGCGATGACGTTGTAGGCGGCTACGTTCTAGGGGGAGGGGCTCACGCCGGCAGGGTGCCGGCCTATGCTGCGCGCTGCAGTTGGAGGAGACATTCGATGAAGTACGCCCTTGCCCCCGTGCTGGCCCTGACCTGCGCGCTGGCCATGCCCCTGGCCGCCCAGGCCGAAACCGTGTCGCTGCAGGTCAGCGGCACCGGTGTGTCGGCCAGCCTGACCATCACCTACGGTGCGCAGACCGATGCCAAGTACCCGGATGCCTATGTGGTCACCGGCATCAGCGGCAGCTTCAGCGACGCCTCGGTCGGCATCAGCAATGCCACGGTGCTGGGGCTGGTGAAGACCACCTTCAACGTGCCCGATGCCACCAACCTACTGGCGCCGGCCAACTTCAGCCGCTTTGCGGTGGCCTCGGGCCTGGGGCCGCAGAACAACGGCTACCTGTCCTACGACAACCTGTTCTGGCCCGGCGGCGCCCCGCAGACGGCCAGCGACTATCCCGCCTATGGCGGCATGCTCGACATCTATGGCCTGATGTTCCGCATCGGCGACGGCAAGGTGGTGAACCTGTGGAGCAACGGCGTCTTCGACGGCCCGGCCCTCGGCCCCATCTACGGGCTGGCCGTGGCCACGGTGGACCAGGCCTTGGCCTACCACGAGGGCATCAGCGTGACGGCGGTGCCGGAGCCCGCCACCACGGCCCTGCTGCTGCTGGGCCTGGGCGCCACCGGCTGGGCCGCACGGCGCCAGCGGGGCACACGCGCGGGCTGATCAGCGCGTGATGATCTGACGGTACATCGGCGCCAGCCTCGCCAGCAGGCGGTTCTGGCTGCCGAACGGAATGCCCAGGCTGTCCATCGTGGCCTGCAGCACTTCCACCTGCGCCAGGCTGTCGGCCTTGCTGATCTTCAGGTCGGCGTGCGAGGCCTTCATCGTGTCGCCTTCGTACACGCAGGGGCCGGCCAGCACCTGGCACAGCTGGTCGCCCAGCTGCTTCTTCAGCTCCGAGAGCTTGGTCTTCTCGAAGTAGTGACCAATGCGCGGGTCGGCCCGCATGTTGTCGACGAACAGGCTGGAGAGCTTGCGCACGCCCTCGACCCCGCCGAAGTCGGCCAGCAGTGCCGGATCGGGCGCGAACACCGGCACCAGCGGTTCGGCCGCCGGGGCGGGCTGGGCCTGGGCCAGCGGCGCCAGGCCGGCCAGCGCCAGCAGCAGGGGGAGGGTGGCGGCACGGCCGCAGAAGGTCTTGGTCATGGCGATAGCGGTGCGCATCACAGGCCCGCTTGTATGGACAAGTAGGTGCCGCGCTGGCGCTCGTGGCCCACGATCTGGCCGAGGTCCACCCAGGCCAGCGTGAAGGACAGGTGCTTGTTCGGTGCCCAGGCCACGAACACGTCCTTCCAGTCCGATTCCTTGAAGGCCGGGCCGGCAAAGGCCAGGCGGTCGGGCTTGAAGCGGTACTCGGCGCCGATGGCCAGGTCCTTGCGCAACAGCTTGGCGACGGAGAACTCGGGCTGCAGCCGCATGCGGCGGTCGCCGGTGGTGCCGAAGCCCAGCAAGCCGTTCTGGTTGGCCTGCGTGGCGCGCAGCGTGCCGTTGAGCAGCACGCCCTGCGCCAGCAGCAGCTTGGTGGCGCTGGCATACACCTCCACGCCATGGCGCTTGGCGCCCACCGAATCCAGCACGCCGCCGACGGCGCTGCCCGGGTCCAGGTGCTTGTAGAACAGTCCCACGGCCACCTGAGGCTGCCAGGTGTCCGAGTTGAGCACCGCATCGCCGGCCAGCTTGAGCTTGACGCCGGCGATGTCCAGCTTGAGCGTGGTGCGGGGCACCACGACACCGGCATCGAAGTCCTGCCGCGCCAGCGACAGCTCCACCCGGTCGTGGATGCCGACGGTGGCACCCTTGACCGTGAGCGCGTAGTCCGACACCACCGCGCGGGTGACGAAGGCGGTGCCGCCCACCTCGTGCTCGGTGGCCTGCGTGCCTGTCACCGCCCAGGGGGTGAGCCCGCCGCCGGCCGCGCCGTCGATGGAGCTCACGCCCGCGGTCAGCAGCAGCTTGCTGCGCGCGGTGGGCCGGGGCGCCGGCGCCTCATCGCTCGGCGCCGCAGCCGCGGGCAGGGACAGCGCGAGCGCGCAGCACAGCAGGGGAAGGGCAGGAGACGACATCGGCGGACGCATCGAAGGAATGACGAACGCTTATCGGCCGGCTGGCTGGCGGGTTGAACGGTTGTTGTGGTTCGGTGCTTGGGGTGGCCGGGCCGGTCTCCTGCCCGTAGGATGGGGTGACTCCACACCCGCACGGCGTCGCCATGCCTGTCTGCCCACTTGTCAACCATTGCGGCTGTCCGCTCTGATGAAGCGCCCGGGGCACCCGTGCGTATGGCTGGAAGCGCGGCTGACCGCGCCTGTCACGCCATGGTGGTGCCGCTTGGCAGGCGCCGTGCCTTGCATGTTCGGCGTGCTCATCGCGCTGGGCCTGATCGATGAGCTGGTGGCCGCGCTGTCAGGCACGGCGGACAAGCCGCGGGACCCTGCGCTGTTCCTCGTCTTGGCGCCGATTGGCGCCTTTTGCCTGGAGATGGGCGCGCGCCTCGTGCTGGCCCGCCGCAACCGCCATGGCTCATTGATGAGCCCGATGTCGTGGCGTGTGCTGGGCAGCGTGTTCGCGGCGTTCTGCTTCGGGATTGCGCATCATCTGGAGCGGAGGGAGCCACGGTGAGGGCGGGGCGCGCGTGGCGGCTGTGCCTGCTGATGATCACGGCGACATCTACCACCAGTGGGACGTGGGCGGCGCCTGTGTTCGATCTCAGCGATGGCCAGGTCGGCCGGTTCGAGTACGAGTCGATGACGCCACCGAGCCGGCATCTTTATGCACGGCATTTGTCGAGCGGCACGACTTCGGTTTCCATCCCGGCCGAGTTGTTGATGCCGCCGGGTGTCTCTTCCGAAGTCCGAGTACCCGCGGTTGTGCTCAGCCACGGCAGCGGTGGCGTGGAGCCGCCGTTGCGGCAGGTGTGGGTCAAAGTCCTGAACGCAGCGGGGTACGCCGTTCTCATACCCGACAGCTACGCACCGCGCGGTGTCGTCGAAACCAATTCGAACCAGGACCTGGTGCCCTACCCGGCCCATGTGGCGGATGCGATGAACGCGCTGCGGGTGCTGATTCGGCACCCGCGGATCGATCCGGCACGCATCTTTCACATCGGCTTTTCAAGAGGGGGCAGTGCGGCCTTCGATACCGCTTGGCCGACTTGGTCCGATCCGGTAAATACCGACACGGTGAAGTTTGCAGGGCATGTCGTCTTCTATCCAGGCAACTGCAACATCCGCTATCGGACCGACGACCGTGAGACGAGCACCGCACCGATGCTGGTGCTGCTGGCTGACCGCGACCTGGAAGAAGCTCAGGACGTGGCCGTTTGCCGGCGCTGGTATGACGAATTGATCGCCAAGGGCAACACCATCCGCTACAAGGAGTTCAAAGGTGCCCGTCACGGATTCGACACTGACAACTTCGTCTACTGCGTCAACCCGCGCACCACGAGCTCTCGCAACTGCGACATCGAGGTGTTCATGACCCTCCAGCCCGGAAGTGGGCTGGGCCGCGATGCTTTCGACTTCAAGGCCCGGCGCCCGCTGACGACTGGACCGGCGTTTGCCGATGCAGCGCGGGCGTGCATCGCCATCGTGCCGGGATCTCGCGGGGGTGGTGATGCCCGAGCCATACAGGCACAGGCGGTGCGCGACACGTTGGAGTTTCTGGAGCAGATTCGCTGAGGGGTGGACGGCTCGACCGCCGCCTTGCGCCCTGGCTGCAGGCGGTGGCGACTTCGCAAGGGAGGAGCTATGTGGCGGTAACGGGGTTCAAGCGTGTTTGTATGTCACCGCGGCAACCGGGTCGGCGTGAAGGGCCGGTGGCATGCCGGAACCAGCTATCCGGTGTAACAGCGCGGACAAAGCAAAAAGCCCCTGAACCGCGGGTCGAGGTTGACCTGGTATTCAGGGGCTTCAGGTCTTCCGGCTTTGCGATGCACTGGACATCACGCCTTCGGACATGCTCAAGGACGTTGAACGCCGAATGCGAGTGCAGGCAAAGGGCCGCGCCACCACTGCGACGGATTGACCGCCGCTAGTGCCGTGCAACTGATTGCAGGCCGTCCCCTCACGCCTGCCCGCTGCATCGGGTCACGATCACCAAACGCCCTCAATCGACGGGGCACGCAAGACAAGTTTCTTGGGCCTGCCGTGACTGTCACCTAGGGCTAGTTCCTTCACGGCCGCTGGGGGACGCCGAAACCAAACAAGGCAGACATTCGCTAGGTCAATCGAGCCCGCCGATTGGGAGTCAATCAGCGATTCAGCAAGCGCGGAATCATGTTCAAGGTAGAAGTCCCCGGCCCGCTGTAGCTCGTTGATGTCGGACTTCCGTTCCGCCAATGGCTTCTGAAGCATCCGGCGCGGCACGTCCAATGGGTGCCCGTCTTCCTTGAAGGCCATGCCCATGATGGGGGCCATGAAGTCAATCAGCCACCCTTGGCACTCGACCCATGCATGAAATGCCTGCCCGTCACTTTCCGGCCCGTCACCCATGCGGCCATACATGGCGACGGTTGAGCTTTTCTCGTCAACCATCATCCCCATGAATCCGGCGCTGATCATGGCGGGCAGCTTGTAATGCTCTCGAAGGATCAACGTCCCCGCGATGGTGAACAGGATGCAGGCCCGATGCGTGCGGGCAACTTCCGTTGCCTCAAGAACGCTGTAGATGACCTGATAGATGCGCTCATAGTCGGGCAGCGCCAGAAGTGGGCGTGTTTTCATGCCAACACCTTACACGAGGCAGGAAAACACCACGCCCACGCCCGCCCTGCAAAACGGTTTGCTAGCGAATCAGCCCCGAGCTTCCCGGCGCGGTTCGTCCTCAGCCACACGCCACCGCCAGTAGCGGTCAGGCTTCACCCAGACCACCGTGGTTGCAGTCAGCTTGAGGAATGCAGCAAGCACCGACTTGCCGATGGCCTGATTGCCGTCTGCATTCTCGACCAGCAAGTCTTCCCGCTTCGCCTTGACGAGGTAGTCCACCACGTCATCTTGGTAGATGCAGCCGTCACGCTCGACCCGGGCGAGCATCCAAGCCGCTACCGTGTCGGGAGTCATCACGGGGCCTTGGGTTGGGGCGGCACAAGTTCCAGCGATTCAATGGGAAAAATTCCATTTTCCAGCTTCTTGCCCGCGAACCATTGGCAGTCAACGACCGTTTCTGCGTCGTTGGTGAATCGCTTCACCGTCATGTCGGGGCCACCCGACTTCAGTTTGACGATAGTTCCCACTTTGTACGCCTTGCCCTGAGCCATGTTTGCCTTTCTTGGAGACGGGAGACCATCCCCCGACCCTTTGCGATGTGGGGGTTTACTGCGAAAGTTCAAGGGATCAAGGCCTGTTCCGGCAAGGCCCCAATGCACTTGATTGCAAAGTGCTCAAACCGCATGGCCTTGGTAAGCCACTGGCGGGAGGCCTGCGGGCGATAAAGTAAACCGGATGGGTCCGAAAGGGCCTACCCGAATTCTTAGCCACCTACGCGCGCGGCGTTCTTCCTCTCGATCAACCGCTTGACAGTGGCGTCCATCTCCTTGTCTTCAGCCAGCGCTGCGTCCACCCGCTCAACGAACTCCGTCAGGACCAATCGAATGTCGCCCGCGTCCTGTAGACACTCTTCGTCGGTCCGGTTGTGGAGCCCCTCGCTGAGGGCTGCATACAGCAAGGTGAGCGGGTCCTCCCCCTTGATGCGGAGTGCCTGGGGAAGCGCATGAGTGATTTTCTTGACTGCATCAGTGAACCTGGTTTCCCGCTTGGCGGCCTCCAGGTCCTTCACCAAATCCGCATCACCGCCCATCAGCTGGCAGACAGAGATGATCCGGTCAAAGATGGCCCCCCGCTTGCCGTCTACAACGCGCCGGTAGTAGGTGAATGCAGCGATGCCCATAGCCTGCCGCTCCGCACGAAGCCCCTTGAAGAAGTAGTCGCGCTCACGCCCAACGAGCTTCAAGAGTCGCTCAGGGGGAGGTGGCCCAAAGTGCGGCTCCTCCCCAAACTTCATCATCACTGCGGGGCCTAAGCTGCCCGCATCTTCGGGAAGGAAGAATCGCAGAGCGAAGGCTTTGTGCCCCGCCCGGCAGTTGTTGCACCAGTAGTCTAAGAAGTGGCGGGCACCTTTGCCCCTATTCAGTTCGATGTCATCTCGCGAAGAAAACAGTCTGGGTCCTCCACACTCGGAGCCCTCGCAAGTGAACGTCAACCTCGGTAGCACAACCTTGGAGTGGCCAGGATAGTTCGTGGGCTTCAGGATCAGGTTGACGGTTCTTTGGCTGCCAGGCGGAACCTCTTGCAAGAACTGTTGTAGTGACACCGCGACGGTAACTGGTGCCTTGGGTTCTGTGCCTTCGGATTGCGACATGGCAGGGCCGCCTCTCTGTAAGTGCGTGGGGGAAAAGCGTGGGGGAAAGCAAAAAGCCCCTGAACGCTAAGTCATTGATTTGACTCAGCTTTCAGGGGCTTCAAAACACTGGCGGAGAGAGCGGGATTCGAACCCGCGGTGGGCTGTTAACCCACACACGCTTTCCAGGCGTGCGACTTAAACCGCTCATCCATCTCTCCGGGAAGCCCAAGAGTGTAGCCCAGGTTTCGGGCGTTTTGGCAGCGGGCGTCAGCGCGTTGTGTTGGGCGGGCGCACGGGGGTGGTGGCGGGCACGTCGGCGCTCTTGAAGAGGGCCATCGCGGTGGCGATCAGGCCGCTCACCTCGCTCATGTTCCCGGGCACGATCATCGTGTTGTTGGTCTTGGCCAGCTGGCCGAAGGCGTCCACCGCCTTTTCGGCCACCTTCAGCTGCACGGCCTCGGGGCCGCCCGGCTGGCGCAGGGCTTCGGCGATCTTGGCGATGGCCTCGGCGGTGGCGTCGGCCACGGCCACGATGGCGGCGGCTTCGCCTTGGGCGCGGTTGATGTCGGCCTGCTTCTCGCCTTCCGATCGGGCGATGTTGGCCTCGCGTTCGCCGGTGGCGATGTTGATCTGCTCCTGGCGCCGGCCTTCGGACGCCGCGATCAGCGCGCGCTTCTCTCGCTCGGCGGTGATCTGCGCCTGCATCGAGCGCAGGATCTCGGCCGGCGGCGCCAGGTCCTTGATCTCGTAGCGCAGCACCTTCACGCCCCAGTTGGCGGCCGCCTCGTCCAGCGCGTTCACCACCGCGGCATTGATGGCGTCGCGCTCCTCGAAGGTCTTGTCCAGCTCCATCTTGCCGATCACGCTGCGCAGCGTGGTCTGCGCCAGCTGGGTGATGGCGACGATGTAGTTGCTGCTGCCGTAGCTGGCGCGCATGGGGTCGGTCACCTGGAAGTACAGGATGCCGTCCACCGTCAGCTGGGTGTTGTCCTTGGTGATGCAGACCTGGCTGGGCACGTCCAGCGGAATTTCCTTCAGCGAGTGCTTGTAGGCCACCCGGTCGACGAAGGGCACCAGGAAGTTCAGGCCCGGCGTCAGCGTGGCGTTGTACTTGCCCAGGCGTTCGACGACCCAGGCGTTCTGCTGCGGCACCACCTTGAGGGTGCGCACGACGAACACCACGGTCACGACGAGCAGGACGATCGCGATGATTTCCATGTGTTACCTGAGGGGGAAGAGCGTCAACCGGGGATGCGGTCGAGCAGCAGCACGCTGCCTTCGACCGCGCGTATCACGTGCGGGCCGGGCTGCGGCGTGCCGCTGCCCACGTAGCGGCCGCTCCACAGCGAGCCGCGGTAGGGCAGGCGGGCATGGCCGCCGGGTTGCCAGGCGGGCACCTCGACCTGGGCGCCCACGTCCAGGTTCATCGCCGTGTCAGCGGCCGGCGCGGTGACCTGGCGGCGGCGGCGTGCGGCATACAGGGCTGCCACCGCACCCCCGCCCACCAGCGCGGCCACGGCGATCTGCAGGCCCAGCGGCGCACCCGCGTGCGCGGCCAACGCACCGGCTGCGGCGCCCAGCGCCATCATCAGCAGATAGAAGGTGGTGGTGGCCAGTTCCACGGCCACCAGCAGGCCCGTGATGAGCCACCACCAGGTGGGTGCAGTCCAGTCCATGAGGCCTCCGGTCGTGGCCGGGCAGTGTAGCGACACGTGCACGCCCTACACTCCGCGCCTTTGCAGGGCTTGGACGCCCATTTCGCCACCGCCCGACCGGGGACCACCAGGAGTTCCACGCATGCTGCGTTTTCACTTTCCCATCGTCATCATCGACGAGGACTACCGGTCGGAGAACACGTCCGGCCTCGGCATCCGTGCGCTGGCGCAGGCCATCGAGCGCGAAGGCTTCGAAGTGCTGGGCGTCACCAGCTACGGCGACCTGTCTTCGTTCGCCCAGCAGCAAAGCCGCGCCTCGGCCTTCATCCTGTCGATCGACGACGAGGAGTTCCAGGACGGCCCCGACCTCGACCCGGCGGTGCTGAACCTGCGCAAGTTCATCGAGGAGATCCGTCGCAAGAACGCGGACATCCCGATCTACCTGTATGGCGAGACGCGCACCTCGCAGCACATCCCGAACGACATCCTGCGCGAGCTGCACGGCTTCATCCACATGTTCGAGGACACGCCGGAGTTCGTGGCCCGCCACATCATCCGCGAGGCGCGCAGCTACCTCGACGGCCTGGCGCCACCGTTCTTCAGCGCGCTGATGGACTATGCGCAGGACGGCTCGTACTCCTGGCACTGCCCCGGCCACTCGGGCGGCGTGGCCTTTCTCAAGAGCCCGGTGGGCCAGATGTTCCACCAGTTCTTCGGCGAGAACATGCTGCGCGCCGACGTGTGCAACGCGGTGGAAGAGCTGGGCCAGCTGCTGGACCACACCGGCCCGGTGGCGCAGAGCGAGCGCAATGCGGCGCGCATCTTCAATGCCGACCACTGCTTCTTCGTGACCAACGGCACCAGCACCAGCAACAAGATGGTGTGGCACCACACGGTGGCGCCGGGTGACGTGGTGGTGGTGGACCGTAACTGCCACAAGAGCATCCTGCACTCCATCATCATGACCGGTGCGGTGCCGGTGTTCCTGTCGCCCACGCGCAACCAGTACGGCATCATCGGCCCCATCCCCGAGAGCGAGTTCTCGCCCGAGGCCATTCGCGCCAAGATCGCCGCCAACCCGCTGCTCAAGGGCGTGGACCCGGCCACGGTGAAGCCGCGCATCCTGACGCTGACGCAGAGCACCTACGACGGCGTGCTCTACAACACCGAGACCATCAAGGCCAAGCTCGACGGCTGGATCGACACCATCCACTTCGACGAAGCCTGGCTGCCGCACGCCGCCTTCCACAAGTTCTACGGCGCCTATCACGCGATGGGCAAGAACCGCACGCGGCCGAAGGAAGCGATGGTGTACGCCACGCAAAGCACCCACAAGCTGCTGGCCGGCCTGAGCCAGGCTTCGCAGGTGCTGGTGCAGGACGCTCAGAACCAGAAGCTGGACCGCCACCTCTTCAACGAGGCGTACCTGATGCACACCAGCACCAGCCCGCAGTACGCCATCATCGCCAGCTGCGACGTGGCCGCCGCGATGATGGAGCCGCCCGGCGGCACCGCGCTGGTGGAAGAAAGCCTGTCGGAGGCGCTGGACTTCCGCCGCGCGATGCGCAAGGTGGAGAAGGACTACGGGCAGGACTGGTGGTTCACCGTCTGGGGCCCCGACCGGCTGACCGAAGACGGCATCGGCCGCCAGGACGACTGGGTGCTGCGTGCCAACGACAACTGGCACGGCTTCGGCAACCTGGCCACCAGCTTCAACATGCTCGACCCGATCAAGAGCACGCTGATCACCCCGGGCCTGGACATCTCCGGCAAGTTCGCGCCCACGGGCATCCCGGCCAGCATCGTCACCAAGTTCCTGGCCGAGCACGGCGTGGTGGTGGAAAAGACGGGCCTGTACTCGTTCTTCATCATGTTCACCATCGGCATCACCAAGGGCCGCTGGAACACGCTGCTGACCGCGCTGCAGCAGTTCAAGGACGACTACGACAAGAACGCGCCGCTGTGGCGGGTGCTGCCCGACTTCGTGGCCGCGCATCCCACCTACGAGCGCATGGGCCTGCGCGACCTCAGCCAGTCGGTGCACGAGGCGTATGCCAAGGGTGACATCGCGCGCCTGACGACGGAGATGTACCTGTCCAACCTCGACCCGGCGATGAAGCCGGCCGACGCCTATGCCCGCATCGCCCACCGCGACACCGAGCGGGTGTCGATCGACGAGCTGGAAGGCCGCATCACCACCTCGCTGCTGACGCCGTACCCGCCGGGCATTCCGCTGTTGATCCCGGGCGAGCGCTTCAACCGCAAGATCGTGGAGTACCTCAAGTTCGCCCGCGACTTCAACAAGCGCTTCCCGGGCTTCCACACCGACGTGCACGGCCTGGTGGAAGAGAACGGCGAGGCTTACGTCGACTGCGTGAAGGCTGAATAAGTCAGACCACGTGTGAGATGAGGACGCCGGCGGCGGCCTTGCCCGCCGGTGTGGTGCCGGTGGGCGGCAGGCCGCCGTCGGGCTCGCGGCGTACCGCGATGCCGACGGCCATCATGTCCACCACCAGCAGGTGCAGGATGCGCGAGATCATCGACATGAAGCTCGACGCGTCTTCGCCATGGTCCACCGGCACGCACACCGTGGCCCGGCGCGACAGCGGCGAATGGCTGGCGGTGATGGCGATGACCGCCGCCCCCCGCTCCAGCGCCACCGTGGCCGCGCGCACCAGCTCGGCCGGCTGGCCCGAGCTGCTGATGAACACCGTCACGTCCTGCGGGCCCAGCAGTTCGGCCGACAGCGCCTGCGTCGACAGGTCGGTGTGGGTGCTGGAAGGGATGCGGAAGCGGAACAGCTTGTGCTGCACGTCGGCCGCCACCGCGGTGGAATTGCCGATCGCGTAGATCTCGACCCGGCGCGCGCCACGCAGCAGGCCGATGGCCCGGTCCACCGCCTCCACGTTCAGCGATTCGCGGAACTGCATGATGGCCGAGATGGTGTTGTCCAGCACCTTGGCGCACAGGTCGGGCGTGGCGTCGTGGCGGCGCACCTGGGCACGCTGCACCGGGATGTTGCCGTTCAAACCTGAAGCGAGCTTGAGCTTGAAGTCGGCGAGCCCCTGCATGCCCAGCGTGCGGCAGAAGCGGATGACGGTGGGCTGGCTCACGTCGGCCATCTGCGCGATGGTGCCCACGGGGTCGTTCAGCATGGCCCGCGGATGGGCCAGCACGAAGTCGGCCACGCGTCCTTCGGCCGGCGACAGCGTGGGCCGGGCGGCCCGCACGCGATCGAGCAGGGGGTTGCCGGCATCGGCGCTGGGCAGGTGGTCGGACAGCAGCGACGACACGCCCAGGAAGGCCGGGTGCTCCGCCGTCACCAAGTAGGTGGGAATGCGGGCCACGTAGTTGGACAGCCGGCCCTTGTGCTCGAAGCGCTCACGGAAGCCCGAGCGCAGGAACAGCGGGCCCAGCCGCGGCACGATGCCGCCGCCGATGTAGATGCCGCCGGTGGCGCCCAGCATCAGCGCCACGTTGGCTGCCACCGTGCCCAGCATGCGGCAGAAGCACTCCACCGCCTCGCGGCACAGCGCGTCGCTCTCGTCCATCGCGCGGCGCACGATCTCGGCGGCTTCCAGCTCGGTGATGGGCGCGCCGGCGTCGGCAGCCAGGGCGCGGTAGGTCAGCTCCAGCCCGGGGCCCGACACCAGCCGCTCGGCCGAGACGTGCAGGTGCTGCTTCCAGGCGAAGGCGAGGATCTTCATCTCGCGCTCGTCGGCGGGCGAAAAGCCGGCATGGCCGCCTTCGCTGGCCAGCGTGGACCAGCGATCGGCGCCGCTGGGCACCAGGCCCGAGACGCCCAGGCCGGTGCCGGGGCCGATGAGGCCGATGACGCCGTGTTCCTGCGGCTCGCCGCCGCCCACCTGCATGCGGCCTGCGGGGCCGATGTGGGGCAGGGCCATGGCCAGCGCAGTGAAGTTGTTGACCAGCAGCAGCGTGGCCAGCCCCAGCCGGTGCTGCGCATCGCGGATCGAAAACGCCCAGTCGCGGTTGATCATGCGCACCCGGTCGCCTTCGATCGGGTTGGCGATGGCCACCGCCGCATGCCGTGGCCGCAGCGCGGCGGGCAGGGTGTTGATGTAGTCCTGCACCACCTCCACGAAGCCGCTGAAGCTGGCGCAGGGCAGCACGCTCACATGCTCGAAGCGGCCAGACACCTGTTCCACGCAGAAGCGCGCATAGGTGGCGCCGATGTCGGCCAGCAGGCGGGGTGCACTGCGTGGCACGGGTGGGGGCGGTGAGCTCATCGTCGGGGCGGGCGTGGAAAGCGGGTTATCACTTTTAGCAGATGTCGCGCCGTCGTCAACGGGCTGGCGCCCGTTCGAGCAGCACCAGGCGCTGCGGCTGCAGCTGTACCTGCCCACCTTGCACGACGTGGGCCTGCCCGCTGTAGGCATCCACCAGGCGTTCGCCTTCCGCGAACACGCCGGCCACGTTCACTGGGCCGGCTGCGCTCACGTCCATCGCCACCACCACTGCGTCGCCGCTGGCCGCGTCCACCCGGCTGAAGGCATAAGGCGCCGCCTGCAGCTGCGCATGCCGGCCGCGGGCCAGGGCCACGTGGCGCTGGCGGAAGCTGCCCAGCTTGCGCCAGTGCGCCAGCAGCGCGGCATCCACGCTGCCCCAGTTCATGTCCGAGCGGGTGGCCTGCTGCTCGTCACCACGCGGCGCTTCGCCCGGCGGGCGGGCGGTCTCGTCGCCGTAGAAGATCTGCACGCCGCCGGGCGCCAGCATCAGCGCGGTGGCCGCTTCGTGCAGGCGGGCGCGGTCGAACAGCGTGGTGTCGTGCGAAGAGAGGTAGGCCAGGTTGCTGAACCCGGGCCGGCCGGCATAGGTGGCGGCATAGCGGGCGAACAGCGCCTCGGGCCGGGTGTACTGCGCGGCCCGCTGCTGGAAGTCGAAGTCCAGCAGCGCATCGAAGCCGCTGTCGTGCAGCGGCGAGCGACTGGGCCCCTGGCCCCAGTATTCGCCCACCATCCAGAACGGCGCATCGTCGATCTTGCGCTGCGGATGGCGCGCCTTCCAGTCGGCCAGCGCCTTCGTGGCCTCACGCTTCAGCTCGGCCCAGGCTTCGGGCTCCACATGCTTGACGGTGTCGGCCCGGAAGCCGTCGATGCCGTACTCGCGCACCCAGTCGGTGAGCCAGCGCACCAGGTAGCCGCGCACCGAGGTGTTCGGCAGGTCGACGGCGCCGGTGTCGGCCTTGCGGCGCAGGAACTCCGGCAGCTTCACCGGCTGCGGGTTCTCGGTGCGGAAGTCGGGCAGGTGCGCCAGCTGCGAGGTGAGGTCGTCGCGGCCGGGGTCGGTGTAGCCCGGCAGGCCGGCACGCACCCAGTCGCGGCCCCACCACTTGCCGAACTCGAAGCTGTTGTAGTCGAAGAAGCTGTGATAGTTCTTCAGCGTGGCCTGCTCGCTACCGGGCCACAGCACCTCGGGCAGCAGCTCACGCGCGGTTTGCAGGTCCAGGTAGCCGGGGTGGTTCATCACCACGTCGAACAGGATGCGGATGCCTTGGGCATGGGCCGCGTCCACCAGCGCGCGCAGGTCATCGGGCGTGCCCATGGCCTGGTCGAGCCGGGTGTAGTCCAGCGCGTAGTAGCCGTGGTAGCCGTAGTGCTTGAACGAGGCTTGGCCGCCCTGGGTCCAGCCGTGGATCTGCTCGTAGGGCGCGGTGATCCAGATGGCGTTGACGCCCAGCTGCCGGAACCAGCCTTCGTCCAGCTTCTGCTTCAGGCCGCGCAGGTCGCCGCCATGGAAGGTGCCGGCATCGTTGCCCGGCTCGCGCTGGCGGCCGTAGGCGCCGTCGTTCGTCGGGTCGCCGTTGGCAAAGCGGTCGGTGATGACGAAGTAGACGATGGGGTTGTCGGCAAAACTGCCGGGCACCGCGACGGGCCGTGCGGTGGCCGCGGCGGCCGGCACGGTGGCAGTGCTGGTGACAGGCGGCGTTGCGGCCGGCCCGACCGCAGGCCCGGTGGCGGCGCAGGCGCACAGCCACAGGGCTGCAGCCAGTGGAGCCAGGCGCAGCGCTGCCGCGCGGCGTCGCGCCCGGGGTGCGTGCGCCGGCTTCATCCCTTCAGGCCGCCCGAGGTCAGGCCCGAAACCATCCACTTCTGCGCCAGCATGAACACCACCGTGATCGGCAGGCCCGACAGGATGGCCGCGGCGGCGAAGTCGCCCCACAGGTAGCGCTGCTCATACAGAAAGAGGCGCGAGCCGACGGCCAGCGTGAGCTTGCGCTCTTCGCTCAGCAGCACCGAGGCCACCGGGTACTCGATGATGGCGCCGATGAAGGCCAGCAGGAAGACCACCATCAGGATGGGCACCGCCATCGGCAGCAGCACCAGGCGGAAGGCCTGCCACGGCGTGGCCCCATCCACCTTGGCGGCTTCTTCGATCTCGGCCGGGATGGTGTCGAAGTAGCCCTTGATGGTCCACACGTGCAGGCCGATGCCGCCGGCGTAGGCCAGCAGCAGCGACCAGTGGCTGTCGATGCCGAAGGCCGGGAAGATGCCGCCCAGGCGGTCGAACACGGTGTACAGCGCCACCAGGGCCAGCACGGCCGGGAACATCTGGATCATCATCAGCGCCGACAGCGCCTGTGCCTTGCCCATGAAGCGCATGCGGGCGAAGGCATAGGCCGCGGTGGTGGACAGCAGCAGCACGATCAGCGCCGACAGCGTGGCCACCTTGATCGAATTCCACAGCCACAGCAGCACGGGGAAGGGCGGCTGCACCACGCGGCCGTCGGCTTCGGTGTACGGAATGCCCAGCGCCAGCTTCCAGTGCTCCAGGCTGATCTGGTCGGGGATCAGGCTGCCGCTGGCGAAGTTGCCCGGCCGCAGCGAGATCGACAGGATCATCAGGAACGGGAAGATCACCAGCGCGATGAGGCACACCATGAACACATGGGCGGCCACCACGCGCCAGCGGTGCGATTTGTCGAGCACCATGGCCATGGTCAGTTCACCTCTTTGGTCACGCGCGCGGCGCGCAGGTTGATCCACGACAGCAGCGCCACCATCGCGAAGATGACGGTGGACACCGCGGCCGCCAGCCCGAAGTTCTGGCCCGAGTCCTCGAACGCCATGCGGTAGGTGTACGAGACCAGGATGTCGGTGGTGCCCGCCGGGATCTTGGTGTCCAGGAAGTCGGGCCGGCCGTTGGTCAGCAGGCTGATCAGCACGAAGTTGTTGAAGTTGAACGCGAACGCGGCGATGAGCAGCGGCGTCAGCGGCTTGAGCACCAGCGGCAGCGTGATGCGGAAGAAGTTGGTCAGCGGCCCGGCGCCGGCCACGGCCGAGGCTTCGTAGAGGTCGGCCGGGATGGCCTTGATCAGCCCCATGCAGATGACCATCATGTACGGGTAGCCCAGCCAGGTGTTGACGATGAGCAGCATCGCCTTGGCCAGCAGCGGGTCGGAGAACCAGGCCGGCTTGATGCCGAACAGCCCGTCGAGGATCAGGTTGATCTCGCCGAAGTTGTTGTTGAACAGGCCCTTGAACACCAGGATGCTGATGAAGCCCGGCACCGCATAGGGCAGGAACAGCAGCGTCTGGTACACGCTGCGAAAGCGCAGCGCTTCCCAGGTCAGCAGCACGGCCAGCAGCATGCCCAGCGAGGCCGCGAACAGCACGGTGAGCGCGGCGAAGGCCACCGTCCAGCCGAAGATGCGCAGGAAGGGTTCGCGGAAGGCTTCGTCGGTGAAGATGCGGCGGTAGTGCTCCAGGCCGATGCCCACCTGGAAGCCCGGCTGCACCGCGGTGCCGTCGGCCCTCTCGTAGAAGCCGGTGCGCATGTTGGCGGTCAGCAGGCTGCCGTCCTGCTGGTTCTTCAGCTGGCCGGGGGCTTCCTGCTTGTACAGGTGGTTGACCGGGCCGAAGCTGCGCAGGCCGGTGCTGCGCAGCTCGGTGCCGTCGGGCATCTGCAGCGTCAGCGCCTTCAGGGCGGGCTGCAGGCGGATCACATCTTTCAGCGGCAGCGGCTCGGTGCCGGGCTCGCCGCTGGCGGGCACGGCCTTGACCTTGGCCGGATCGGGCTTGTCCAGCGGCAGCGGGCCGGCCTGGAAGGCGGTGCCGGCTTCTTCGTCCTGCAGACGCAGCTGGTAGCCGCCGCCCTGGGCATACAGGCTGAACTGCAGGCTGCGGCCTTCGCCGGCATAGGTTTCGTCGAGGAAGTACTGCGTGGCCCGCTGGAACGACAGCAGGTTGCGTGAGCTGGCATTGCTGAAGCTCATCGACACCGTGTACAGGATGGGGAACACGACGAAGATGAGCACCGCGGCAATGCCGGGGAAGAGGTAGCGGTAGGCGTACAGCCGCTGCGAGCTGTACACCCAGGCCGCGATGGCCAGCGTGGCCAGGATGGCGCCGGCCAGCAGGGTTTCGCCGGCCAGGTAGACGGCGGTGAGGATGTAGAGCGCACCCAGCGCCAGCAGCAGGCCCAGCGCGGGGCCCAGCCAGCGCAGCCGGGAAGCGGGCGGCGCCGCCAGGGCCGGCGCGCCGAGGGTCGAGGTCGTTTGCATGCTGCTGGCTGGCGCTCCGCTGCCTGAATCGCTTACTTGGCGGTGATGCGCTTGGCGGCGGCGTCGAGCGCGGCCTTGGGCGTCTGACGACCCTCGGTCACGTTCTGCAGCGCCGATTGCATCGACGACCAGAAGCGGCCCATCTCGGGGTTGTTGGGCATCGGCGTGCCGTCCTGCGCGCTGGCCATCGTCGCCTGGATGTTGGGGTTGGACTTCAGCTGGTCGTAGAAGGCCTTGGAGGCCGGCACGCCCAGCGGCACGTCGTCGTCGATGGCCTTCAGGCCGGCGGGCGTGAGCATGTAGTTCTCGATGAACTCCACCGCCACGTCGCGGTTGGGCGAGGCCTTGGAGATCATCGCGCCCAGCACGCCCACGTACGGCGTGGCCTTGGCACCGGCCACGGTCGGGATCTTGGCCACGCCGAAGTTGATCTTCGACTTGCGCAGGTTGTCCCACGACCAGGGGCCGTTGATCATCATCGCCACCTTGCCCTGGTTGACGCCGGAGTCCATGTCGGCATAGGCCGCGCCCTTGGGCATCACGCCGTCCTTGACCATCTGGGCCAGCAGCTCGGCGCCCTTGAGCGCGCCGGCATTGGCCACGCCGGTGTCGGTGGCGTCGTAGGTGCCGTCACCCTTGGCCTTGAAGGCATAGCCGCCGTTGGCGCCCAGCAGCGGCCAGGTGAAGTAGGTGTTGGTGTAGTCCCAGAGGATGGCCTTCTTGCCCTGGGCCGACAGCTTCTTGTCCAGCGCGATCACTTCCTCGAAGGTCTTGGGCGGCGTGGGCACGAGGTCCTTGTTGTAGACCAGGGCCACGGCCTCGATCGACACCGGGTAGCCCCAGGTCTTGCCGCCGATGGTGAAGGCCTTCCAGCCCAGCGGATCGATGTCGGCCTGCACCTTCTTCGACGGGGTGACGGGCTGCAGCAGGCCGGCGCCCAGCCATTCGCCGACGCGGTCGTGCGGCCAGATCCAGATGTCCGGGCCCTTGCCGGCCGCGGCAGCCTGCTGGAACTTGTTGGGCGCGTCTTCCGGGTGCTCCACCACCACCTGCACGCCGGTCTTCTTGGTGAACTCTTCGCCCACCTTGGCCAGGCCGTTGTAGCCCTTGTCGCCGTTGATCCAGATCAGCAGCTTGCCGGGCTCGGCGGCCTGGGCCAGGCCGGCGGCGCCGGCCAGCGTGAGGGCGGCGGCCGCGGCGACGAGCCGGATGCGTTGACGTTGGATGGTCATGTCTCTCTCCTTGGTGAGGGTGGGAAGTGGCCGGCGCCCGGGTCAGGCGCGCGGCAGGGCCTGGCCGTTGGCGTCGAACAGGTGTGCGCGTTGCGGCGGCACGGCCAGCAGCGCGGTGTCACCGGCGGCCAGCGGGTTCTCGGGATCGGCGCGCACCACCACCGCCTGGGCGGCGCCGGGCACGTCGAGGTAGAAGTAGGTGCTGTCGCCCAGATGCTCGGCCGCCTGCACGGTGCCGCGCAGCGCATTGGCGGGCAGGGCATCGCCGGCCGCCTGGGCGCCCAGGTGCTCGGGCCGCAGGCCCAGGGTCACCGGGCTGTCGGCCGGCAGGGCGCGCGCATCGGCGGCCACCTGCAGCAGCGTGCCGTCGGGCAGGCGCACCTGGGCACCGCTGGCATCGGCCGCGGCCAGCTGGCCCTGCACGAAGTTCATCTTGGGCGAGCCGATGAAGCCGGCCACGAACAGGTTGGCCGGCCGGTGGTACAGGTCCATCGGCTTGCCCACCTGCTCGATGCGGCCACCGTTGAACACCACGATGCGGTTGGCCAGCGTCATCGCCTCCACCTGGTCGTGGGTCACGTAGATCATCGTGGTCTTGAGCTCGCGGTGCAGCCGGGCCAGCTCCACCCGCATCTGCACCCGCAGCGCCGCGTCCAGGTTGGACAGCGGTTCGTCGAACAGGAACACGCCGGGCTTGCGCACGATGGCGCGGCCGATGGCCACGCGCTGGCGCTGGCCGCCCGACAAGGCCTTGGGCTTGCGCTGCAGCAGATGCTCGATCTGCAGGATCTGCGCGGCGCGGGCCACCGCCTCGTCCTGCTGCTGGCGGTTGAAGCCGGCCAGCCGCAGGCCGAAGCCCATGTTCTCGGCCACCGTCATGTGCGGGTAGAGCGCATAGCTCTGGAACACCATCGCGATGCCGCGGCGCGCCGGCGGTACCTCGTTGACGCGCTCGCCGCCGATGTACAGGTCGCCGGCGGTGATCTCCTCCAGCCCGGCAATGCAGCGCAGCATCGTGGATTTGCCGCAGCCCGAGGGGCCGACGAAGACGGTGAACTCACCGTCGGGGATGTCCAGGTCGATGCCGTGCAGCGTTTGCACGTCGCCGTACGACTTGCGCAGGCCCTTGAGTTGCAGGTTGGCCATCGGCTTCGGTTCAGTCCAGCAGATTTTGGAAGCAGGCGCCCCAGGCGGGCAGGTGGAAGGTGGCGCCGTCGCGCTCACCGGTCTGCGTGGGGCCAAAGCCATGCCCGCGCAGGGGCTGGCCGGCGGGCGCCCCGGGCAGCGAGACCGTCACCGGCTCACGGCCCAGGTTGAACACGGCCAGCACGCGCTGGCCACCGCCTTCGGCGCGGCGCTCGATGGCCAGCACCGGCTCGGGCGCGTCCAGGAAGCGCATGTCGCCGTCGAGCAGCGCGGGCTGCTGCTTGCGCCAGGCCAGGAAGCGGCGCGCGAAGTTCAGCACCGAGTCGGGGTCGTCGTTGTTGACGTCCACCGCCAGGTCCACGTGCTCCTGCGGCACCGGCAGCCAGGGGGCGTGGGCCGGCACGCGGCTGAAGCCGGCGTCGGGCAGCGAATGCACCCAGGGCATGGGCGTGCGGCAGCCGTCGCGGCCCTTGAACTCGGGCCAGAAGGCCAGGCCGTAGGGGTCGCGCAGGCGCTCATAGGCCACGTCGGCCTCGGGCAGGCCCAGCTCGTCGCCCTGGTACCAGCAGGCGCTGCCGCGCAGGCTCAGCAGCACGGCCATGGCCAGCTTGTTGTAGTGGGCCGGCGCGTCGGCGCCGCCCCAGCGGCTGCGCACCCGCATCACGTCGTGGTTGCCCACCGACCAGCAGGGCCAGCCGTCGGTCAGCGCCTGTTCCAGCTCGCTCACCTGGCTGCGGATGTAGCCGGCGCTGCTGTCGGTGGTCAACAGGTTGAAGCCATAGGCCATGTGCAGCTTGTTGCCGCCCGAGGTGTAGGCCGCCATGGTGGCCAGCGTGTTGTCGCAGCCCACTTCGCCCAGGCTGGCGGCGCCGTGTTCGTTCAGCAGCGCGCGCAGCTGTTCGAGGAAACGCAGATTCTCCGGCTGCGTCTTGTCGTACAGGTGGCGCTGCATGCCGTAGGGGTTGCTGTCCTGCACCGACTTGGTGTCGCGCACCTCGGCCGGCGGGTTGTCGCGCAGCTGCCGGTCGTGGAAGTGGAAGTTGCAGGCGTCGAAGCGGAAGCCGTCCACGCCGCGCTGCAGCCAGAAGCGCACGTCGTCCAGCAGCTGCTGCTGCACGGCTTCGCAATGGAAATTCAGGTCGGGCTGGCTGATCAGGAAGTTGTGCAGGTAGTACTGCCGGCGCCGGGCGTCCCATTGCCAGGCCGAGCCACCGAACACGCTCAGCCAGTTGTTGGGCGGGGTGCCGTCGGGGCGCGGGTCGGCCCACACGTACCAGTCGGCCTTGGCGTTGTGGCGATTGGCGCGGCTTTCCTTGAACCAGGCCGATTCGTCGGAGGTGTGCGAGAGCACCTGGTCGATCACCACCTTCAGGCCCAGCGCATGGGCGCGTTCCACCAGGCGGTCGAAGTCGGCCAGCGTGCCGAACATCGGGTCGACGTCGCGGTAGTCGCTGATGTCGTAGCCGAAGTCCTTCATCGGCGAGCGGAAGAACGGCGATATCCAGATCGCGTCCACGCCCAGGTCGGCGATGTAGGAGAGCCGATCGATGATGCCCGGCAGGTCGCCGACGCCGTCGCCGTCATGGTCGGCGAAGCTGCGGGGATAGATCTGGTAGATGACCCCGCCGCGCCACCAGGGGCGTTGCGGGCCGGAGGAGGTCAGGCTCATCGATGCAGCGGAAAAGGAAGTCGGAAGGCGCGCGGCCGCCATCGGTGGCGGCGGCCGCGGCCAGGGTACCGCGGCGCCCGGGTCAGGCGCTGCGGCGGTGGATCACCACCAGGCTTCGACCTGGATGCCGTAGGTCAGCCCGTTGGTCTTGCTGCCGAACACGCCGTTGGTGCCGGCGCCGTTGGCGGCGTCGTTCCACTTGGCGTAGGTAACGAAGGTGCGGAAAACCGGGCGCGACCAGAAGCCGGGGGCCAGGGCGACTTGCGGCGCCACGGTCAGCTTGGTCAGGTGGGCGGTGTCCTTGCCATCGGTCTTCACGCGGTCGTAACCCAGTTCGGTCGCGATGCTGAAGTAGTTGTTGATCTGGTACTGCGGGCGCACGCCAGCGGTGAACCACGAGGTCTTGGGCTGGTTGTCCAGCTTGACGTGCGAGTAGCCGGCGGTGGCCATGGCCGACCACGGCGAGCCGCTCGGGGCGATGTAGAGCTGGTCGACCACGCGCCAGCTGGAGCCCTTGATGTCGTCGGTGGCGTCGCGGTAGTTGTTGACGCTGGAGTCGCCGGCGCCGGCGTCCTTGCCCAGCACCAGGGCCAGCTTGTTGAAGCCGCCCATGATGCCGGTCTGCTTGTGCTCTGCGAACAGCAGGAAGCCGCTGCCTTCGCCGCGGCTGCTGTTGCCCGCGCTGGTGCCCTTCATGGCCACCGCTTCGAATTCCAGCGTGCCGCCCGGGTTCACCGGCAGGTCATACAGGCGTGCCGAGAAGCGGCTGGTGTTCAGGCCGTTGACGGTGTCCGTCACCAGCGTGTCGTCGCCCTTGCTGTGGTACGAGAAGGCCATCTTGGCGCTGCCGACCGCGATGTCCTCGATGCCGCCGCCCAGGCCGCTGTTGTTCCAGTAGTAGTAGTCGTTGATGTGGACGTCATGGCGGTTGTAGTACCGCTTGCCGATCCAGATGCTGGCCTTTTGCAGGGCGCCAGGGCCGAAGAAGCCGCCGGCCTCGAAGTAGTTCTGGCGGCTGGCCAGGTCGAACTTGTCGCCCTTGGAGCTTTCGTAGTCCGAAGCGGCGTTGTTCTCGACCAGCGCCAGCATCAGGTTGTACTTGGCCCAGGTGCCGTCGCTCTTGCCGAACGGCATGATGAACTGGCTCTCGGCGTAGGTTTCGCACTCGTTGCCCAGGCGGTACTTGGCGCCTGCGCCCGGCAGGCCGAAGCAGACCTGCTTGCCACCTTCGGTGGAACCGCCGGTGCCCGTGCGGACATAGCCCTTGTACTCCAGGCCCTGTGCGGACACCGGGCTCACGGCGCCCATGGCAGCCGCCGACGCGGCCGCCGCGGCGACCCACTTCATACGCATCTTCATCGCTTTCTCTCCTCGGGTGGTCACGTGTAGCAACACTACATGGCTGTCCAACTCAGCCGACGGCGCGACTGTACGTAGCAAAACTACACAGAGTCACCGGGGAAAGTCCTCAGTCGATTACACAACAGTTACGCGGGAAAACCCGGTGCTTAGACGCAGCTTCGCTTGGCTACCCTCCACGCGCACGAGGCAAAGATGTAGCTTGACTACGTAGCAGACTCTGCGGTGTAGTTATGTACTTTTGGAACATCGGTGCGCGGCCAAGACCCGTTGCACCCGCTGGGAGACACACGCGATGACGACCCTTCACCCCCGCGGCCTGGCCGCCCTGGCCCTGGCCGCGGCAGCGCTGGCCGCCACCGCGCCTGCGCAGGCCGGCGTGCTGGACACGCTGTTCGGCAAGAGCGCCACGGCCAGCGACACCGCCGCGCCGGGCAGCAACCCGGGCCGCCGCCAGTGGCTGCTGAGCGAGTTCACCGAGCTGCAGCTGCAGCCGCGCGAAAGCGGGGCACCGGCCAACGAACATCCGCAGGCGGTGCCGGCGGCGCAGATCCGCAACTGGATGCAGGGCGTGGCCTTCATGCGCGGCAACCAGCGTGAGCCGCTGTTCGGTGCCGACGAGCTGGCTTCGCTGCCGCAGGTGATCGCCGATGCGCTGGCCGTGGCCACGCCGCAGGACGACCTGGTGCTGCTGAGCACTTCGCGCCGCGAAGGTGGGCTGCTGGGCACGCCGTACGGCCTGACGGCGCGCCTGTTCGTGCAGGGCGGGGCGCTGCAGTTGATCGTCAACGATGCGCGGCTTGACTTCTACAACGAGTACCGCGGCGCCCGCATCCTGCCCACTTTCCGCTTCGGCAGCCGTGGCGCGGCCAGCAACGTGCGGCTGAGCAGCCCGGATGCGACGTCGACCCGTGGCGACTGGCTGGCGTTTGCGCTGGCGCCCAGGGCGGCAGCGCCGGTGGCGACACCGGCCGTGGCACCTGCGGCGCCGGCGGCCACTGCGCCCGCGGCACCCGCCCGTGCGGCGGCGCCAGCGGCACCTGTGGCCACGCCGATGGCGCCGGCAGGCAATGCCCGCGACCAGCGCTTCTATGACGAGCAGGAGCAGCGCCTGCGCGCGCTCAAGCGCCTGCGCGACCAGAACCTGATCACCGAAGAGGAATACCAGGCCAAGCGCAAGGAGATCCTGCAGGCGCTGTGAGCGCCTGGCGGAGCGGGGCGGTCAAGCCCCGCGCAGCATCCTGTGTCAGGTTGCGGTGCTGTCGGGCACGCCGCTCATCACGCGGCTGAAGCCGCAGTCCACGTAGGTGATCTCGCCGGTCACGCCGGCGGCCAGGTCGGACAGCAGGAAGGCCGCCACGTTGCCCACGTCGTCGATGGTGACGTTGCGGCGCAGCGGGGCGTTCTGCTCCACCACGTCCAGCATCTTGCCGAAGCCCTTGATGCCGCTGGCTGCCAGCGTCTTGATCGGGCCGGCCGAGATGCCGTTGACGCGGTAGCCCTTGGGGCCCAGGCCGGCGGCCAGGTAGCGCACGCTGGCTTCCAGCGAGGCCTTGGCCAGGCCCATGGTGTTGTAGTTGGGCACGGCGCGCTCGGCGCCCAGGTAGCTCAGCGTCAGCAGCGCGGCGTTGGGCCGCAGCTGGCCGGCGGCGGCCTTGGCCAGCGCCGGGAAGCTGTACGAAGAGATGTCGTGCGCGATGCGGAAGGCTTCGCGGCTCAGGCCTTCGAGGAAATCGCCCGCGATCGCCTCGCGCGGCGCAAAGCCGATGGCATGCACCAGGCCGTCCAGGCCCTCGGGCCAGGCGCTGCGCAGGTCGGTGAACAGGCGCTCGATCTGTTCGTCGCTGCCGACGTCGCAATCAAACACCAGCGACGAGCCGAAGTGGCTGGCCAGCTCGGTGATGCGGTCCTTGAAGCGCTCGCCCACGTAGCTGAAGGCCAGCTCGGCGCCTTCACGGTGGCAGGCACGAGCGATGCCGTAGGCGATGGAACGGTTGGACAGCACGCCCGTGATCAGCAGCCGCTTGCCGGCGAGAAAACCCATGGTGTCTCCGTAGCTCAGGTCAGGAAAGGGGCGTGATTCTGGCATGTCCTCACCGCATCAGTACCCAGGGCCTTGGCGTAGGTACCCAGGCGCAGTACAATCCGCATTTCCCTGGAAACACCGTGTGCTCCCAACCGGGCGGATTCTGTTCCTGCCCTTTTTTTTTGCTCGAACGCTTTCTTAGATGACCTGGCAGTCTGCCGTCGAACGTACCGTCACTGGGCTGGGTTACGACCTGGTCGACCTCGAACGCACGGGGGGTGGACTCCTGCGCGTCACGATCGACCGGGTGCCCGGCCATGCGTACCCCGAAGGCCTGGGTGCCAGCGAATTCGTGACCGTCGAGGACTGCGAGGCCGTGACGCGGCAATTGCAGTATCTGCTCGAAGTCGAGAACGTCGAATACGCACGTTTGGAAGTTTCGTCCCCCGGGCTCGACCGGCCTTTGAAAAAATCGGCCGACTACGAGCGTTTTGCCGGCGAGGCGATCGATCTCACGCTGAAACTGCCTTTCCAGGGGCGCAAAAAGTATCGCGGCATCCTGATGTCGCGTGACGGTGGGTGGCGCCTGCTGCTGGACGACAACGCAGGTGCGCCGGTGCGCGCCGGCGGCAAGGCGGCGGGCAAGTCCACCAAGTCCAGCAAGCCGGCCAAGTCCGCCCAGGCTGCCGCCGCATCGGGCGAGGCGCTCACGCAGCCGGCGCTCGATTTCGCACTCGACGAGGTGCGTGAGGCACGGCTGGTGCCCGTCGTCAATTTCAAAGGTCGCCCGGCTGCTCCTGCGCAGCCCGAGGTGCATGGAGGTCCAGAAGAATGAACCGCGAACTGTTGATGCTGGTCGATGCGATCTCGCGCGAAAAGAGCGTGGAGCGCGACGTCGTGTTCGGCGCCGTCGAGGCAGCCCTGGCGTCGGCCACCAAGAAGCTGCACGGCGGCGAAGTGGACATCCGCGTTCAGATCGACCGCGAAACGGGCGAGTACGAGACCTTCCGCCGCTGGCACGTGGTGCCGGATGAGGCCGGCCTGCAGATCCCCGATGCCGAGATCCTGTTCTTCGAAGCCAAGGAACAGATCGGCGACATCGAGGTGGACGACCACATCGAGGAGCCCATCGAGTCGGTGCCCATCGGCCGCATCGGTGCGCAAGCGGCCAAGCAGGTCATCCTGCAGAAGATCCGCGACGCCGAGCGCGAGCAACTGCTCAACGACTTCCTCGCCCGTGGCGAGAAGATCTTCGTGGGCACCGTCAAGCGGCTGGACAAGGGCGACATCATCGTCGAGAGCGGCCGGGTGGAAGGCCGCCTGAAGCGCAGCGAGATGATCCCCAAGGAAAACCTGCGCACCGGCGACCGCGTGCGGGCCTACATCGCCGGTGTCGACCCCACCGTGCGCGGCCCGCAGATCATGCTGTCGCGCAGCGCGCCCGGCTTCATGATCGAGCTGTTCGCGCAAGAGGTGCCCGAGATCGAGCAAGGCCTGCTCGAGATCAAGAGCTGCGCCCGTGACCCGGGTTCGCGCGCCAAGATCGCCGTCGTCTCGCACGACAAGCGTGTCGATCCCATCGGCACCTGCGTCGGCGTGCGCGGCTCGCGGGTCAACGCGGTCACCAACGAGCTGGCCGGCGAGCGCGTGGACATCGTGCTGTGGTCGGAAGACCCGGCGCAGTTCGTGATCGGCGCGCTGGCGCCGGCCAACGTGCAGTCGATCGTGGTGAACGAGGAGCCGCATGCGATGGACGTGGTGGTGGACGAGGAAAACCTCGCCATCTCCATCGGCCGTGGCGGCCAGAACGTGCGCCTGGCCTCCGAGCTGACCGGCTGGCGCATCAACATCATGACCGCCGAAGAGTCGCAGGCGAAGCAGGCGGCCGAAAGCGACGTGATCCGCAAGCTCTTCGTCGAGAAGCTCGACGTCGACGAGGAAGTGGCGGAGATCCTGATCGCCGAAGGCTTCACCAGCCTGGAAGAAGTGGCGTACGTGCCCATGCAGGAGATGCTCGAGATCGAGAGCTTCGACGAGGACACCGTCACCGAGCTGCGCAACCGTGCCAAGGATGCGCTGCTGACGATGGAGATCGCCCGCGAGGAAAGTGTCGAAGAGGTGTCGCAGGACCTGCGCGACCTCGAAGGCCTGAATCCCGATCTCATCGCCAAGCTGGCGGGGGGCGGGGTGCACACCCGCGACGACCTCGCCGACCTGGCCGTCGACGAACTCACCGAGATCACCGGTATGGATGCCGATCAGGCCAAGGCGCTGATCATGAAGGCGCGCGAACACTGGTTCACCGCCTGACCTTCACGCACGGACACCGATTGATCGCCCACAGCCTGTACGCCACGAGCGCCCCCGTTTTCCAAGGATCTTCACAATGGCAGTGACCACCGTCGCCCAATTTGCCGCCGAGCTCAACCGCCCGGCCGCGACGCTGCTCGAGCAGCTGCAATCCGCGGGGGTGCGCAAAGTCTCCACCGACGACCAGCTCACCGACGCCGACAAGGAGCGTCTGCTCGGCTTCCTGCGCACCAGCCACGGCAATACCGGTGGCGATCGCAAGAAGATCACGCTGACGCGCAAGAGCACCAGCGAGATCAAGCAGGCCGATTCCACCGGCAAGGCCCGCACCATCCAGGTGGAAGTGCGCAAGAAGCGCACCTTCATCAAGCGCGACGACGCCCCGGCCGGCGAAGAGGCGAGTGCGCCTTCGGCCGCCGACGAGGCGCTGGAGCTGCAGCGCCGCGAGGAAGAGGCCCAGCAACAGGCCGAGCTGCTGCGTCGCCAGGAAGAAGAGCTGGCCGAGAAGCGCCGCCAGCGCGAGGAGCAGGAACGCGCCGAGCGCGAGGCCGCGGAAGCCCGCGCCCGTGAAGCCGCCGAGAAGGCTGCTGCCGAAGCCGCTGCCGCCAAGGCCGCTGCGGAAGCCGCGGCCAAGGCTGCGGCCGCCAAGCCGGCCCCGGCACCTGCCCCTGCTGCTGCACCGGTCTCCGCCACCGCCGCACCGGCGGCTGCTGCTGCCGCGCCCGCCGCTGGCAAGCCGGCCGATGCGCCCAAGCCGGGTCTGCGCGTGGTCAAGGCCGCCGACACCGACGCCGCCGAGAAGCAGCGCCTGCTCGACCTCGAGAAGCGCCGCCGCGCCGCCGAGGCCGAAGCCGCCGCCATCCGCGCGATGATGAACGCGCCCAAGAAGGTGCTCATCGCCAAGAAGCCGGAGGAGCCGCCGAAGCCGGCGGCCACGGCCGAGAACGCCATCAAGGGCACGATCCACAAGCCGGCCGCCAAGCCGGGCGCACCCGCACCGGCCGCCAACGCCGGCGCGGCCGCCAAGCCGGGCGAGAAGAAGTCGGTCAAGTCCGAGAAGCTCTCGTCCAGCTGGGCCGACGACGCCAAGAAGCGCGGTGCCGCGCCCAAGGGCCGCACCGACGGTGCCGCCGCGGGCCGTCCGGGCTGGCGCGCGCCGCGTGGCCGTGGTGGCCGCGACCGCAATGACGGCGGCGGTTCCACCTTCACGCCGCCGAGCGAGTTCGTGCAGCAGGAAGTGCACGTGCCGGAGACCATCTCCGTGGCCGACCTGGCCCACAAGATGTCGGTCAAGGCCGCCGAGGTGATCAAGCAGCTGATGAAGCTGGGCCAGATGGTCACCATCAACCAGCAGCTGGACCAGGAAACGGCCATGATCCTCGTCGAGGAAATGGGCCACAAGGCGCTGGCCGCCAAGCTGGACGATCCGGAAGCCTTCCTGGAAGAAGAGCATGCCGCGACCGACACCGAGCTGCTGCCGCGTGCCCCGGTCGTCACCGTGATGGGTCACGTCGACCACGGCAAGACCTCGCTGCTGGACTACATCCGCCGCAGCCGTGTGGCCGCAGGCGAAGCCGGCGGCATCACGCAGCACATCGGCGCGTACCACGTGGAAACCCCGCGCGGCATGATCACCTTCCTGGACACCCCGGGCCACGCGGCCTTCACGGCCATGCGTGCCCGTGGTGCCAAGGCCACCGACATCGTCATCCTGGTGGTGGCCGCGGACGACGGCGTGATGCCGCAGACCAAGGAAGCCATCCACCACGCGAAGGCGGCCGGCGTGCCGCTGGTGGTGGCGGTCAACAAGATCGACAAGCCCGATGCCAACCTGGAGCGGGTCAAGAGCGAGCTGGTGGCCGAAGAGGTGGTGCCGGAAGAGTTCGGCGGCGATTCGCCGTTCGTGCCCGTCTCGGCCAAGACCGGCCAGGGCATCGACGACCTGCTGGAGCAAGTGCTGCTGCAGGCCGAAGTGCTGGAGCTGAAGTCGCCGAAGGAAGCGCTGGCCAAGGGCATCGTGATCGAAGCCCAGCTGGACAAGGGCCGCGGCCCGGTGGCCACGGTGCTGGTGCAGTCGGGCACGCTCAAGCGCGGCGACGTGGTGCTGGCAGGCTCCAGCTATGGCCGCGTGCGCGCCATGCTGGACGAAGACGGCAAGAACACCCAGGAAGCCGGCCCGTCGATCCCGGTCGAGATCCAGGGCCTGACCGAAGTGCCGCAGGCCGGCGACGACTTCATGGTGCTGAGCGACGAACGCCGCGCCCGTGAAATCGCCACCTTCCGCCAGGGCCGTTACCGCGACGTGAAGCTGAACAAGCAGCAGGCCGCCAAGCTGGAGAACATGTTCGAGAACATGGGCGAAGGCCAGGCGCAGACGCTGGCGCTGATCGTCAAGGCCGACGTGCAGGGTTCGCAGGAAGCGCTGGCGCAGTCGCTGGTCAAGCTCAGCACCGCCGAGGTCAAGGTGCAGATCGTGCACGCGGCCGTGGGTGGCATCAGCGAGAACGACGTCAACCTGGCCATCGCCTCCAAGGCGGTGATCGTGGGCTTTAACGTGCGTGCCGATGCGGGCGCCCGCAAGCTGGCCGAGAACAACGGCGTCGACCTGCGCTACTACAACATCATCTACGACGCGGTCGACGAGATGAAGGCGGCGATGAGCGGCATGCTGGCGCCGGAACAGCGCGAGGAAGTCATCGGCACCGCCGAAATCCGCACGGTGTTCGTGGCCTCCAAGATCGGCACGGTGGCTGGCTGCATGATCACGGCCGGTGTGGTGCGGCGCGACGCGCGCTTCCGCCTGCTGCGCGACAACGTGGTGATCTACACCGGCGAAGTCGACTCGGTCAAGCGGATGAAGGACGACGTGCGCGAAGTCAAGGAAGGCTTCGAGTGCGGCGTCAAGCTGAAGAACTACAACGACATCGCCGAAGGCGACCAGCTCGAATTCTTCGAGATCAAGGAAGTGGCACGCACGCTGTAACAACGGCGGGCCGTTTCACCCGAACCCCGCCGCCCGCAAGGTGGCGGGGTTCGTGCTTGTAGGGCCGAGAGGACAACCCGATGCGACACAAGAAAGCGATACCCAACCGCAGCCTGCGGATCGCCGACCAGATCCAGCGTGATGTGTCGGAGCTGATCCGCGACCTGAAGGACCCGCGCGTGGGCATGGTCACCGTCACCGGCGTGGACATCACGCCCGACTACGCCCATGCCACCGTGCGCTTCTCGCTGCTGGTCGGCCAGCCCGAGGACAGCCAGGCCGCGTTGAACGAGGCGGCCGGCTTCATCCGCAATGGCCTGTTCAAGCGGCTGCAGATCCACACCGTGCCCACGCTGCACTTCCAGTTCGACCGCACCACCGAGCGTGCGGCCGAGCTGAATGCGCTGATCCGCCAGGCCAACGCGCAGCAGGCCAAGGACTGACCGTGCAAGAAGCAGTTCCCCAGGCCACGCCGCGGCCGCCGCGCCAGCGCATCCAGCGCCGGCCGCTGCATGGCGTGTTGTTGCTCGACAAGCCGCTCGGCCTGTCGAGCAACGACGCGCTGCAGAAGGCCAAGTGGCTGCTGCGCGCCGAAAAGGCCGGCCACACCGGCACGCTCGATCCGCTGGCCACCGGCCTGCTGCCGCTGTGCTTCGGCGCGGCCACCAAGTTCAGCCAGGTGAGCCTGGAGGCCGACAAGACCTACCGCGCCACGCTGGCGCTGGGCCGCACCACCACCACCGGCGATGCCGAGGGCGAGCTGCTGCAGCAACGCCCGGTGGCGTTGGACCGCGACGCGATCGAGGCCGCCTGCGCCCGCTTCACCGGCCCCATCTCGCAGTTGCCGCCGATGCATTCGGCGCTCAAGCGCGACGGCAAGGCGCTGTACGAGTACGCGCGCGCCGGCATCGAGGTGGAACGCGCGCCGCGGCAGGTGGTCATTCACCACATCGACATCATCGACTGGCAGGCTGACACGCTCGTGATCGACGTGCGTTGCAGCAAGGGCACCTACATCCGCACCCTGGCCGAAGACATCGGCCAGGCGCTGGGTTGTGGCGCCCATTTGTCGGCCCTGCGGCGCACCGGCAGCGGTCCGCTGCAGGTGGCCGATGCCGTCACGCTTGAACAACTCGCGGCGCTCGACGAGGCGGCCCGCGAAGCGCTGCTGAAGCCCGTCGACTGGCTGTTGTCCGACTGGCCCCGCGTGGCCTTGCCGGAAGACGAAGCCGGTCGTTTCCTCACCGGCCTGCGACGGCGCGTGCGACTGGCCGATGCGCCAGCCGTTCGCGTGTACGGCCCGCAGCCGAGTGCGTTTCTCGGCAGCGCACACATCGCGTCGGGTGAATTAATCGCCGACCGCCTGCTCAGTCCCGTCGAAGTGCAGGGCCTGATTTCCTGAAAGAACGTTCCATGACCAAGCAGATCCGCAACATCGCCATCATCGCCCACGTCGACCATGGCAAGACCACGATGGTCGACCAGCTCCTTCGCCAGAGCGGCACCTTCGCCGACCACGAGAAGGTCGTCGACACCGTGATGGACAACAACGCCATCGAACGTGAGCGCGGCATCACCATCCTGGCCAAGAACTGCGCCGTGAGCTGGAACGGCACGCACATCAACATCGTCGACACCCCGGGCCACGCGGACTTCGGCGGCGAGGTGGAACGTGCACTGTCCATGGTGGACGGCGTGGTGCTGCTGATCGACGCCCAGGAAGGCCCGATGCCGCAGACCCGCTTCGTCACCAAGAAGGCGCTGGCCCTGGGCCTCAAGCCCATCGTGGTGGTGAACAAGGTCGACAAGCCGGGCGCCAAGCCCGACGCGGTGATCAACGCCGCCTTCGACCTGTTCGACAAGCTGGGCGCCAACGACGAGCAGCTGGACTTCCCGGTGGTGTACGCCTCGGGCATCAACGGCTGGTCGTCGCTGGAAGAAGGCGCGCCGGGCGAGCAGTGGGGCCCCGACATGTCGGCCCTGTTCGAGACCGTGCTCAAGCATGTGCAGCCGCACGCCGGCAACCCGGACGCTCCGCTGCAGCTGCAGATCTCGGCGCTGGACTACAACAGCTTCGTCGGCCGCATCGGCGTGGGCCGCATCAGCCAGGGCACCATCAAGCCCGGCATGCAGGTGGCCGTGATGGAAGGCCCGGACGGCAAGTCCGTCAACGGCCGCATCAACCAGGTGCTGACCTTCCAGGGCCTGGACCGCGTGCAGGTGACGGAAGCCGGCCCGGGCGAGATCGTGCTGATCAACGGCATCGAGGACATCGGCATCGGCGTCACCGTGACCGACGTGGCCAACCCGAGCCCGCTGCCCATGCTGAAGGTGGACGAGCCCACGCTGACGATGAACTTCTGCGTCAACACCTCGCCGCTGGCGGGCCGTGAAGGCAAGTTCGTCACCAGCCGCCAGATCTGGGACCGCCTGCAGAAGGAACTGCAGCACAACGTGGCGCTGCGCGTGTCCGAGACCGGCGAAGACGGCGTCTTCGAGGTCTGTGGCCGTGGCGAACTGCACCTGACCATCCTGCTGGAGAACATGCGCCGTGAAGGCTACGAGCTGGCCGTCTCCAAGCCGCGCGTGATGTTCAAGGACATCGACGGCGTCAAGAGCGAGCCGATGGAGCTGGTCACCGCCGACGTGGAAGAAATCCACCAGGGCGGCGTGATGCAGGCGCTGGGCCTGCGCAAGGGCGAGATGATCAACATGGAGCCGGACGGCCATGGCCGCGTGCGCCTGGAGTACCGCATCCCGGCCCGGGGCCTGATCGGCTTCTCGAACGAGTTCATGAACCTGACCCGCGGCTCGGGCCTGATCTCGTCGATCTTCGACGGCTACGAAGCCCACAAGGGCGAGATCGGCGGTCGCAAGAACGGCGTGCTGATCTCGATGGACGACGGCGAGATCTTCACCTACGCGCTGGGCAAGCTGGACGACCGCGGCCGCATGTTCGTCAAGCCGAACGACCCGGTGTACGAAGGCATGATCGTCGGCATCCACAGCCGCGACAACGACCTGGTGGTCAACGCCACCCGCACCAAGCAGCTGACCAACTTCCGCGTCAGCGGCAAGGAAGACGCGATCAAGATCACGCCGCCGATCGACCTGACGCTGGAATACGGCGTCGACTTCATCGACGACGACGAGCTGGTCGAGATCACGCCCAAGAGCATCCGCCTGCGCAAGCGCCACCTGAGCGAGCACGAGCGCAAGCGCGCAGCCCGCGAATCCAACTGATCGCGGGGCGGCCGTCGTGACGCACCGTCGGGCCGTGGCCACGATGCTGCTGGTCACGCTGCTGTGGAGCATCGCCGGGGTGGTCACGCGCCACCTCGACACGGCCGGCACCTTCGAGCTCACCTTCTGGCGCAGCGCAGCCAATGCGGTGGCGCTGACGCTGCTGCTCGGCGGGCAGCGCGGCTTCGGCCTGCTGGGCCGGCAGCTGCGCCAGGGCGGCCGCGTGCTGTGGCTGTCGGGCCTGTGCTGGACGGTGATGTTCACCTCCTTCATGGTGGCGCTCACGCTCACCACCGTGGCCAACGTGCTCATCACGATGTCGCTGGCGCCTCTGTTCACCGCGCTGATCTCGCGCGCGGTGCTGGGCCAGCGCCTGCCGGGCCGCACCTGGGCCGCCATCGTGGTGGCCGGCATCGGCGTGGCCTGGATGTACGGCTCGCAGGTGGGTGGCGGCAGCCCGCGCGATGCCGTGGGCACGCTGGTGGCGCTGAGCGTGCCCATCGCCGGCGCCACGATGTGGACGCTGCTGCAGCTCAACGCCCGCGGCGCCGTCAGCGGCCAGGCGCCCAACGACATGACGCCGGCGGTGCTGATCGGCGCGGTGCTGTCGGCGCTGCTCACGCTGCCGCTGGCGCTGCCTTTCCAGGCTTCGGCCAGCGACATCGGCTGGCTGACCATGCTGGGCGTGGTGCAGCTGGCCATTCCTTGTGTGCTGGCGGTGGCCGCCGGTAAGGTGCTGCGCGCGCCTGAGGCTTCGCTGCTGGGTCTGCTGGAAATCCTGTTCGGCGTGGCCTGGACCTGGCTGGGTACCACCGAATCACCCACGCCCGCGGTGCTGGGCGGCGGCGGTCTGGTGCTGGCCGCGCTGGTGGCCAACGAGGCCATGGCGCTGCGCCGGCCGGCAGCGGCCAGGGCGGCGGCATGAAGTTGCAAGCCAACGGCCTGGCCATCGAGGTGGATGTGCAGGGCCCGGCCAGCGGCACGCCGCTGCTGCTGGTGATGGGCCTGGGCATGCAGCTGGTCGGCTGGCCGCAGCCGCTGGTCGATGCGCTGGTGGCGCTGGGCTTTCGCGTGATCCGCCTGGACAACCGGGATGCCGGCCTGTCCGACGGCTTCGATCATCTGGGCGTGCCCAACGTCGGCTGGGCCGCCACGCGCCACATGCTGCGCCTGCCGGTGCCCACCGCCTACACGCTGGACGACATGGCGCGCGACGCCTGGGCGGTGCTCGAGGCGCTGGAAGTGCCCGCCGCGCATGTGTGCGGCGCCTCGATGGGCGGCATGATCGCCCAGCACATGGCCTGGCAGCAGCCGCAGCGCTGCGAGAGCCTGACGCTGGTGATGACCACCACGGGCGCCCGCCACCTGCCGCGGCCCGCCTGGGCGGTGCAAAAGGCCATGATGAGCAAGCCGCCCAGCCGCCATGACCGCGAGGCGCTGATCCGTCGCGCCGAGGGCCTGTTCCGTCTGATCGGCAGCCCGGCCTATCCGGCACCGGCGGCGGCGCTGCGGGCGCAGGTCAGTGCGTCGATCGACCGCGCCTACCGCCCCGCCGGTGTGGCCCGCCAGATGGTGGCAGTGCTGGCCGATGGCGACCGCAGCCGGCGCCTCAAGGCGGTGCAGTTGCCGGTGCACATCATCCACGGCGCGGCCGACCCATTGCTGCCGGCCGCCGCCGCACGCGACCTGCAGCGCCACCTGCGCGGCGCCACGCTCGACTTGGTCGACGGCATGGGTCACGACCTGCCGGCCGAACTGCTGCCCCGTTTTGCGCAAGGCATCGCCACCAACGCCGCGCGCGCCTGAACCGCCCATGACCGCTGAAGCTTCTGCCCCGACCCCGGCCTTCTCGCCCTGGCGCCTGAACGTGGCGCCGTGCATGGACTGGACCGACCGCCATTGCCGGCTGCTGCACCGCCAGATCACCCGCCACACCCGGGTGTACAGCGAGATGGTGACCACCGGCGCGCTGCTGTTCGGCGACGTGCCGCGCCACCTCGACTTCAACGAAGAAGAACACCCGGTGGCGCTGCAGCTGGGCGGCAGCGAGCCCGAAGACCTGGCCAAGGCCGCCCGGCTGGGCGCGCAGTGGGGGTACGACGAGATCAACCTCAACTGCGGCTGCCCCAGCGAGCGGGTGCAGCGCGGCGCCTTTGGCGCCTGCCTGATGGCCGAGCCGGCGCTGGTGCGCGACTGCGTGGCCGCGATGCGCGCCGCGGTGGACCTGCCGGTGACGGTCAAGCACCGCATCGGCATCGACCAGGAAGAGAGCTACGACTTCGTGCGCGACTTCGTCGGCACCGTGGCCGAGGGCGGCTGCGAAGTGTTCATCGTGCATGCACGCAATGCCTGGCTGCAGGGCCTGAGCCCGAAGGAAAACCGCGAGATTCCGCCGCTGCGCTACGAGCATGTGTACCGGCTCAAGCGCGACTTTCCGCAGCTGACCATCGTGCTCAACGGCGGCGTGAAGACCCACGAAGAGATCGCCGCGCATCTGGCGCAGGTGGACGGCGTGATGCTGGGCCGCCAGCCGTACCACGAGCCCTGGACCATGGCCGACTGGGATGCGCTGTTCTTCAACGACCCGGGCCGCCAGGGCCTGAGCCGCGAGGCCGTGGAGGCGCACATGGTGGCCTACATGGACCGCCACATCGCCCGCGGTGGCGCCTGGCCGCAGGTGGCGCGGCACATGCTGGGTTTGTGGAACGGCACCCCCGGCGCCCGCAAGTGGCGCCAGGTGTGGAGCGATCACTCGTTGAAGGCGACGTCGCCGGCCGAGGTGGCCGCCCGGGCGTCGGCGGCCAGGGGCGGCGTCAGCGCTGCCAGGTCGCCGGTCAGCGCCTGAGCGGCCAGCCGCGCCGCCAGCTCCGGAAACTTCATCGGCAGCACCTCCATCACGGTGCCCAGGCCGCGCTGGAACAGGTCTTCCTTGTCGGCCCGCGTGAGCTTGAAGTTCACCGGTGAATGCCGGCCCACGTCCACCACCACGGTGCGCGGCCAGTGCCGGGCATTGACGAACTCGCGCGAGATCGTCGTCATGAAGGTGCGGATGAGCATCAGGATGTAGCCCGGCAGCGGAAACAGCGGCCGCCGGGGCGGCGCTTCGTCGTCGCTGGGGGCGCGTTCACCGCGCAGGCGGAACAGGCACACCGGCGTGTTGTCGCCGGCCCAGTCGCGGTGCAGCGCGTCTTCGCTGAGGATGCTGCCGTCCACCAGCAGCTTGTCGCCATGCGGCTGGAAGGCGAACAGCAGCGGAATGCCCATCGAATGCCGCACCGCGCGCGCCACCCGGTAGTCGGGCGTGTGCTCGCGGTCGAACACCACCGGCTCGCTGCGTCGCACGTCGGTGGCCACCACCGCCAGGTCCAGCGGCAGGTCCTTGAAGCACACCCCGCCCAGCAGGTCGTCCAGCCAGCGCTCGAAGGTGTCGCCGCTGGTCAGCCCGCCGTGGAAGAACAGCTGGTAGAGCGAGAAGCCCTTGAAGCGGCTGAACTCGATGTCCAGCGCCAGCGTGCGCAAACGCTCCGGCGACCAGCCGGCCGCATGCAGCGCCGCCACGATGCTGCCGCCCGAGACGCCCACCAGCCGGGGCAGCTCGACGTTCATGCGGTGCAGGGCCGTGAGCACACCCACGTGCGCAGGCAGCCGCGTGCCGCCACCGGCCAGCACCGGCACCAGCCGCAGGGGCGGACTCTCGGGTTCTCGCTTCATGCCTGCAATTTGCCTGCATCGCGGGCCGGCAATCCGGCGATAAGCGGGCAGGGCATGCACCAGAAGCGCGCATGGCGTGCCTCAAGTTCAGGCGGGGTGGGTCTGATCCCGGCCAGCACCCGTCATCGCCTGTCGCTACAGGCTGTCTCTATTTGCTGTGTTTGCTGCATTTTCCGGATTTGGTTAGAGTCCACCCATGAGCACCGATCTGAGCACACCTTTCCTGCTTCGCCGCATCGCGCAGCTCGAGGCCACCGTCGGGCGCCTCAGCGAAGACCTCAGCACGCTTCGCTCAGCGGTCAGCAAGCAAGGGTTGCAACTACCAAGGACACGAGGCGTCCGAACCCCGGGGGCACACGCCAAGGCCCCCACCGCGGATACGCTGCGTGATCCTGCGGCCACGGCCGGCTTGGCCGGTGCCACCGCGCGCGGCGAGGCTGCGCGTGTCCAGTGGGTCAAGGACGCTCTCGTCGTACCCGGTGAGCAACTTGCGCGGGCCTGGGGCCTCACCCGTCAGGCATTGGCGCCGGCCGCGGACCGGGGTGAAATCTTCGCGGTGAAGATCGGCAACCGCCTGTACTACCCGCAGGCGTTCCTCGGGATGGATCGCGAGGCCGTGGCTCGCATCTGCCGCGCGCTTGGCAACCTTGGGCCCAGCGAGAAGCTGATGTTCTGGCTGCGTGAGCATGGCGCCCTCGCTGGAAATAGCGTGGCCGCTGCGCTGGAGGCCGGGACTGCCCTGTCCAAGGTGGAGCGCCTGGCCGCGGCATGGGCGCGTGAGCGAGGCGATGCGCGTGGCACTGCGGCTGCCTGATCTCGGTTCATTCGAGGCTCTGCTTCGACCCATCAGGATCGACGTCGCGTCGCTCGTGCGACTGAGCCGGCATCCGGCGACCGAGCCCTACTGGTCGTCCGGGGTCTACCGGTTTGACGATCCCGACCCCGGCGGCGCCGACGCGTTCGGCACTTGCTACACCGCCAGCACCATCGAGGTCGCTTTTGCGGAGAGCGTCATCCATGAGTGCGGGCGATTCGCCAGAGGCAGCTACGAGGTGCCGGCCGCAGAACTGACCGAGCGATCGGTCGTGCGCTTTACCTGCGAACGGCGCAAGACGCTGTTGCTGGCTGACCTGACCGGGGCGGCGCTCAAGGCTTTGGGGCTCAACAACGACATCAGTGCATCGGCCGACTACACGGCGAGCCAGACCTGGGCACGGGCGATCCACGGTGCGAGTCCGCGTTGGGATGGAATCCGTTACGTGTCGAGGCAGATGAACAAGGGATTCGCCTACGCCATCTTCGAGCGCAGCGGGCTGCACAGGCTGCGAGCCGAGAAGCTCAAGCGTTGGCAGGTCGATGACCTCTGCGATCAGTTCAACGTCACCGCGGTTTGATGGCGGCCCGGCCAGGTGGCCAGCACCAGCCCCAGCAGTGCCAGGGCGAACGCGCCGGCCTGGGCGGGGCTGAAACGCTCACCCAGGAACAAGATGCCGACCAGCGCGGCGCTGATCGGCAGCATCACGGTGAAGACGCCGGCGCGCGAGGCGGGCACCTGGCGCAGGCCGGTCATCCACAGCCACACCGTCCACATGCTGGCGGCCAGCGCGTAGAACAGCAGCAGCCACCACATCGAGGGCGCCACGCTGCCGAAGTCGAAACTCAGCGCCTGCCACAGCCCCAGCGGCGTGACCAGCGCCAGCCCCCACAGGTTGACCAGCGCGCTGATGCGCTTGGCCGAGACGTTGCCGGTGAGCCGCTTGCCGATGACCACGTAGCTGGCTTCACACACCACCGCGCCGCACAGCAGCAGGTTGCCCAGCAGCGAGCCGGCGGCTGCGCCGTCGGGTGATTTGCTCAGCGACACCAGCGCAATGCCCAGCACCGCGCAGGCGATGCCGGCCGCCACGCGCGGCGTGATGCGCTCCTTCAGGAACAGCCAGGACAGCACCGCCACCACGCCGGGGATGGCGGCCATGATCACGCCGGCCGCCAGCGCGGTGGTGAGCCGCACGCCGAACAGCACGCAGATGGAAAACAGGAAGTTGCCGAGGAAGGACTCCAGGAACAGCAGCCGGCGGTCGTGCGACGACAGCGGCGCCTCACCCGGCTGGCGGCGCACCCAGTGCGCCATGGCCACCGCGGCGATGCCGAAGCGCAGCCAGGCCAGCAGGAACACCGGCAGCACCGCCACCAGCAACTTCGACAGGCCGACGTAGCTGCCGACCAGCGCCATGCTGGCGGCCAGGCAGGTGTAGGCGATCCAGACGGGGCGGTGCGGGGCGGCGATGGCGGTCAAGACGGGGGTAGGGGGCTTCAGAACGCGCTAGCGTACCTTGTCCATTCCCAGTCACTCACATGGCGCGCATAGGCCAGCCATTCGGCCTGCTTGGCGGCGATGAACTCGGCCGCCAGCACCGGGCCCAGCGCGGCCTGCACCACCGCGTCGGCCTGCAGGGCGGCCACCGCTTCGGCCAGGCTTTGCGGCAGCAGGCCGATGCCCAGCCGCTCACGGTCCGCGGCCGGCAGCGTGAACAGGTCCAGCTCGCACGCGGGTGGCGGGGCCATCTCGCGCTCGATGCCGTCCACGCCGGCGGCGATCATCGTAGCCAGGGCCAGGTAAGGGTTGGCCGAGGCATCGGGCAGCCGCCATTCGAAGCGGCCGGGCAGGGTGCGCACCAGCGCCGTGCGGTTGTTCGGACCATGGGCCACGAAGGCTGGCGCCCAGGTGGTACCGGTGATCGACGGGCCCACTGTCAGCCGCTTGTACGAGTTCACCGTGGGGGCCGCCACCGCACACAAGGCGCCGCTGTGCGCCAGCACACCGGCGATGAAGCGCTGCAGCAGGGCCGGCGCCACCGGCTGGCCATCGGCCGCCTGCAGCGAGACATGGCAATGCAGGCCGCTGCCCGGCTGGTCGGCAAAGGGCTTGGGCATCATCGAGAACACCGCGCCCTGCTGCTCGGCCAGCGTGTGGGCGGCCTGCTTGAACAGCATCAGCCGGTCGGCGCTGCACAGCGGGTTGGCGTGCAGGAAGTTGACCTCGTACTGGCCGTGCGCGTCTTCATGGTCCAGCTGCAGCACCTGCAGGCCGGCGGCTTCCAGCGCCTGCCGCAGCGCGTGCAGGAAGGGCAGCTGCCGTGGCAGGCTCTTCAGGTCGTAGGAAGGCTTGTCCAGCCGGTCGCGTTCGTCCACTGGCTGCCAGCGGCCATCGATCTGGCGCAGCAGAAAGAACTCGGGCTCGATGCCCACCTGCATCTGCAGGCCATGGGCGGCCAGGCGGGCCAGCGCGCGGCGCAGCACCTGGCGCGGGCAGGCTTCAAACGGCTCGCCGTCCACGAAGCCATCGGCCACCACATGGGCGACGCCGGGCATCCAGGGCAGGGCGCGCAGCGTGGCCAGGTCGGCGCGCGCCCAGTATTCGCTGCGCGGGCCGGTGCGGGGCAGGCCGGTGCCGGCGATCGACGGGCCGGAAAAGCCGGCGCCGGGCATCACCGCGGCCGGCAGCTGGTGCAGCGGCAGCAGCTTGCCCTTGGCCACGCCATGCAGGTCGGTGAACTGCACCAGCAGCGTGTGCACGCCCTGGGCCTGCAGCTCGGTGGTCAAGGTGTTCAAGGGTCGATGCGCAGCCAGGTGGTCTTCAGCTCGGTGTACTTGTCCAGCGCATGCAGGCTCTTGTCGCGCCCGTTGCCGCTTTGCTTGTAGCCGCCGAAGGGCACGGTGATGTCGTCCTCGTCGTACTGGTTCACGTGCACGGTGCCGGCGCGCAGCGCACGCGCCACGCGGTGGGCGCGGTGCACGTTGTCACTCCACACGCTGGCCTGCAGGCCGTAGGCGCTGTCATTGGCCAGCGCGATGGCCTCGGCCTCGTCGCGGAAGCGGATCACGGAGACCACCGGGCCGAAGATCTCCTCGCGGGCGATCTTCATGCCGTTGGCCACGCCGTCGAACACCGTGGGCTGCACGTAGTAGCCGCCGGTCTCGGCGCGCGCCTGCTGGCCGCCCGTCACCAGCCGCGCGCCTTCGGCGTGGCCGGCTTCGATGTAGCCCAGCACCGTGCGCAGCTGGCCTTCGTCCACCAGCGCGCCCATCTGCGTGGCCGCGTCGAGCGGATGGCCGGGCTGCCAGGCGGGGGCCTCGGCGGCCACGGTCTTCACGAAGTCATCGGCGATGCTTTCGTGCACCAGCACGCGCGAAGGCGCGTTGCAGCTTTCGCCCTGGTTGAAGAAGATGCTGCCGGCCAGGGTGCGGGCCGCGCGGCCCACGTCGGCCACGTCGGGAAACACCACGAACGCCGACTTGCCGCCCAGCTCGTTGTAGACGCGCTTGAGGTTGCTGCGGCCGGCGTACTCCAGCATCTTGCGGCCCACGCGGGTGCTGCCGGTGAAGCCCACCGCATCCACGTCCATGTGCAGCGCCAGTGCCTCGCCGGCCTCATGGCCGTAGCCGGGCACCACGTTCAGCACGCCCGGCGGCAGGCCGGCCTGCAGCGCCAGCTCGGCCAGCCGCATCGCGGTGTAGGGCGACTTCTCGCTGGGCTTGAGCACCACCGAGTTGCCGGTGGCCAGCGCCGGCCCCAGCTTCCAGGCGGCCATGATCATCGGGTAGTTCCAGGGCACGATGACCCCCACCACGCCCATGGGCTCGCGGGTGATCAGCGCCAAGGCCTGCGGGCCGGTGGGCGCGATCTCGTCGTACACCTTGTCGATGGCCTCGGCATACCAGGCGATGGCGCGGGCCGTGGCCGGCACGTCCACCGCCAGTGCATGGCCGATGGGCTTGCCCATGTCCAGCGTTTCCAGCAGCGCCAGCTCGTCCTTGGCGGCCAGGATCAGCTCGGCAAAGCGCTGCAGCACCTTCTTGCGGGCAGCCGGCGCCTGCCGGGCCCAGCGGCCGTCGTCGAAGGCGGCGCGGGCGCTGCGCACCGCGGTGTCGATGTCGGCCGCCTGGCCGCGCACCACCGGGCCCAGCAGCCGGCCGTCGATCGGCGAGTGCTTGTCGAAGCATTCGCCGCCGAGCGCGTCGCGGCGCTCGCCGTCGATCAGGCTGCGGCCGTCGAAGCGGACCGTGGCCGCGCGCTCGGCCCAGTTCAAAACGCCACCACCAGCGAGGTGCCCAGCAGATGGTTGCGCTTCTTGAAGTCGCCGGTCTTGACGTCTTCGAACACCGCGCGGTCGGCGCCGTCCAGCCGGTACTCCACCTTCACCGCGGTCTGCGGGTTGATGGCGTACTTCATGCCGAAGGTGAGGGCGTAGCGGTTGGCGCCGCGGTTGGCGTCCTCGCCCAAGCCAGGGCCGATGCCGTTGCGGCTGTCGTTGAAGGTGCCTTCGTCGGGGTTGTAGTAGCCGTTGTAGGTGTACAGCCCGCCGCCGTTCTTCTTGTTGTTGATGTAGTCGGCGCGCACCAGGGCCTGCAGCCGCGGCGTCACCATGTAGCCCATCAGGCCCGACAGGCCCCACCAGCTGGCGTCGCGCCAGTTGCCGTCCGCGTCGGGCGTGATGGCGGCGTCCTTCTGCCTGCCCACGCTGGCCTGGCCCTGGAAGGTCCATTCGCCGCGGGTGAAGTAGCCGTCCACCTCGAACAGGTGTGCGGTGGTGCTGCTGCCGGTGTTGGCGTTGGGCGACTTGCCGTGCAGGCCGGCAAAGCCGAAGCCGCTGAACTCACCCTTGGCATAGTCGCCGCGGTAGACGATGACCGGCGACTTCTCGCCCGAGACACGGATGGGCGTGTTGACGTTGGCCACCATGCCCTTGAACAGCCACTTGTCCCACTGCTGCGTCAGCCCGACGCCGGTGTAGCCGGCGGGCAGGGTGAAGTCGTACAGCAGGTTGTGCGTGGTGAAGGGATTGAGCGTGGGCTGCTGGTACTCGTAGCCCGACCAGTCCGGGATCTGGCCCGCGATCAGCCGCGTCTGCAGGCCGCCCATCGGCACCGAGACGCTGGCTTCCTGGATGATGCTCTTGCCGTCGATCAGCGCGCCGACGCCGCGGTTGGGCGACAGCGTCAGCTTCCAGATCGTGCCGCCTTCCATTTCCTTGGTCAGGTCGATCACCGCCGCACCGAAGTACGAGGTGTCGTAGAAGTAGCCGTCCGACTGCTGGTTCAGGAACTGGAAGCCCGAGCGGTTCTGCAGCTTGTTGTAGATGTAGGTCGGCTCGATGTAGCCGCTGATCTTCAAGTCCTTGAAGCCCAGGCGCTCGGTGTTGTCCTCGGCGGCATCGGCCTTGACCGTCAGCCGGTTCAGCTCGGCGGCCTGGTCGGGCGTCATGCCCCAGCTGGCGCCGGCGGGCGGCAGCTTGCTCTCGGCGTCCTTGAGCTTCTTTTCCAGCTCGCCGACGCGGGACTTCAGCTCGCGCAGCTCCTGCAGCAGCTGCTCGTTGGTGGTCTGGGCGCCGGCCAGCGCCGGATAGGCCAGCGCCACGGCGGTGGCCAGCAGGGTCAGGGGACGGTGGATGCTCATGCGGTTCTCTCCTCTGAAATGGTGTCTGCCAGGCGCGGCTCAGCCTCCCTCGCTGCGCGCCTGGTTGAGAGCCTTGGTGCGCTCGCGCTCGGCGCGGGCGATCAGGTAGCTGGCGATCAGCACGCCGATGGCCACCACGGTGATGATCACCGTGGCCATGGCGTTGACGCTGGGGTTAACGCCCAGACGGGCCCGCGAGAAGATCACCAGCGGCATCGTCGTGGAGCCTGGGCCGGACAGGAAGGCCGACAGCACCACGTCGTCCAGCGAGATGGTGAACGTGAGCAGCCAGGCCGACATCAGCGACTGGGTGATCATCGGCAGCGTGACCAGGCGGAACACCTGCGAAGGCCGTGCGCCCAGGTCCATCGCCGCTTCTTCCAGCTGCGGGTTCAGGTCCTGCAGCCGCGACTGCACCACCACCGTGGCGTAGGCCATGCCCAGCAGCACGTGACCCATCCAGATGGTGAGGGCGCCACGGTCGGGCCAGCCCACGCCGAACAGGCCCTCGGTGGCATGCTGCACCGACACCAGGAACAGCAGCAGCGACAGGCCGACGATGACTTCCGGCATCACCAGCGGCGCGCTGACCATGCCCGAGAACATCGTGCGCCCCGCAAAGCGCCGGTACTTGACCAGCGCAAACGCGGCCAGCGTGCCCAGGATCACCGAGAAGGTGGCGGTGAAGAACGCAATCTTGAGGCTGAGCCAGAGGCCGCCCAACATCTCGCTGTCTTTCAGCAGGCCCGCGTACCAGCGCGTGGTGAAGCCCGCCCACTGGTTGGGCACCGGTGAATCGTTGAACGAATACACCACCAGCGCCACGATGGGCATGTACAAGAACAGGAAGCCAGCGGCCAGCCAGGCCTTGCCGAAGTGGCGCGCCACGCGCGGGCCCAGTGCGGTGCGGCTCATTTCACGCCCTCCTGCGCCTCGGCCTGGTAGCGGTTGAACAGCGCCAGCGGCACGATGATCAGGAGGATCATCACCACCGCCACGGCCGAGGCCATCGGCCAGTCGTTGTTGCTGAAGAACTCGTCCCACAGCACGCGACCGATCATCAGCGTCTCGGGGCCGCCCAGCAGCTCGGGGATCACGAACTCGCCGACGCAGGGAATGAACACCAGCATCGAGCCGGCGATGATGCCGGCCTTGGACAGCGGCACAGTGACTTTCCAGAAGGCCGTCCAGGGCGTGGAGCCGAGGTCGGCCGCCGCCTCCAGCAGCCGCAGGTCCATCTTCGAGAGGTTGGCGTACAGCGGCAGGATCATGAAGGGCAGGTAGGTGTAGGTCATGCCCAGCACCAGCGAGAACGGCGTGTTCATCAGCTTGCCGGGCGTGGCGATCAAGCCGGTGCTGGCCAGCAGCTGGTCGAGCCCGATGCCGATGATGAAGTTGGCGATCAGCCCGCCGTCACCCAGCAGGCCCTTCCAGGCATACACCCGCAGCAGGAAGCTGGTCCAGAAGGGCAGCATCACCAGCATCACCAGCGCCGGCTGCACGGTGCTCTTGGCCCGCGCCATGAAGTAGGCGAAGGGGTAGCCGATGCCCAGGCACAGCAGCGTGGTGACGGCCGCGTACTTGAGGCTGCGCAGGTAGGTGAGGAAGTACAGGTCGTCCTGCGCGATGAAGACGTAGCTGCCCAGCCGCAGGCTGAACTGCAGCACGCCGTCGGCGTAGGTGACCAGGTCCTTGAAGGTCACGTTCTCCATCTCGGAGACGCTGATCTTCAGCACGATCAGGAACGGCAGCAGGAAGAAGACCAGCAGCCACAGCGTGGGAATGCCGATGACGGCGCTGCGGCCCCGCAGGCCCAGGCGCTGCCACCAGCGCAGCGGGAGAACGTTGCTCATGCGCGCCGGCTCCTACTGCGTCAACACCACCTGGGACGAGGGCGACCAGCTCGCCCAGGCCTCGTCGCCCCAGGTCAGCGGGTCTTCCGCATGCCGCTCGGCATTCATCTGGCTGGCTTTGAGCATGCTGCCGTCGGCCAGCTCCAGCCGGTAGACGGTGAAGCTGCCGAAGTAGGCCATCTCCTTGACGGTGCCGCGCACCTTGTTATGCGGATCGTTGGGGCCCACGGGCTCTTCGCGCGTGACCTTGATCTTTTCGGGCCGCAGCGCGACGGTGACCGCCATGCCTTCGGTGCCGGTGATGCCGTGGCCGACGTAGTGGCTGCAGTTGGCGCACTGGATGACCACCGACTCCGGCTGGTCATCGACCAGCGTGCCCGGCATCAGGTTCACGTTGCCGATGAAGTCGGCCACGAAGCGGGTGTGCGGCGTTTCGTACACCTCGCCCGGCGTGCCCACCTGGGCGATGCGGCCTTCGGTCATCACCGCGATGCGCGAGGCCATGGTCATGGCCTCTTCCTGGTCGTGGGTCACCATCACGCAGGTCACGCCCACTTCCTCGATGATGTTGACCAGCTCGATCTGGGTTTCTTCGCGCAGCTTCTTGTCCAGCGCGCCCAGCGGTTCGTCCAGCAGCAGCAGCTGCGGCCGCTTGGCCAGGCTGCGCGCCAGCGCCACGCGCTGCTGCTGCCCGCCCGACAGCTGGTGCGGCTTGCGCTTGGCGTACTTATCGAGCTGCACCAGCTTGAGCATCTGGCCCACGCGTTCGGCGATGGCGTCGCGCGCCATGCCGTCGCGCCGCAGGCCGAAGGCGATGTTGTCCCACACCGTGAGGTGCGGAAACAGCGCATAGCTCTGGAACATCATGTTGATGGGCCGCTCGTACGGCGGCAGCCCGGCCAGGTCCTGGCCATTGAGCACGATGCGGCCGGAGGTCGGCGCCTCGAAGCCGGCCAGCATGCGCAGCAGCGTGCTCTTGCCGCAGCCGGAGGAGCCGAGCAGCGCGAAGATCTCGCCCTTGGCGATGGAGAGGTTGACGTGGTTGACGGCGATGGTGCTGCCGAAATCCTTGACCACGTCCTCGATGCGCAGGAAGTCTGCCTGCGCGGGCACAGCGCCACTCATGGGTGTCCGGCTCCTGGTACGTTCTTTTTTATGGGGTCTGGCCGCGGGCGCCTCATCGCCCGCGGCGGGCGGCTTACATGCCGGTCTTGAAGGAGGTGTACAGCCGCGTCATCGTGCGGCGGATGTCGCTGGTGAGCGCGTCGGGGGCCTGCATCTTCGCTAGGTCGGTCGGGCTCAGGAACACCGACGGATTGTTGGCCACCTCGGGCTTGACCAGCTTCTTCGACTCGAGGTTCGGGTTGGCGTAGTTCACCTTGTTGCTCAGGCCGGCCGCCACTTCAGGGCGCAGGATGTAGTTGATGAACTTGTGCGCGTTGTCGGGGTGGGGCGCATCGGCCGGGATCACCATCATGTCGAAGAACAGGATGCCACCGGTCTTGGGAATCAGCGCCTCGATCTTCTGGCCGGTCTTGCCGTCGATGGCGCGCTGGCGCGCGATGTTGATGTCACCCGACCAGCCCAGCGCCAGGCAGATGCTGCCGTTGGCCATGTCGTTGATGTAGCCCGACGAACTGAACAGCGTCACGTAGGGCCGGATGGTCTTGAGCAGCGGACCCACGCCGGCGAAGTCGGCCTGGTTGCGGCTGTAGGCCGGCTTGCCCAGGTAGTGCAGGGCGGCCGGAATCACCTCGGTGGGTGAATCGAGGAAGCTGACGCCGCAGCTCTTGAGCTTGCTGATGTACTCGGGCTTGAAGACCAGGTCCCACACGTTGTCGGGCATGGGCATGCCGCCCAGCGCGGCCTTGACCTTGTCGACGTTGATGCCCACCGTGGTGTAGCCCCACAGCCAGTTGACGCCGTACTGGTTGCCGGGGTCGAGCTTGGCCAGCTGCGCCTGCAGCGCCGGGTCAAGGTTCTTCAGGTTGGGCAGCTTGCTCTTGTCGAGCTTTTGCAGCAGCCCGCCATCGGCCTGCAGCTTGGCCCAGTACGACGACGGCACCACGATGTCGTAGCCCGTCTTGCCCGCCACCAGCTTGGCGTGCAGCACCTCGTTGCTGTCGAAGTTGTCGTAGCGGACCTTGATCCCCGTCTCCTTCTCGAAGTTGGCGATCGTGTCCTCGGCGATGTAGTCGGACCAGTTGTAGACGTTGAGCACCTTCTCTTCCTGCGCCTGTGCAGCGGTCAGGGCCACGACGGACAACGTCAATGCGCCGAGGCAGCGCAACAGGGCAGGGGCGGGTCGTTTCATCGGTCGGTCTCCAAAGAAAGACTGGAGGTCAGTGGGGAAGTGATCAGACCCGCAAGATCAGCAAGATGCGGGCCGTGCGGTTGCGACGAACGGCCCGCGTGCGACATCAGCGGTTGGCCTTGAAGTTGGTGAAGGTGCGCGTGACCAGCCGGCGGGTGGCCTGCTCGGGCGCGCCCGGCGGGATCATCGTGGCCAGGCCCGCCTCGTCCACGAACACCGCCTTGTCCTTGGCGATCTCGGGCTTGACGAAGGGCAGCGAGGCCTTGTTCGGGTTGGCGTAGAACACCGCGTTGGTGAGCGACGCATGCACCTCTGGCTTGAGGATGTAGTTGATGAACGCATGCGCGTTGTCGGCGTTGGGTGCGTCCTTGGGGATGGCCATGGTGTCGAAGAACAGCAGGCCGCCGGTCTTGGGCAGCAGCACCTGCAGGTTCTGCGGCTTCTTGGCCTGGGCCGACTTGTTCTTGGCGATCATGATGTCGCCCGACCAGCCCACCACCGCGCAGATGTTGCCGCGGGCCATCTGCTCGATGTAGTCGCTGCCCGAGCCGGCGAAGCGGGTGACGAAGGGCCGCACCTTCTTGAGCATGTCGCCGGCGGCGGCGTAGTCGGCGGCTTCGTTGCTGTACGGGTCCTTGCCCACGTACTTCAGCGCGATGGGCATCACCTCGGAGGCGCTGTCCAGGAAGGTGATGCCGCAGGCCTTGAGCTTGCTGGCGTACTCGGGCTTGAACACCAGGTCCCAGGCGTTGTCGGGCATGGGCGTGCTGCCCAACGCGGTCTTCACCTTGTCGGCGTTGATGCCGACGGTGGTGTAGCCCCACAGCCAGTCGACCAGGTGCTCGTTGCCCGGGTCCACCTTGGCCAGCTGCGCCTGGATGGCGGGGTCCAGGTTCTTCAGGTTGGGGATCTTGCTCTTGTCCAGCTTCATCAGCAGGCCGGCCGCGATCTGCATCTTCGCGAAGTGCGAGCCGGGCACCACCACGTCGTAGCCCGACTTGCCGGCCACCAGCTTGGCATGCAGCGCCTCGTTGCTGTCGAAGTTGTCGTACCGGACCTTGATGCCGGTTTCCTTCTCGAAGTTCTTGATCGTGTCCGGGGCGATGTAGTCGGCCCAGTTGTAGACGTTGACCACCTTTTCCTGGGCGCCCGCAGCAGCGGCGATCAGGGACAGCGCCAGGGCGCTCAGGCTTCGACGGAACACGGGATTCATGGTGGCAGGACTCCAAGAACTAGGGGGATGGGCGCCAGTTTAGAGCGTGCGCCACCCGGCCCGGCACGGGGCCGGGCCGTCTGCCATCACAGCCAGCCGTTGCGCTGGCAGTCCTGCAGCGTCAGGTCCAGGCAGCGCCGGATCAGCACCGCCATCTCGTCGATCTGGGCCCGGGTGATCACCAGCGGCGGCGCGATGATCATGCGGTCACCCACCGCCCGCATGATCAGCCCGTTGGCGAAGCAGTGGCCGCGGCACACCATGCCCACCGACCACGATTCGTCGAAGCGCTGGCCGCGGGTGCCGCCGCCCTTGCCGTCGCGCCGGCCCAGTTGCAGCGCTGCCATCAGGCCGCAGGTCTGGGTTTCCACCACCAGCGGGTGGTCGGCCAGCTGCTTGTACAGCTCGGCCAGGTAGGGGCCGGTGTCGTCGTGCACCTGCTGCACCAAGCCCAGCTGCTGGATCAGCCGGATGTTGGCCACCGCCACCGCGCAGGCCACCGGGTGGCCCGAGTAGGTGTAGCCGTGCTCGAACTCGCCGCCCTGCTCGATCAGCACCTTGGCGACGCGGTCGCCCACCAGCACGCCGCCCAGCGGGATGTAGCCCGAGGTCACGCCCTTGGCAAAGGTGATGAGGTCGGGCTTGAAGCCGAAGCGCTGGCAGCCGAACCAGTGGCCGGTGCGGCCGAAGCCGCAGATCACCTCGTCGCTGACCAGCAGCACGCCGTACTTGTCGCAGATGCGCTGGATCTCGGGCCAGTAGCTGTCGGGCGGCACGATCACGCCGCCCGCGCCCTGCACCGGCTCGCCGATGAAGGCGGCCACCTTCTCGGGCCCGACGGCGAGGATCTTCTGCTCCAGCCAGCTGGCGGCCACGCGGCCGAATTCCTCGCGGCTCATGTCGCCGCCGTTCTCGAACCAGTAGGGCTGCTCGATGTGCTGGATACCGGGGATGGGCAGGCCGCCCTGGGCATGCATGCCGCTCATGCCGCCCAGCGAGGCGCCGGCCATGGTGGAGCCGTGGTACGCGTTTTTGCGGCTCAAGATGACCGAGCGCTGCGGCTGGCCCAGCACGTCCCAATAGCGGCGCACCATGCGCACGATGGTGTCGTTGCCCTCGGAGCCCGAGCCGCTGAAGAACACGCGGCTGAAGCCCGGCGGGCTGACTTCGGCCAGCAGCTCGGCGAGCTCGATGGCCGGCGGCGTGGCCGTCTGGAAGAACGCGTTGTAGAAGGGCAGCTGGCCCAGCTGGCGGGTGGCGGCGTCGATCAGCGCTTGCTGGCCGTAGCCCACGTTGACGCACCACAGGCCGCTCATCGCGTCCAGGATGCGGTGGCCGTCGCTGTCGGTCAGGTAGATGTTCTCGGCCTGCGTGATGATGCGCGAGCCCTTTTTGGCCAGCGCCTGGAAATCGGTGAACGGATGCAGGAAGTGCGCGGCATCGGCCGCCTGCCATTGCTGGGTGCTGCGGGTGGTGGAGGTGTTCATGTCGGGCTTTCTCAGACGTGGAGAAGGAGGTGTTCGCGTTCCCAGGGTGAGATCACCTTCATGAACTCGGCGTACTCGATCTCCTTGACCTCGGTGTAGACGGTGACGAAGGACTCGCCCAGCACTTGCGCCAGGTCGCGTTCGTCGCGCAGCAGGTGCAGCGCTTCGCCCAGGCTGCGTGGCAGCGAGAACTCGCCCAGGTAGGCGTCGCCCTTGCATTCCGGCGTGGGGTCGATGCGGTTCTTGATGCCCAGGTAGCCGCAGGCCAGCGTGGCCGCCAGCGCCACATAGGGGTTGGCATCGGCGCCGATCACGCGGTTCTCGACCCGGCGCGCGGCCGGGCCGGCCACCGGGCTGCGGATGCCGACGGTGCGGTTGTCGGTGCCCCACTGGATGTTGATGGGCGCCGCATTGCTGCGCACCAGCCGGCGGTAGCTGTTCACGTAAGGCGCGAACAGCGCCATGGCCGCCGGGATGTACTTCTGCAGGCCGCCGATGTACCAGAAGAACTCGGGGCTGGGCGTGCCGTCTTCGTTGCTGAAGAGGTTGCGGCCGGTGGCCTGGCTGACGATGCTCTGGTGCACGTGCATCGCGCTGCCAGGCTCGCCGGCGATCGGCTTGGCCATGAAGGTGGCGAACATGCCGTGGCGCATCGCCGCCTCGCGCACGGTGCGCTTGAAGAAGAACACCTCGTCGGCCAGGCCCAGCGGGTGGGCGTGGAAGAAGTTGATCTCCATCTGGCCCGCGCCCACTTCGTGGATCAGCGTGTCGACGTTGAGCTCCATCTTCTCGCAGTAGGCGTAGACGTCCTCGAACAGCGGATCGAACTCGTTGACAGCATCAATCGAATACGCCTGGCGCGAGGTCTCGGCCCGGCCGCTGCGGCCGATGGGCGCCTTCAGCGGCACGTCGGGGTCGGTGTTGCGGTCAACGAGGTAGAACTCCAGCTCGGGCGCCACCACCGGCTCCCAGCCCTCGGCTGCATACAGGTCGCACACGCGGCGCAGCACCGAGCGCGGTGCGAAGGGCACCAGGGTGCCTTCGCGGTCGAAGCAGTCGTGGATCACCTGCGCCGTGGGGTCGGTGGCCCAGGGCACGATGCGCACCGTGCTCGGGTCGGGGCGCAGGTGCATGTCGCGGTCGGTCGGGTTGATGACGTCGTAGTACGGCCCCTCTTCGGGGAACTCGCCCGTCACGCCCATGGCCACCACGGCCTCGGGCAACCGCATGCCGCGGTCTTCGGTGAATTTCTCGCGCGGCAGGATCTTGCCGCGCGCCACGCCGGTGAGGTCGGGCACCAGGCACTCGATCTCCGTCACGCGGTTCTTGTCGAGCCACTGTTCGAGCTCGCTGAAGGTATGGGTATCTCTGACCACCATGGGGCACCTGTTCGTCTGTCGTGCCGCCTTGCGGGCGGCGGCACCTTGGCCCTGGGTAAGGACGGACGCGGGGGGCCGCGCCCGATCAGACGTTTGGGGGTGGGCGGTGACGATCGCGGTAGGCGGTGCAGGCTTCGCCGAAAGCGCCGAACAGCTGGCGCGAGATGGGGTTGCTGGCGGCCAGCCACTCCGGGTGCCATTGCACGCAGAGGTTGAAGCCGGGGGCTTCCACACTGAAGGCTTCGACCAGGCCATCGGGTGCGCGGGCCTGCACCTGCACACCCGGCGCCAGGCGGTTCACCGCCTGGCCGTGGACGGAATTGACGCGGAAGCGCTGCTCGCCGGTGATGCGCGCCAGCAGGCTGCCGGGCTCCACCAGCACATCGTGCGAGGGGCCGTACTGCACTTCCACCGGTTGGCTGTAGTCGGCGCGGTGGTCGTGGTGCGGCGGCACGTCGTGCACCGCCTGGTGCAGCGTGCCGCCCAGCGCCACATTGGTTTCCTGCGCGCCACGGCAGATGGCCAGCAGCGGAATGCCGCGGGCCAGCACACGCGGAATCAGGCGCAGCGTCCAGGCATCACGGTCGGTATCCAGCGGCAGGCTGGGGTCCAGCACTTCTTCGCCGAAGTGGCTGGGGTGCACGTTGGAAGGAGAGCCGGTGAGCAGCACGCCATCGGCCAGGTCCAGCAGCGCATCGATGTCTTCGGGTTCAACGCTGGGGACGATCAAGGGCTGGCATTGCGCCAGCCGCACACCGTCGACGTACTTCTTGCCGGCGATGTGGAAAGGATGGTTGCCGAGCACCCGGTTGCAGGCAGGCACCAGCACCACGGGTTTGGCAGAAGTCTTGACAGCAGTCAGAGGCAAGCTCATGGGCAGTGGCGATGCAGCAAGTGTGCCAACAAGCAAGCGACCGCGCATGCGGGCTTGGCCGGATGGCGCACACATGAAGTGCTCACAGCAGGTCCCGCAAACGGTAGTAGGCCATCGCCAGGGCCAGCGCCGGCATGCGCAGCAGCCGGCCGCCCGGAAAGGCGCGGTGCCGCAGCTGCGTGAACACGTCGAAGCGTCCTGCATCACCCGCCATGGCCTCGGCCACCACCTGACCGGCCAGGCCGGTGAGCGCCAACCCGTGGCCCGAGAAGCCTTGCAGGTAGTACAGGTCGCGGCCCAGGCGGCCGAAGTCGGGCGCCCGGCTCATCGAGATGTCGACGAAGCCGCCCCAGGCGTACTGCACCTTCACGTCGGCCAGCTGCGGGAAGGTGCCCACCATCTGCTGGCGCATGCCTTCGGCCAGGTCGGCGGGCGTTTGCGCGGTGTAGCTGGCGCGGCCGCCGTACAGCATGCGGTGGTCGGCCGTGGGGCGGAAGTAGTCCAGCACGAAGTTGTTGTCGCACACCGCGGCGCCGCAGGGCACCAGCGCCTGTGCGCGTTCGGCGCCCAGGGCCTCGGAGCACACGATGTAGGTGCCGACCGGCATCACGCGCGGCGACAGGCGCGGCGCCAGCTGCGGCGAAAACTCCTGCAGGTACACATTGCCGGCCAGCAGCACCTGCCGCGCCCGCACGCTGCCCTGCGCGGTGCGCAGGCGGCGGCCTCCGGCCTCTTCGTCCATCGCCGTGACGGCGCTGCCCTCGTGCAACCGGGCGCCCAGTTCCGCGGCAGCGCGCGCCAGGCCTTGCGTGTATTTCAGCGGATGCAGGTGGCCCGAGCGGGGGTCGTAGGCAGCGGCCACATAGCGCGGGCTGTCGATCCAGCGCGGCAGCTCGGGCTCAGGGATCCATTGCTGCTCATAGCCGTACTGGCGCGCCAGGTGGTCCACACCTTCGCGCAGTGCGCGGGCCTTGCGCTCGTTCACCGCCACGCCCAGGTAGCCGTTGCGCCATTCGGCGTCGATGCCGAAGCGCTGGCAGCGCGTGTGGATCAGGTCGATGGCCTGCAGCGTCATGTCCCACACACGGCGGGCCTGCGCCATGCCCAGCTCGGCCTCGATGCCGGCCTGATCGGCGGCCAGCCCGTGGATCACCTGGCCGCCGTTGCGGCCGCTTGCCCCGAAGCCGATGTGCTGCGCTTCCAGCAGCACCACGTCCAGTCCGCGCTGGCGCAGCTCGATGGCGGCGGACAGCCCGGCCAGGCCGCCGCCGACGATGGCGACGTCGGCCTGCACGTCGCCTTGCAGCGGCGCGTGCGCCGTGGTGCGCGGTGCGGTGGCGTCGTAGTACGAAAGACGCGTCAGCTCACGGTCGGTCTCGAGGAAGCCCATGCCTGCGGCAGAGCCCCTCAGGCCACGCGGCCGATGGCCGTGCGCAGCGTGTCGACGATGCGGTCGATGTGCTCACGCTCGATGATCAGCGGCGGCGACAGCGCGATGGTGTCGCCGGTGGTGCGGATCATCAGCCCCTGTTCCCAGCAGTCGAGGAAGACGTCGAAAGCGCGCTTGCCCGGCTCGCCGGCCCGCGGCGCCAGTTCCACGCCGCCCACCAGGCCGATGTTGCGGATGTCGATGACGTTGGGCAGGCCCTTCAGGCTGTGCAGCGCCTCGGCGAAGTAGCCCTGCAGCTGGCCGGCGCGGGTGAGCAGGCCTTCTTCGGCATAGGTGTCCAGCGTGGCCAGCGCGGCAGCGCAGGCCAGCGGGTGGGCCGAGTAGGTGTAGCCGTGGAAGAACTCGATCAGGTGCTCCGGCCCGTTCATGAACACGTCGTGGATCTTCTGCTTCGCGAACACCGCGCCCATCGGCACACAGCCGTTGGTCAGGCCCTTGGCCACCGTCATCAGGTCGGGCGTCACGCCGAAGGTCTGCGCCGCGAACGGTTGGCCGGTGCGGCCGAAACCGGTGATCACCTCGTCGAAGATCAGCAGGATGCCGTGCTTGTCGCAGATCTCGCGCAGGCGCTGCAGGTAGCCCTGCGGCGGAATCAGCACGCCGGTGGAGCCGGCCACCGGCTCCACGATGACGGCGGCGATGGTGGAAGCATCGTGCAGCGCCACCAGGCGTTCCAGGTCGTCGGCCAGGTCGGCGCCATGCGCGGGCTGGCCCACGCTGAAGGCATTGCGCGCCGGATCGTGCGTGTGGCGGATGTGGTCCACGCCGGCCAGCAGGTGGCCGAACATCTTGCGGTTGGCCACGATGCCACCCACCGAGATGCCGCCGAAGTTGACGCCGTGGTAGCCGCGCTCGCGGCCGATCAGCCGGGTGCGCGAGCCTTCGCCGCGGGCGCGGTGATAGGCCAGCGCCATCTTCAGCGCGGTTTCCACCGACTCGGAGCCGGAGTTGGTATAGAAGACCTTGGTCAGCTCCGGCGGCGTGAGCTTGACCAGGCGCTCGGCCAGCTCGAAGGCCTTGGGGTGGCCCATCTGGAAGGGCGGCGCGAAATCCATCTCCGCTGCCTGATCGGCGATGGCCTGCACGATCTTCGGCCGCGCATGGCCGGCATTGACGCACCACAGGCCCGCCACGCCGTCCAGCACCTCGCGGCCCTCGGGCGTCTTGTAGAACATGCCCTGGGCCTGTGCCAGCAGGCGCGGTGCCTTCTTGAACTGCCGGTTGGCGGTGAAGGGCATCCAGTAGGCGTCGAGTTCGGTGGTGCTCATGCGGCTCTCTCGGTGATGGCTGCGGGGCGGTCAGCGTGACAGGCCCGGTCATCAAAGTCTAGGAGCAGTGCAGCGCAATGTGCTTGCGCAATGCGCAGGGCGGTTACACGAGCGCGCAATAAAATGCGAAGCATCGGCGCACGCGCCGCATCTCATTCGAAGCATGTCCAGCGCAGTGCAACTTGATGCGATCGACACGGCCATCCTGGCCGAACTTCAGGCCGACGGCCGGCTCACCAACCTGGAGCTGGCGCAGCGTGTGCACCTGTCGCCCTCGGCCTGCCTGCGGCGCGTCAAGCAGCTGGAAGAAGCCGGCGTGATCGACCGCTATGTGGCCTTGCTCAACCCGAAAGCCGTGGGCCAGCCGGGCACCAGCTTCACCATCGTGAACCTGGAGACGCTGACCGCGCCGGTGATCGCCGCCTTCGAGCGTGCGGTGCGCGACCAGCCGCAGATCCTCGACTGCTACTACGTGGCCGGCAGCAACGACTATCTGATCCGCTTCACCTACCGCGACGCCGAAGACCTGGAGCGTTTTCACGCCGAGGTGCTGATGCACCTGCCGGGCGTGGCGCGCAGCAACTCGATGCTGGTGCTGCGCACGGTCAAGAAGACCACCGCGCTGCCGCTGTGAACGGCCCGGGCCCTCGAATTGCTGCGGCCCGGCCATGAGCCCTTGTTCCCTTGACCGCCCGTGCCTGGAGTTGGCCTGATGAAACCCGTGTTGGTGCTGCAGAACATGAAGGGCGATGGCCCGGCCTACCTCGCGCAATGGCTGGCCGCGCAGGGCATTCCGATGGACCTGCGCTTTGCCGCCGCCGGCGAGGCACTGCCCGCCGACCTCAGCGGCCATGCCGCACTGGCGGTGCTGGGCGGCGAGATGAGCGCCAACGACCCGTTGCCCGCGCTGCGCGAGGCCGAGCGCCTGATCGGCCTGGGCTTCGAGACCGGCGTGCCGGTGATCGGCCACTGCCTGGGCGGCCAGTTGATGGCGAGAGTGCTGGGCGCGCGGGTGCTGCGGTCGCCGCTGCCCGAGATCGGCTGGCAACCGGTGCAGATGCTGCCTGGCGCTGAACGCGAAGCCTGGTTCGGCCCCGAGCCCCTGCAGCACTTCATGCACTGGCACAACGAGGCCTTCGAGCTGCCCGCGGGTGCGGTGGCGCTGGGCACCAACGACGCCTGCCCGGTGCAGGCCTTCAGCCATGGGCCGCACCTGGGCATGCAGTTCCACATCGAAGTGGACGACGAGAAGCTGGCCCGGTGGTCGGCGTCGAAAGACCCCGCCTACCTGCGCGACCAGCAGGCCCACCCGGCCACGGTGCACACCGGCGATGCAATGCGCGCCGACACCGCGCGCTGGCTGCAGGCCCAGCAGCGCCTGGCCGACCGGGTGTACGCGCGCTGGTGGTCGGCACGGCGCTAGTTGCACATCACGAAAATGTCATTTCACATCGTGCAAGATCCCGCTGCTGCGGCGCAGCAAGATTTCTCAAGATGGAAGACGTTCTTCCGCATTGCGAAAGGTAGATCCTAAGTTATTGATTTTATTGGATAAGATTTTCAGTCTTATATAAGACATAAGTGTTCCCAAGCGGGGCCGGGCTGGTTACGCTGAAGCCATCTTCAGACCCCCCGTTCAACGCCAAGGAGCACACGATGACCTACGAAGCCACCCGCGAACAGCAGATCGCCGCCCTCGAAAAGGATTGGGCCGAAAACCCCCGCTGGAAGGGCATCAAGCGTGGCTACAGCGCCGCCGACGTCGTCCGCCTGCGCGGCTCGCTCAAGATCGAGCACACGCTGGCCAAGCGCGGCGCCGAGAAGCTGTGGAACCTGCTGAACACCGAGCCCTTCGTCAACTCGCTGGGCGCGATGACCGGTAACCAGGCCATGCAGCAGGTCAAGGCCGGCCTGAAGGCCATCTACCTGTCGGGCTGGCAGGTGGCCGGTGACGCCAACAGCAACGGCGAGATGTACCCCGACCAGTCGCTGTACTCGGTGGATTCGGTGCCCAAGGTCGTCAAGAAGATCAACAACACCTTCCAGCGCGCCGACCAGATCCAGTGGAGCGAAGGCAAGAACGACATTGACTACTTCGCGCCCATCGTGGCCGACGCGGAAGCCGGTTTTGGCGGCGTGCTGAACGCCTTCGAGCTGATGAAGGCGATGATCGAAGCGGGCGCCGCCGGCGTGCACTTCGAAGACCAGCTGGCCGCGGCCAAGAAGTGCGGCCACATGGGCGGCAAGGTGCTGGTGCCCACCCGTGAAGCCGTCAGCAAGCTGGTGGCCGCCCGCCTGGCCGCCGACGTGATGGGCACGCCCACCATCCTGCTGGCCCGCACCGACGCCGAAGCCGCCGACCTGGTGACCAGCGACGTCGACGAGAACGACAAGCCGTTCTTCACCGGCGAGCGCACCGTCGAAGGCTTCTTCCGCTCGACCAACGGCATCGAACAAGCCATCAGCCGTGGCCTGGCCTACGCCGAGTACGCCGACCTGATCTGGTGCGAAACCGGCACGCCGGACCTGGCCTTCGCCAAGAAGTTCGCCGACGCCATCCATGCCAAGTTCCCCGGCAAGATGCTGGCCTACAACTGCTCGCCCAGCTTCAACTGGAAGAAGAACCTGGACGACGCCACCATCGCCAAGTTCCAGCGCGAGCTGGGCGCCATGGGCTACAAGTTCCAGTTCATCACGCTGGCCGGCTTCCACGCGCTGAACTACGGCATGTTCGACCTGGCCTACGGCTACGCCCGCAACAACATGACGGCCTTCGTCGAGCTGCAACAGAAGGAATTCGCCGCGGCCGAGCGTGGCTTCACCGCGGTGAAGCACCAGCGCGAGGTGGGCACCGGCTACTTCGACGCGGTCACCACCACCATCGAAGCGCAGGCCTCCACCGCGGCGCTGAAGGGCTCGACCGAAGACGAACAGTTCTTCGACAACAAGCACTGAGCTTCATGGAGTTCTCCGCGCAGCGCCCATCGCTGCGCCAAATCGCCCGGGGCTCCGCCTCGGGCTTTTTTTCGCCTGTTTATGCTTGGCGGGTGAAGCCGACCGATCCCACCTCCTTGCTCACGCCGCAGATGGCCGCGCTGCTTGAGCGCATCCGCCGCGCCAACCGGCCACCGTTCAGCAGCATGTCACCGGCCGATGCGCGCATCGCCTACACCGCGGCCGCCGAGGTGCTGGAGCCGCCGCGCGCGCCGCTGCCGCGGGTGCAAGACCTGACCGTGCCCGGCGGCGACGGTGCGCCGCGGCCGGCGCGCCTCTATGCGCCCTCCACCGTTGAAGGGCTACCGGTGCTGCTGTACATCCACGGCGGCGGCTTCACCATCGGCAACCTGGAAACGCACGACAGCCTGTGCCGGCAGCTGGCCCTGCGCAGCGGTGGCGCGGTGCTGGCGCTGGACTACCGGCTGGCGCCGGAGCATCTTTTTCCTGCTGCGGTGGACGACAGCTGGGCGGCCCTGCGCTGGTTGGCCGGCCCGGGCGCCGATGCGCTGCGGCTGGATGGGCGGCGCATCGCGGTGGCGGGCGACAGCGCCGGCGGCACGCTGGCCGCCGTGACGGCGCTGCATGCGCGCGATATCGGCCTGCAGCTGGCGCTGCAGCTGCTGATCACGCCGGGCACCATCGCCCATGCCGACACCGAGTCGCACCGGCGCTTTGCCCATGGCTTTCTGCTGGAAGCGGCGGAGGTGGCCTGGTTCTTCGACCACTACATTCCGCGCGAACAGCGCACCGACTGGCGCTTTGCGCCGCTGCTGGCCGATGAGCTGGAAGGCGTGGCCCCGGCCTTCGTGCTGCTGGCCGAGTGCGACCCGCTGGTGGACGAAGGCGTGGCCTATGCCGACCGGCTGCGGCTGGCCGGCGTGCCGGTGGAACTGGACATCGTGCGCGGCGTCACGCACGACTTCATCAAGATGGGCCGCGCGCTGCGCGAGGCGGCCACCGCGCAGCAGGCCATGGCCGACGCGCTGCGACAAGCCTGGGAGGGGGTTGCATGAAACGAAGCGAATTCCGGTTCCGTGAGCGGCTGCGCGTGCGCTGGGCCGAGGTGGACATGCAGAACATCGTGTTCAACGGCCACTACCTGCTGTACTTCGACACCGCGGTGGCCGGCTACTGGCGGGCGATGGCGCTGCCCACCCGCGAGACCATGCAGGCGCTGGGCGGCGACCTTTTCGTGCGCAAGTGCACCGTGGAGTACCTGGCCTCGGCGCAGATGGACGACGTGCTGGAGGTGGGCGTGCGCTGCGCGCGCATCGGCACCAGCTCGATGAGCATGGCCTGTGCGGTGTTCCGCGGCGAGCAATGCCTGGTGCACGGCGAGCTGCTGTACGTGTATGCCGACACGGCCACCCAGACGAGCCGCCCGGTGCCCGATGCGCTGCGGGCGGTGCTGCTGGGTTTCGAGGCCGGCGAGCCGATGCTGGACCTGCGCGTGGGCCGCTGGGCCGAGCTGGGTGAGGCCGCCCAGCGCATCCGCCAGCGGGTGTTCGTCGAGGAGCAGCGCATTCCGGCCGAGCTGGAACATGACCCGGCCGATGCCGATTGCATCCATGCGCTGGCGGTCAACCGCATGGGCCTGCCGCTGGCCACCGGCCGGCTGCAGCAACTGGGCGGCGGCGTCGCCAAGATCGGCCGCATGGCGGTGTTGCCCACGGTGCGGGCCAGCGGCCTGGGCCGGCAGGTGCTGGAGGCGCTGGCGGCCGAGGCGCGCAGCCGTGGCGACCATGAACTGGTGCTGCATGCCCAGCTCAGCGCGGCCGACTTCTACACCCACGCCGGCTTCGCCACCCGTGGCGAGGTGTTCGAGGAAGCGGGCATCCCGCACGTGGAGATGGCGCGGGCGCCTTGAGCCGGCCTCAAAGCCCAGCGGGGGTCGCGAGCGGCAGCGAGCTTGGGGCCGACATCAAACGGGCCACTCCTGCTCGGTCATCGAAGCCTGTTCCACCGACCAGGCGGTGACCGCACCGGGGTGGGGCGGCCAGTCCGGCAGTACCGCGCGACGCACCGCCTCGGTGCTGCCGTCAGCGCGGAAGCTGCGCTCCTGCACATGGGTGACGTGCCCCGCATCGGTGCGTTCCACGATGACGACGGTGGAGCAGCGCGTGCCGTAGCCCCGGTCGGGCATGTGCACGAAGGCGGCCGACAGCTCGCGTTCCCGCTCGATCGGCACGCCGGTGCGCGGCAGGTCGGCATCGGGCCAGGTGCGGCGGTCGGCCAGGGCGGTGAACAGCCGGTCGGCCAAGCCTTGCACGCTGCGCGCGGCGCCCACCGCCGAGCGCAGGTTCTGCTTGAGCGCCTGTACCTTGGGCCAGGGCGTGTCCAACTGGGCGTTCGACAGGCCGTACAAGCGGCCGGTGTCCAGCCGGCGCGGAGCCGCGTCTTCCCCGCACCAGAAGTGCAGCGCCTGCACGAAGTCGATCGCGATCAGGTTGAAGGGGTTGTAGCCCGCCAGGCCCACCTGCACCCAGAAGCGGTCGGGCGGCTGGTCGCCGCGCAGCCACTGCGCAACGATCTCCCCGCGTGAAGGCGCCCCGGCATCAAAGTCGCCGGGCCGCCGCACGTTGGTGACCAGGGCCAGCCGGCCCTCGGCGCTCAGTGCGCACCAGCTGCCGCCGGCCTGCAGGTCGCGGCCACCCAGCACCGCCGGACCGCCACCGTCGGGCAGCCACCAACCCAGGCGCGCCGCGGGCCGCTGGTGGTATTCATCCCGGTTGGCGGCCAGCACGAACACATGGCGGGGATGCTGGCCGATGGACAGCGCCGCTAGGCACATGGCGCAAACACCTCGACATGGCGCACGCCATCGACCCAGGGCGCGGTGCAGGCGGCCAGCGCGGCTTCCAGCGCCGCGGCGTCGGGCGGCGGTGTGCCCGTGCCGGCAGGTACCCACGCGTAGGTTTCCATCAGCGTGGTGCGCGCCGGCCTGGCGGCATCGGGTGAGGGTGGGGTGTTGTCGGCCGGCGGCGCCTGCTTCACCAGCAATTGCGCCTTGAGGCCCGGGTGGCGGGCCATCCACTGCTGTTGCAGAGCCTGCACGGCCTGGATGCAGGCCGAGGCATCGGCCGGTGCCACGCGGTAGTAGACATAGGCCCGGTGGCCGAGAGAGAAGGACGGGAACGGGAGCACGGCGGCACTGTAACGGAGGCGCCCGCTGCCAGCGGGCACGGGCTGTCCTCTGCCCCTGCCTGCGGGGGGTGCGCTGAGCTTTACTCCGCCGCGCTGGGCAAGGGGTAAGGCAGGTCCAGCAGCCGCAGGGCCGGGCCGTCGGCAGCGCCCAGGTGCAGCCGCGCTTCGTCCAGCGCCGCCAGCTTCACTTCCACCAGGGCCGTGGCCGGTTGGCCGGCCGAGGCATTGATCACCATGCCGGCCGGCTGGCCCGGGTCCTGCGCGTCGAACACGTCCTGGCCCGGCGCGGCGGGGGCATCCAGCTCGAACAGCGCGGCGCGCCGCTTGGTGGTGCCGCGGTACTGGCTGCGCGCCACCACTTCCTGGCCGGGGTAGCAGCCCTTCTGGAAGTTGACGCCGCCGACCAGCTCCAGGTTGATCATCTGCGGCACGAACTTTTCCACCGTGGCCGCCACGATGCGCGGCACGCCGCTGCGTACTTCCAGCGCGTCCCAGGCCGCCGCGTCCAGCGGGGGCAGGGCGGGCAGGGCATCCGGCGCGCCGATCCACAGCGCCCGCGCGCAGCCGGCCACCGCCGGCAGCACCGCCAGCTGGCCCTGCGGCTGCGCCAGCACGGTGCCCGGCGCGGCGCTGGCGGCTTCCAGGCTGGCCAGGGCCGCAGAACCCGCCACGCCCAGCACGGCCAGCTCAGCGCTGGCGTCGGTGAGCTTGCACTTGGCCCGCAGCACGTACATCGACAGGCGCTTGAGCGTGGGCGCCAGCAGGTCGGCGCTGCACAGCAGCAGCAGATCGTCAGCGGTGCCGCGCAGCACCACGAAGCTGGCCAGCAACCGGCCCTTGGGCGAGCAGTAGCCGGCCAGGCGCCACTGGCCCGCCGGCAGGTTCTGGATGTCTTGCGTGAGCTGGCCGTGCAGGAAGCTGGCCGCTTCCGCACCGGTCGCGCGGATCACGCCCCAGTGCGCCAGCCGCGCGGCGCCCTGCGCTTCAGAGGAGGGGGAGGAGGTGTCCATCGGCCCATTATCATCAGCCGCTGGATGACGACAGGCTGGGCTGGACTTACCGGATGAAGGCGCTTCGGCGGATGGTGGCAAGGGCGCTGCTGGTGATGATCGCCGCTGTGCTGATGGTGGTGGGGCTGGTGGCCTGGTGGCTGAACCGGCCGCTGCCGTTGGCGCAAGCGCATGTGGAGCTGTCGATCGAGCCCGGCACCTCGCCGCGCGACGTCGCCCAGGCCTGGGTGCAGGCCGGCGTGCAGGCCGACCCCCGGCTGCTGTACGAATGGTTCCGCTGGTCGGGCGATGCACGCCGCATCCGCGCCGGCAGCTACGAGATCGACGCCGACACCACACCGCGCCGGCTGCTGGCCAAGATGGTGCAGGGCGACGAGCTGCTGGAGATCGTGCGCCTGATCGACGGCTGGACGCTGCGCCAGTTCCGCGAGGCGCTGGCAGCCGCGCCCTCGCTCAAGCCTGTGACCCGCGGCATGAGCGATGCCGAGCTGATGGCTGCGCTGGGCGCGCCCGGCGTGCCGGCCGAGGGCCGCTTCTTCCCCGACACCTATGCCTATAGCCGCGGCGTCAGCGACCTCACGGTGCTCAAGCGCGCGCATGCGGCGATGGAGCGCAGGCTGGCCGAGGTGTGGGCCCAGCGCGCGCCCGACCTGCCGCTGAAGACACCCGAGCAGGCGCTGATCCTGGCTTCCATCGTCGAGAAGGAAACCGGCACTGCCGCCGACCGGCCGCTGGTGGCCGGCGTGTTCACCAACCGGCTGCGCATCGGCATGCCGCTGCAGACCGACCCGACCGTGATCTACGGCCTGGGCACGGCCTTCGACGGCAACCTGCGCAAGCGTGACCTGCAGGCCGACACGCCCTACAACACCTACCTGCGCAGCGGCCTGCCGCCCACGCCCATCGCGATGCCGGGCCTGGCCTCGCTGCGCGCGGCGGTGCAGCCGGCCCGCACGCCGGCGCTGTACTTCGTGGCGCGGGGCGATGGCAGCAGCGCCTTCAGCGACAACCTGGCCGACCATAATCGCGCCGTCAACCAGTACCAGCGCCAGCGCAGCAGCAAGTGAGCCTTCCATCCTCAGTCCCTGCCGCACCCGCTGCCGCGCCGGGTCGCTTCATCAGCTTCGAGGGCATCGACGGCGCCGGGAAGTCCTCGCACATCGCCGCCGCAGCGGACTGGTTGCGCGCCCGTGGCCATGAGGTGGTGCTGACGCGCGAGCCCGGCGGCACGCCGCTGGCCGAGCAGCTGCGCAGCCTGGTACTGGAAGCGCCGATGGACCCGCTGACCGAAACCCTGCTGGTGTTTGCTGCCCGCCGCGACCACCTGCAGACGCTGATCGAGCCGGCGCTGGCCCGCGGCGCCTGGGTGCTGAGCGACCGCTTCACCGACGCCACCTTCGCCTACCAGGGCGGCGGCCGCGGTTTCGATCTGGCGGTGCTGGCCCAGCTGGAAACCTGGGTGCAGCACGGCCGCCAGCCCGATTTGACCGTGTGGTTCGACCTGCCGCCCGCCACCGCCGCCGAGCGCCGCGCCGCGGTGCGTGCGCCCGACCGCTTCGAGGCGCAGGACCTGGCCTTCTTCGAGCGGGTGCGTGCCGGTTATGCCGCGCGGGCGCAGGCGGCGCCGCAGCGTTTTGCCTGCATCGACAGCAGCCAGCCGCGCGAAGCCGTGTGGCAGGACATCCTGCGCGTTCTGGAGCAGCGCGCATGGTGATCGGCCCCGACGGCGCATTGGGCTTGCCCTGGCTGCGGCCGGTGCTGGATCAGGCCCTGGCCAGCGTGCGCGGCCATGCCACGCTGGTGCATGGGCCCGGCGGCGTCGGCCAGTTCGAGCTGGCCATCGCGCTGGCCCAGGCCTGGCTGTGCGAATCGGCCGAGCCCGGCCCGCGCCCCTGCGGCCGCTGCGCCGCCTGCCACCTGATGCAGGCGCGCATGCACCCCGACTTCCACCTGCTGATCCCCGATGCGCTGCGCGAGCCGCTGGGCTGGCAGATGGAAGGCGAAGGCGCCCGCGACAGCGACGCCAAGAAGGCCAAGCCCAGCCGCGAGATCAAGGTGGAGGCGGTGCGCGCCGCCATCGACTGGAGCCAGCAGACCTCGTCGCGCGGTCGCGGCAAGGTGGTGGTGATCCACCCCGCGCAGGCGATGAACCTGGTGGCCGCCAACGCCTTGCTCAAGACGCTGGAAGAGCCACCCGGCAACCTGAAGCTGCTGCTGTGTTCCAGCGACCCCGAGGCGCTGCTGCCCACGCTGCGCAGCCGCTGCCAGCGCCTGCTGCTGCCGCGGCCCGAGCGCGCGATGGCGCTGCAATGGCTGGCCGGGCAGGGCGTGCAGGACCCCGAGGTGCTGTACACCGCCGCCGGCGAGCAGCCGGTGGAGGCGCTGGCCATGCTGCAGGCCGGCATCGATGCCGCGCAGTGGCGCCGGCTGCCGCAGGCGCTGCGGGCGGGCCAGGCGGCGGCGCTGACGGCCTGGCCGCTGCCGCGCGCCATCGACGCGCTGCAAAAGCTCTGCCACGACCTGACCGTGGTGGCCGTGGGCGGCGCGCCGCGCTACTTCGAGCCCGCGCAGCTGCCGCCGGGCGCGCTGCTGCCGGCGCTCAACGCCTGGCAGGCCACCCTGCGCCGCGCCGCGCGGCATGACGAGCACCCGTGGAACGCCTCGCTGCTCATCGAATCGCTGGTGCTGGAAGGCCGTGGCGTTTGGCCCGCCGCCAGCCCGGCCCCACGCGCAGGTGGCCGGGGGCGCGTCGGTACACTCTGAGCACGATGAACGAACCCGCTGCACGCCCAGGCGCTGCGCCTGGCGCCCCTGCCACACCGGCCACCGCGCCGATGACGCTGGGCACCTCGCCCACGCCCTTGGCCAGCGGTGCGGCGCCCGCCGCCAGCGGCCGGCCTAGCGTGATCCAGCTGGTGTTCCGCGACAAGGCCTCGCTGTATGCCGCCTACGTGCCGCTGTTCTCCGACGGTGGGCTGTTCGTGCCCACCACGCGCGACTACAAGCTGGGCGACGAGATCTACCTGCTGCTGTCGCTGCCCGACGACCCGCAGCGCTACCCGGTGGCCGGCAAAGTGGGTTGGATCACGCCGGCCAATGCCTCGGGCGGCCGCACCCAGGGCGTGGGCGTGCGCTTTCCCACCGACGAAAAAACCCGCGTGATGAAGCTGAAGATCGAGGAAATCCTCGGCACCTCGGTGCAATCGGCCAAGCCCACGCAAACCATCTGACCCGTGTACGTCGATTCGCATTGCCATCTCAGCATGGCCGACTTCGCCCCGCGCATGCCCGACATCCGCGCCGCCATGGCGCAGGCCCAGGTCGACCGCGCGCTGGTCATCTGCACCACGCTGGAAGAGTTCGACGCGGTGCATGCGCTGGCGCTGCAGTACGACAACTTCTGGGCCAGCGCCGGCGTGCACCCCGACACCGAAGGCCTGCGCGAGCCCAGCTACGAAGACCTGCTGGACCTGGGCAGCCGCCCGCGCGTGGTGGCCATCGGTGAAACGGGCCTGGACTACTACCGCCTGAACGGCCGCAGCATCGAAGACATGGCCTGGCAGCGCGAACGCTTTCGCACCCACATCCGCGCGGCGCGCGCGCTGGGCAAGCCGCTGGTGATCCACACCCGCAGCGCGAGCGACGACACCCTGGCCATCCTGAAGGAGGAGGGCGCCGGCCCGGGCGAGGCCCCGCGCGGCGTGTTCCACTGCTTCACCGAGACGGCCGAGGTGGCGCGCGCGGCGCTGGACCTGGGTTTTTACATCTCGTTCTCGGGCATCCTCACCTTCCGCAATGCGCAGGACCTGCGCGAGGTGGCGCGCTGGGTTCCGATGGACCGGCTGCTGATCGAGACCGACAGCCCCTACCTGGCGCCGGTGCCCTTCCGCGGCAAGGTGAACCAGCCGGCCTACGTGCCCCATGTGGCCGCCCAGCTGGCCGAACTCAAGGGCTGCAGCGCCGAGGAGATCGGCCGCGTGACCAGTGACAACTTCGAGCGGCTGTTCGGCGTGGCCGCATGAACATGGACCTGTACACCTTCACCGCTACCCGCCGCCGCCTGCTGCTGGCGGGCGCCGCCACGCTGGCCGGACTGTCCGCGCTGCCCGCGCGCGCCGGCTCCTACGAAGACTTCTTCCGCGCGATCAACATCGACGCGCCGGACATCATCCGCGACCTGCTGGCCCGCGGCTTCGACCCCAATGCCCGCGACCCGCGCGGTCAGGTGGCGCTGTCGCTGGCCTTCAAGGACGAATCGCTGAAGGCGGCCGAGGCGCTGTTCGCCCATCCGCAGCTGGACGTGAACGCCGAGAACCCGGTGGGCGAAACGCCGCTGATGATGGCTGCGATGCGGGGCTACCTCGACTGGGCGCAGCGCCTGGTCAAGCGCGGCGCCAAGGTGAACAAGCCGGGCTGGTCGCCGATGCACTATGCGGCCATCGCACCCGACCAGCGCATGATGCAGTTCATGCTGGCGCAGGGCGGCGACGTGTCGGCGCTCAGCCCCAACGGCACCACGCCGCTGATGATGGCCGCCCGCAACGGTGACGAGCGCACCGTCGACCTGCTGCTGGCGCGCGGCGTGGACGTGAAGGCGAAGAACCAGGCCGGCTACACCGCGGCGGACATGGCCCGCTCGCAGGACCGCGACAACCTGGCGGCCCGGCTGCAGGCGCTGCAACGCTGACGGCGCTGTCAGCGTTCTTCCGACGCCTGCTTTGGGCCGGGGACGACTGTTGCCCGATGCGGCTGCTTCGTAAAGTTCTTCCATCGCGGGCACACCGCCGGCGTTCTGGAGTTCACGATGATCAAGTCGGCTGCCGCCAATCCCTTCGCGCTGATGGTCAATCCCGACGTCGTGCTGCGCGCCGTCGAGCACTCCGAGCGCCTGGCCCGCCTGAGCAGCCGCATCTGCCGGCCGCTGGACAAGCCGCTGATCCCGAAGACCGACGACATCGATTATGGCGATGACGACGGCCTGGACGACGGCGACGCGGCCTGAGCCTTGGCTCAAGCCCGGTCGACAGACCGGCGCGTGCAGCACCGGCCGGTCACCGCAGGCAGCGCCCCTTGGCCCGAGCAGCAGCAGTGCGGCGCTGCTGGGTTCAGGCACGTTGCTGACGGATTGCTCCTCCACGCCGAAGCTCATGGTGTGCAACGCGGCGTGGGCGAACGGTGCGGCGATTGATGACGACAATGTGTGTTCGCCCAAGCGGAAGAAGCGCAGGGGGCCTCTACGGATGGCGCTCAATGTGTGTTATGTAAAAAAAGTGATGGAGGTTTCGCGCTCCTTAAGCGCGGTCGTTGGCAAGGCTACCAACCGGGTCTGGTGCCAATCGTGGGGCGATCACAGGGCGTTCTAGGGGTGACGGTGATCGCTCCAGGGCCATGACACTCGGGCCGGCAGTCGCGACGCAACAGGCGGGCGGCGCTGGTCATCAAGGAGTGTTCATGTCCAAGCTCAAGGCGCTGTGCGCCTGCCTCTGCCTGTTCGGTGCCGGGCTGGCGCCTGCCGCACCGATCCTGTCCTTCTCGGCGATCGAACGCACCGTGGGCGTCGGCTCAGGTGTGGAACTGGTCGTTTCGACCTCGGGCATCGCCTCCGGCGGACTGGCGTCGGTCCACTTTGATCTGAACTTCAGCACTGCGGGGCTGACCCTGCTGTCTGCGACGGCCGGCGACTTCTTCACGCTCAACGGCGCATCGCTGTGGACCGACAACGTGTCGGCCGGCTTGACGGCAGGCATGAGCGTCGCTTCGACCATCACCGATGCCACCACCGCGCCCGACGTCCTGGGCTTCGACTTCCTGGAGCTGCTGGGAACTGCATCGGTGAGTGACGGCGAGCTGGTACGCCTCCTCTTCTCGGCGACCGACGCCGCATCGACCCGACTGTTCACCAACGACGTGGTGCTCATCGACGCCGTCGGCACTGCCTACAACCAGGCCGGCGAGACCATCACACCCCGGAGCCAGTTCAACGTGCCGGAACCGTCCACGCTGGCGCTGGCGGGCGTGGCCCTGGTGGCGCTGGGAGGCCGGCGCCTGTTGCGGGCGGGGCAGTCGCCTGCAGCCGTGGAGGAGTGACCATGTGGCATCGCCTTCTCAGACTGGCGTCGCTCCTGGTGGGGGTCGTGGTCGCCGGCGCTGCTGCCGCGCAGACGGTGCCCTTGTCACGGCTCGATCTCAATGTCGACGGCACGATCAGCACGCTCGACTCCTTCGTCCTTCGGCAGTGCTTCGGCAAGCCAGCGGCCTGTGATCCGCGCGCGGATTTCGACGACGACGGCACCATCGGGTTGAAGGACTTGAATCTCCTGACCGCCAGGCTCGGTGCCGCGGTGCCACCGCCCTCCTCGTCCATCCTGGCCTCCAACGTTGAAGCCTCGGTTGACAAACCCATCGTTGCAGCCAACGAGGGCTTCGTCCTGAAGGCGGTCTTGCGTGGCTTCAACGATCCTTCGCCGCGATTCCGCTGGTACTTGCCGGACGGCACGACCGCGGACGGCGCACAGGTCAGCCGGTCGCTGGCTGCGCCAGGCATCTACTCGGTCGGTCTGGCCGTGCGGCTCAGCAATGGCGCGGTCATCGAGTCCGGGGTCACCGTGACGGTGCTGCAGGCCAATGGGCAAGCGCCATCTGCGTTGCGCATACCCGCTCGGCCAGGCGATATCGACGCCTCCGGAGGCATCACCCTGGTGGATGCCATGCGCACCTATCGATTCGTCGCAGGCGCCAACAAGACGTTCACGCAGACCCAGCGGGACGCAGCCGACATGGACCGCGATGGCACCGTGTCGGACGAGGACGCAAGGCAGATCCTGTTGGGAGCGATCAGCGGCAGTCCTTACATCGAGTCGACCTCGCCCCGCGTTCTGAGGCCAGGCACCATCGTCACCATCCGGTCGGGTGCTTTTGCCAAGCCGGGCAGCGAGTTGTCGGTGCGCTTCAGTGGATCGACCACCGTGCAGCGCCCAACCTCCTTCGTCCCGGGCATCGCGACCGTGATGGTGCCTTACGACATCGTGGTCGCGGCGCCCGACACGCCGCTGGTGATCACCGTGCTGGAGGGCTCGGTCGAGCGCGCCGTTCTGCGTGCAAGCCTTCAGCCCGGCGTCGCGCCGGTGGCCAATCCTCAAGCGGTCGTCACCGAGTTGCTGCAGGCCATCCGACAGGCGCTGATCAACAACACGCTGCGGGTCGGCGACCGGGCGCTCGCAGCCGGTCTGACGGACAGCGAGCAACAGACGCTGAAGACCGTGGCGCTGGCGGGCGAGCGCCAGGGCGTGGCGCAGATCGACATCCTCATCCGCTTGATCAACGGCCCCGGGGGGCGCCGCGCCGCGCAGGTTTTCGCCGCGGCGCTGCAGGCCAATGGCTACGAGGATCTTCCTGCAGCCATCGCGCTGCTGCGCAGTCCCGCGACCCAGACGACCACGCCAGCCTCGGCGGCGTTGCGCAAGGCGATGGGCGCCAGCATCGCCTCGGCGGCTGACACCGCCTGCGACGCGGCGCTGGCTGCGTTCTGCCCGCTCAAGACCATCGCCAGCGTGCTGGACAACGCCTCGTTCATCACGCAGATCGGCTGCACGAGTCTGCTGGCGGGCCTGGGCGCAGCCGTGCTGTTTCCGGGGGATGGCCCGCTCATCGACGTGGCTGCGCTGAGCTTGTGGGTGGCTACCTGCAGCAAGGTGCAGGTGGCCATCGAGACCGCGGCCACCATCGGCTCGATCGTGGGCGGTGTGGACGCGGACCTGTCCTTGACCGCATCGCCGACCCGCATCGGCGTCGGTGAGTCGTCGACGCTGACGGCCCGACTGAACGTCTTCGGTTTCGACGAGCTTTGCTCGCTGGGCGGCAGCCTGGGGGCGCAGCGCATCACCGAAAAACTCGCGGACCGCATCATCGGCCGGTTGCTGACCAAGAACACCGGGGTGATGCTGGTGAAGAAGGCGTTCGAGATACTGGGCGGCGACTTCCTGAACACGTTCCTGACCAGCTTGCGATCCGCCACTTCCACCGCCATCTCCAAGTCATCGCTGGACATCGCGGTCGGGGCGGCGGCTCAGGCCCTCTGCCCCTCCGGGGGCTTGTGCAACCCGCTGATCAACACGAAGAGTGCCTTGACCGGCGCCACCGCGGCACTGGTCACCGGCAGCGGCAACACGGGCAGCTTCACCTGCCCTGCCAAAGGCACCAGCAGTCAGAACGCCTACACCTTCAATGCCCAGAAGGACTTCTGCGGCGAGCCATTGAAGGCCCAGGCCGAGGTGAACTGCGCCGCCACCCCGGTGACCTTCACCATGGGCGACAACGGCACGGCCCTGGACGACATTTACGAGGTGGTGGTCGACGGCACCAGCGTGTTGTCGAGCAACGTGCCCGTGCGGTCGGTCTCGCGCACGATAGAGCTGTCCGCCGGTCTGCACACCGTGCAGATGCTCGGCCGCGCGGCGCCGGACGGCATCGGCACCTACTACATCTCGATCAGCGGGGCGCGGATCGTGTCGGGCGATGCGACAAGCGGTACCGACCTGGTGCCAGGTGCAGTCAAGACTTTCGTGATCGAGGTGCAGTGATGAATCTTCGCCCTTTGATGCTGGTTGGCGCGTTGTGGTGGGCGACGCCGGCTGCACACGCGCAGTTCGTCGGTGACGTATTCGCCAAGGCGCCGTCGGTCAGCGGCGTAAGCGGCTCTGACGTCACCGTGGAGGTGCAGCTTTTCAGCGGTGCCAATGTCTTCGGAGCCTCGATCGTCGATGTGAGCTACGTGCCGGGCGAACTGGCGGTCAAGGAGGTGGCGCTGTCGGCCGCGGACGGCAGCCGCCGGACGGTGGCCGCCCGCAAGTTGGACGGCAGGGTGGAAATCGGGACGGTCAGCCTGGATGCCACGGCCAACCCCATCGGCACCGTCACCCTCGCCCACATCACCTTCACGGTGCTGGCCCAGCCTGGCCGTGTGGTCACTTACCGAATGACGCCGCGGGAAATGCTCATGCAGGACGAACGGCGGTACGCGAGCACACGGGGTGCTGCCGGCGAGATTGCGGTCGTGAACACCTTGACGGGGACGCGCGTGGCGCGAACCGCTTCCGCGGCGCTTCCTGTCGTGGCCGACGCCAGCAGCCTGAGCCGCGCAGCCGAAGTCCGCCCACGTGGTGGCGCCGTGCAGTTGGTGACGCCCACCCTGGTCAACGGTCAGATCGTGCCGCAGACGGTGCAGGTCGTGCCGCCGCGACGCGGCACGGAATGATCCCGGCCTGGGCTCGGCCGGGACTTTGCGGCACAGTGCGCGGCGGAGGGCGCTCGCATGCTGGCAAACCTGATCGTGACGGCGCTGGGCGCCTGGGGCCTGTATTTCACCTGGACCAGGCGAAGCCAGTCGGGCGGTAGCTTGTTCTTCGATTTGGCGTCCTCGTCCCGCAACCCTCTGGCCTACAGGTTTGCGGTGGGGCTCAGGCTCGTCGGTTTCGGGGCCTGCCTGCTGGTGGGTGGCTACCGGCTGATCTTCGGCATCACGGCTTGAGTGGCCCGCGGCAGTCCGCTGCCGCATCGCGCGCGGCCTGGGCATCGACGGCAGGGTCGAGCGTGGGCGGCGTGCCGCGCGGCAGGCTGAAGACGAAGGCCGCGCCCTGCGGCGCTGCCGGCTCCACCCAGATGCGGCCGCCGTGGGCCTGGACGATGGCGCGGCAGATGGCCAGGCCCAGGCCCACGCCCGGTGTGGCCGATTCGGCGGCGCCGCGGGTGAATTTCTCGAAGATGGCTTCCTCGCGGCCACGGGGCACGCCGGGGCCGTGGTCGCGCACACGCACCAGCACCTCCTGCGCCACGGCGCGCACGTCCACTTCCACCGGTGAGCCGGCGGGGGTGTACTTGGCGGCGTTTTCCAGCAGGTTGGCCAGCACCCGCTCGATCAGCACCGCGTCGCAGGCCACCAGCGGCACGTCGTCGTCCACCGTGGCCTGCACCGGGCGCCCTTCCAGTACCGCGGCCTGCACGGCCAGCGCACCGCCGACGATCTCCTCCATCGACTGCCACTCCACCCGCAGCCGGATCTCGCCGGTCTGGATGCGCGCCATGTCCAGCAGGTTGGTCACCATGTCGGCCATGCGCATCGCCTTGTCGCCGAGGCTGGCGGCCAGGGCCGTCTGCTCGGTGCTCAGCGGCGGCTGGCTGGCGGCCAGCGTCTGCGCGGTGCCCACCAGCGCGGCCAGCGGCGTGCGCAGGTCGTGCGACAGCGCGGCCAGCAGCGAGTTGCGCAGCCGCTCCGATTCCATCTGCACGGTGGCGCCCTGCGCCACGTCGATGTAGTGCACACGTTCCAGTGCCATCGCCGTCAGCGCCGCGAAGGTTTCCAGCTGCTGGCGCTGCTCGGGCACCAGCAGGTAGCGCGGCTCCTGCGGGCGCACCGCCAGCACGCCGCGTGAGCGCATCGTGGCCTTGAGCGGCAGGTACAGCCAGGGGCTGCCGGCCAGCGTGTCGGTGCCCAGGCCGGCGGCCTGGTGGTGGTCGAGCGCCCATTGCGCGGTGCCCAGGTCCAGGCCGTTGCCGTCGCCGGCGGGCGCCTGCAGCCGCTCCTTCAGGTCCAGCACGTAGATGGCCACCTCGGCGCGGAACTCGCGGGCGATGACCGCGCAGGCCACTTCCACGGCCTGCTCCTGCGTCAGCATGTTGGACAGGTCGCGCGCCGCCTCGAACAGCGCGCGTGAACGCGCCTCGCGGTGGCGGGCCACCCGCGCCTCGAAGCGCAGGCCGGCGGTCAGCTGGCCGGTGACCAGGCCCACCACCAGCATGACGCCGAAGGTCAGCAGGTACTGCACGTCGGAGACGGCGAAGGACAGGTGCGGCGCAACGAAGAAGTAGTCGAACGCGCCCACGTTGAGAAAGGCCGCCAGCACCGCCGGCCCGCGCCCCAGCCACACCGCCACACCCACCACGGTGAGCAGGAAGACCATCACGATGTTGGCCAGGTCGAAGTACGGCACCAGCGCATGCGTCAGCAGCGTGGTGGCCGCGCAGGCGCCCAGGGCCAGGCCGTAGCGGCGCAGCGCCTGGGCCACCTGCCCTTCCCTCTCCTGCGCCGTGGGGGGGCGCGGCGGCCGCGGCCGGCCGCGGCTGGATTCGCCCACCTCGATGCGGTCGATGTCGGGGGCCAGCGCCGTCAGCGCCGGGCCCAGCGTGCGCCGGGGCCACCAGGCCGGCAGGCCGCGCGGTGGCTGCGCATGCCCCAGCACCAGCTTGGAGAGGTTGTGCTGCCGTGCATAGGCCACCAGCGTCTGCGCCACGCGGCGTGACGACAGCACCGCCACGCTGGCGCCCAGGTCCTGCGCCAGCTTCACCGTCTGCAGGATGCCTTCGCGGCGGCGCCCGTCCAGGCGCTGCAGCGCGGGCGTTTCCACGTACACCGCATGCCAGGTCACGGCCAGTTGCTGCGCCAGTTGGGCGGCGCTGCGCACCACGTGCTCGGCGCCGGGCTGCGGGCCGATGCAGCACAGCAGCGCGCCTTCGGTCTTCCATACCTGGTTGATGGCGCGGTCGCTGCGGTAGGCCTGCACGTCGTCTTCCACGCGGTCGGCGGTGCGGCGCAGTGCCAGCTCGCGCAGGGCCATCAGGTTGCCCTTGCGGAAGAAGTGGTTGGCCGCCCGCTCGGCCTGGTGGGGCAGGTACACCTTGCCGGCGGCCAGGCGCTCGATCAGCTCGTCGGCGGTGGTGTCCACCAGCACCACTTCGTCGGCCTTGTCGAAGAAGGTGTCAGGCAGCGTCTCGCGCACCACCACGCCGGTGATGCCACCCACCACGTCGTTCAGGCTTTCGAGGTGCTGCACGTTGAGCGTGCTGTACACGTCGATGCCGGCGGCCAGCAGTTCCTCCACGTCCTGCCAGCGCTTGGCGTGGCGCGAGCCGGCCACGTTGGAGTGCGCCAGCTCGTCCACCAGCACCAGGGCCGGGCGGCGCGCCAGCACGCCGTCGAGGTCGAACTCCTGCAGCTGGCGGCCGCGGTAGTTCACCTGCGTCGGCGGCAGCATCGGCAGGCCTTCCAGCAGCGCGGCCGTCTCGCTGCGGCCGTGGGTTTCCACCACGCCGGCCAGCACGTCCACGCCCTCGGCCAGCAGCTTGCGGGCAGCCACCAGCATGGCGTAGGTCTTGCCCACGCCGGCCGATGAGCCGAAGTAGATGCGCAGCCGGCCGCGGCCCTGCTGCGCCTCCTCCTGCTGGATCTGCGCCAGCAGCGCGTCGGGGTCGGGCCGGGCGGCTTCGCTCATCGTCAGCCTGCCAGCGCGTCCAGCGCCAGGTTCACCTGCAGCACGTTCACGCGCGGCTCACCCAGGAAGCCGAACTGTGGCTGCTGGGTGTGGGCAGCGATCACCTGCTGCACCTTGTCCAGCGGCAGGCCGCGGGCCTTGGCGATGCGCGCGGCCTGGTAGTTGGCACCGGCCACGCTGATGTGCGGGTCCAGGCCGCTGCCCGAGGCAGTGACCAGGTCCACCGGCACCGGCGCGGTGTTGCCGGGGTCGGCGGCACGCAGGGCCTCGACGCGGCCCTTGACCGCCTCCACCAGAGCCGGGTTCAGCGGGCCCTGGTTGGAGCCGCCGGAGGCCAGGCCGTTATTGGGCAGCGTGCCGGTGGCCGACGGGCGGCCCCACAGGTATTTGGGCTCGGTGAAGCTCTGGCCGATCAGGCTGGAGCCCACCGGCTGGCCATCGCGCAGCAGCAGGCTGCCTGCAGCCTGCTGTGGCATCAGCGCCTGGGCCACGCCGGTGACGGCGACGGGATAGGCCACGCCGGTGAGCAGGGTGAGCGCGGCAAACACCACCAGCACGGGGCGAACGGGAGAAGTCATGGCAGGTCCTTGTTAGACGAGGTGCAGCGCGGTCAGCAGCAGGTCGATGAGCTTGATGCCGATGAAGGGCACCAGCAGCCCGCCCAGGCCGTAGATCAGCACGTTGCGGCGCAGCAGCGCGGCGGCGCCGACGGCGCGGTAGGCCACGCCCTTGAGCGCCAGCGGGATCAGGAAGACGATGACGATGGCGTTGAAGATCACCGCCGACAGGATGGCCGACTGCGGCGTGGCCAGCTGCATCACGTTCAGCGCCGACAGCTGCGGATAGGTGCTGACGAACATCGCCGGGATGATGGCGAAGTACTTCGACACGTCGTTGGCGATCGAGAAGGTGGTCAGCGAGCCGCGGGTCATCAGCAGCTGCTTGCCGGTCTCGACGATCTCCAGCAGCTTGGTGGGGTTGCTGTCCAGGTCCACCATGTTGCCGGCTTCCTTGGCGGCCTGGGTGCCGGTGTTCATCGCCACCGCCACGTCGGCCTGGGCCAGCGCGGGCGCGTCGTTGGTGCCGTCACCGGTCATGGCCACCAGGCGGCCTTCGGCTTGGTAGTCGCGGATCATCTTCAGCTTGGCCTCGGGCGTGGCCTCGGCCAGGAAGTCGTCCACGCCGGCCTCGGCCGCGATGGCCGCCGCCGTCAGGCGGTTGTCGCCGGTGATCATCACCGTCTTGATGCCCATGCGGCGCAGCTCGGCAAAGCGCTCCTTGATGCCGCCCTTGACGATGTCCTTGAGCTCCACCACGCCCAGCACGCGGGCACCGTCGGCCACCACCAGCGGCGTGCTGCCCTTGCGGGCCACGTCGTCGGTGGCCTTCTGCACGTCGGCCGGAAAGCTGCCGCCCAGCGACTCGACATGGCGGCGGATGGCTTCGCCCGCGCCCTTGCGCAGCTGGCGCACGCTGCCGTCGGGCTGCTGCACGTCCACGCCGCTCATGCGCGTTTGCGCGGTGAAGGGCACGAAAGTGGTCTGCTGGCCGGCGAGTTCACGTTCGCGCAGGCTGAACTTTTGTTTTGCCAGCACGGTGATGCTGCGGCCCTCGGGCGTTTCGTCGGCCATGGAGGCGAACTGCGCCGCATCGGCCAGGGCCTGCTCGGTGACGCCGCTGGCCGGCACGAAGGCCGAGGCCTGGCGGTTGCCCAGGGTGATGGTGCCGGTCTTGTCCAGCAGCAGCACGTCCACGTCGCCGGCGGCTTCCACCGCGCGGCCCGAGGTGGCGATGACGTTGGCCGCCATCATGCGGCTCATGCCCGCCACGCCGATGGCCGACAGCAGCGCGCCGATGGTGGTGGGAATCAGGCACACCAGCAGCGCGATCAGCGCCGTCACCGTGACCGGCTGGCCCGAGCCCGCCGCGCCGACGCTGAACAGCGAATACGGCAGCAGCGTGACCGTGACCACCAGGAACACGATGGTCAGCGCCACCAGCAGGATGGTCAGCGCGATCTCGTTGGGCGTCTTCTGGCGCTTGGCGCCCTCCACCATCGAGATCATGCGGTCCAGGAACGATTCGCCCGGGTTGACGTTGATGCGCACCACCAGCCAGTCCGACAGCACGCGCGTGCCGCCGGTGACCGAGGCGAAGTCGCCGCCCGACTCGCGGATGACCGGGGCCGATTCGCCGGTGATGGCGCTTTCGTCCACCGAGGCCACGCCCTCGATCACCTCGCCGTCCAGCGGGATGGTGTCGCCGGCTTCCACCAGCACCACGGCGCCCTTGCGCAGTTCCTCGGCTTCCTGCGGATGCCAGGAAGAACCGTGGCGCGGCTGGTTCAGCACCTTGGCGATGGTCTTGCGCTTCATGCCGCGCAGCGACGAGGCCTGGGCCTTGCTGCGGCCTTCGGCCATGGCCTCGGCGAAGTTGGCGAACAGCACGGTGAACCACAGCCACAGCGCGATGGCCAGGATGAAGCCCTGCGGTGCCTCGCCCTGCCCGGCCAGCGCCTGCAGCCACAGCACGGTGGTGAGGATGCTGCCGACGTAGACGACGAACATCACCGGGTTGCGCCACTGCACCCGGGGGTCCAGCTTGCCGAAGGCCGACACCACGGCCGGCCGCACCAGGGCGGGATCAAGAAGGGAAAACGACTTGGCGTTGTTCATGGGTTTGTCCAGGCTGCGGCTCACTTCGGATACCACAGCATCAGGTGCTCGACGACCGGGCCCAGGGCCAGCGCGGGGACGTAGTTCAGCAGGCCGACCAGCACCACGGTGCCGATGAGCAGCAAGACGAACAGCGGGCCGTGGGTGGGCAGCGTGCCGACGGTCACGGCCATGCGCTTCTTGCCCGCCAGCGCGCCGGCAATGGCCAGCACCGGCACGATGACGCCGAAGCGGCCCAGCCACATCGCGATGCCCAGCAGCGTGTTGTAGAAGGGCGTGTTGGCCGACAGGCCCGCGAAGGCGCTGCCGTTGTTGTTGGCCGCCGAGGTGAAGGCGTACAGGATCTCGGAGAAGCCGTGCGCGCCCGGGTTGGCGATGCCGGCCTTGCCGGCTTCGGCCATCACCGCGACGGCGGCGCCGGCCAGCACCAGCGTGGGCGTGACGAGGATGGCGATGGACGTCATCTTCATCTCGTAGGTCTCGATCTTCTTGCCCAGGTATTCGGGCGTGCGGCCGATCATCAGGCCGGCGATGAACACCGTGAGGATGGCGAAGATGAGCATGCCGTACAGGCCCGTGCCCACGCCGCCGAACACCACCTCGCCCAGCTGCATCAGCACCAGCGGCACGCCGCCGCCCAGCGGTGTGAACGAGTCGTGCATGCCGTTGACGGCGCCGCACGAGGCCGCGGTGGTGATGGCCGCGAACAGGCTGGTGGCGGTGATGCCGAAGCGCGCCTCCTTGCCTTCCATGTTGCCGCCCGGCTGCAGCGCGCTGGCGGTCTGGTCGACGCCCAGCGGCGTCAGCAGCGGGTTGCCCTGCTGCTCCTGCACCGTCACCACCACCACCGAGACGACGAAGATCGCCGTCATCGCGGCCAGCAGCGCCCAGCCCTGGCGCACATCGCCCACCATGCGGCCGAACATGAACACCAGTGCCGTCGGAATCAGGAAGATGGCCAGCATCTGGAAGAAGTTGGACAGCGGCGTCGGGTTCTCGTACGGGTGGGCCGAGTTGGCATTGAAGAAGCCGCCACCGTTGGTGCCCAGCATCTTGATGGCCTCCTGCGAAGCCACCGGGCCCATCGGCAGGGTCTGGGTGCTGCTGGTCTTGTCCTCCATCACCGGCGCGCCCTGGGCGTCGAGCACGGGCTGGCCGGCGGCGTCCACCTTCGGCTGCTGGTAGCGGGTGACTTCCAGCGTGGTGGCCTCCTGGTAGGGCGAGAAGTTCTGGATCACGCCCTGGCTGACCAGGAACACCGCGAACACCACCGACAGCGGCACCAGCACGTAGGCGGTGACGCGGGTGACGTCGACCCAGAAGTTGCCGATGCCGTTGGTCGAGCGCGCCGCGAAGCCGCGGATCAGCGCGATCACCACCACGATGCCGGTGGCCGCCGATAAGAAGTTCTGGCCGGCCAGCGCCACCATCTGGGTGAGGTAGCTCATCGTGGCTTCACCCACGTAGCCCTGCCAGTTGGTGTTGCTGACGAAGCTGATCGCGGTGTTGAACGACGAATCGGCGCTGACGGCCGGCAGGCCGGCCGGGTTGAGCGGCAGCACGGCCTGCAGGCGCTGCAGCGCATACACCGCCACGAAGCCCAGCGCGTTGAAGCACAGCAGCGCCACGGCATAGGCCTTCCAGCCCATGCTGGCCTGCGGGTCCACGCCGGCCAGCCGGTACAGGCCGTTCTCCAGGGCCACCAGCGGCGCCATCCAGCGCGGCAGCCGGCCTTCGGCCACGGCGGTGAGCCAGCGGCCCAGCGGCCAGGCCAGCAGCACCAGCACGACGAGGAAGACCCCGAGCAGGGTCCAGGCTTGCACGTCCATCAGAACTCCTCGGCCCGCAGCAGGGCATAGGTGAGATAGACAAGCAGGGCCAGCGACGACGCGCCGGCCAGCCAATACAGCCAGCTCATGCGCGCGCTCCCAGCCGATCGCAGCCGGCCACCATGCCAAGCATGGCGCCGAACAGCGCGACGGCGCCGATCAGAAAGACAAGATCCACGATTCCTCCAGGGTCCTTGTTGCAGGCCCCCAGGTTAGGAATCGGTACATCAAGATGGCGTAGAGATTGGGCTGGGCGGTATCAAGAACGCATCAAGACGATGGTGCTGGCGCGGTCACAGGGGCAGCACCGTCTTGATCCACAGCGTGTGGCCCTGCGGGCCGTTGCGCACGCCCTGGTCCTGCTGCCACCTGGCGGCGATGAACCACCCCTGCTTCGTCTCGTACTTGACCGACGGGCCTATGGACCAGCTGCGGGTGCGGCTGTCGTCCACGCTCACGCCGTCCTGGCGGTCGTCCTGCAACTGCGTGCGAACGTGGCCGCCCATCCCCAGCACCCAGCCGCCGCCCACACCCCAGCCCAGCGCGTAGTCGGCAAACAGCTCGGTGCCGGTGCGATACCGGGTGTCGCTATTGCGGCCGTTCAGGTTGAGCGTGAGCTTGAGGTCCGCATTCAGGCCGGCCGCGTCGACCCGCGACACCGCATAGGTGGGCTGCAGGGTGGTGTAGTGCCGGCCCAGGTTGACCAGGTCGGCGGCGTCGTAGGAGCCGGTCGGCAGGATGATGTTGGCACCTGCCACGCTGTGCAGCACGGGCGAGTGGTGCCAAGCCACCGCAGCCCCGAGCGCCAGGTCACCCGGGCCCGACGTGGACTGGCTGGCGCCGGCCACTTCGGCCTTGATGTGCAGCAGCGGCAGCAGGGCCTGCAGCACCAGATTGCCACCGCCCAGCGCCATGGGCGTGGACCACACGTAGCGCGGCGTCACCCCATCGACGCCGAGCCGGAAGCGCACAGGCACGCTGTCGCCCCGGCCGTCGCGTAAGGTATCGGCCCGGTAGCTGTTGCCGTACATCAGCAGGTAGTGGCCCGGCGGGGGCACGGCGCCCGCCAGCCAGGTTTCCACGCCCGAGGGATAGGCGGAGCCGCCGCCCTCGGCCGCCAGGCTGCTGCCGCATGCGGCGGCCAGCACCAGACCCAGCCCGGGCAGGGGTGACGAGAACGCGCGTGTCAGGGCATCAATCACGGCCGGCCTCCTCGATGGCGCGCGCCAGGCGTTCGGGGGCCGTGAACATCACCTCGTGGCTGCCCGACAACTGCACCAGCCGGTACAGGCCCAGCCGACCGGACATGCGGGGATGCCAACCCCACTCACCCGGCGGCAGCGCGATGTCCTCGGTGGCGTTGATGTAGCTGCGGGGCGTCGTCAGGCTGTAGAACTTCTTCAGGTCAAGCTTGTCGGCCATCGGCTGGAACGGCTCGCTCGACAGCAGCGCGTAGGTGCGCTGTGCCTCGGCCAGGTCGGCGTCGTTGACGAAGGCTTCGCGCCAGACTTGGAAAGGCATCGTCACGCTGCCGTCGGGGCTGGCCTCGCTCAGCGACTGGAACAGGCTGCGGTAGTGCGGCGGCACGTTGTCTAGCAGCGACTCACCATCGCGCGGCACGAAGGCGTTCCAGAACACGAGGCGGGCAATGCGCTCGGGCACCGCCTCCACCACCTTGCAGATGATGGTGCCGCCGTAGCTGTGGCCCAGCAGCACCACGTCGGTCAGCGCATGCTCCTGCAGGTAGTCCACGATGGACTGCGTGCATTGCGCATGGTCGACACATTTGTCCACGCCGTGGCCGTGGCCAGCCACTGTGGGCGTGTGCACTTCGTGGCCCGCGGCGCGCAGAGCGGCGGCCACGGGGGCCCACTCAGCGCCGGTGTGCCAGCTGCCGTGCACCAGAACGATTCGCATGGTGTTTCTTTGATGGGGTTGATCGTGCAGTCATCGTCCGTTCGCGCCCGCAGCCCCGCTATCGGTTGCGCGCAGCCGCCGTCGGGTCTACGCATGCCATGCACCATGGTTTGCAGCGTTGACGCCAGGGGCGCCAGCAGGTGGAATCCTTGTTGCTTGGCCTCTGGCCTTCGTCAGCAAGCTCCGCCGATGGCACCTTCTGCACTGCCGACCTTCGCCGCGCTCGACTTCGACCGCGCCCGCGTCTTCCAGACCCGCGATCTGGACGAGATCCGCGAGTGCTCGGCACGGGCGCTCAGCCCGCACAGCCTGTCGGTGGTGGGTACCCGCAACCCGCTTGACGCGCGTCTGGACCACCTGCCCTTGGGCGAGCTCTCGTTGATGCGGCTGCGCTGGGGTGCACCGGTGGCCGTGGACCCGGACCGCCTCAGCGGCTACTACCTGCTCAGCATGCCCACGCGGGGTTGCGCCGAGTTCAGCCTCGACCGTTGGCGCCACACCGTCACGCCGCTGCAAGCGGCGGTGGTCAGCCCCAGCCAGCGCTTCCACTTCCAGAGCCAGAGCGACTTCGAGCAGGTACTGCTGCGGGTCGACCGCCAGGCCGTGGAAAACGGCTGGCAGGCCCTGGCGGGACGACCGCTGCCGCGCACACTGACCTTCGACTCGGCCCTGCGCACCGATGGCCCTGGCTGGCAGGCGCTGCAACCGGTGCTGCAGCTGCTGGCGCGCAGCCTGCCGGGTGCCGGCCGCCCCGGGGCCGGTACGCACCTGCTGGCCCGCGTCCAGGACATGGTGGTGCTGACCCTGCTGACGCAGCTGGCCCATGACCAGCAGGGCCAGCTGCTGCCCACCGCCGGCGCCGCGCCGCCGGCCTGCGTGCGACGCGCCCAGGACCACATGCGGGCCCATCTGGCCGAGCCGCTGACCGCCTCCGGCCTGGCGCTGGCCTGCGGTGTGCCGCTGCGCACCCTGCAGGCAGCCTTCCAGCGCAGTCATGGCTGCGGCCCGATGCGCTGGCTGCGCGAGCAGCGGCTGGACCGCGTGCGCGAGGCCCTGATCGCCGGCGGCGCCGAAGCGGCGCCGGTGACCGACACCGCGCTGCGCTTCGGCTTCACCCACCTGGGCGAATTCTCACGCCACTACCGGCACAAGTTCGGCGAAACGCCGAGCCAGACCGTGGCACGGCATCGCTGAAGCGCCGGGTCCGACGCCGCGTGGCACCGGAACTGGGCCCGAAAGCCGGCGCATTTCCGGCCCTGGCCGCGCTGCCGGCGCGGTCCAATCGCCACACGGCGGCGCCGCCCTTCCCCAACCCGGCGCCGCACTGGAACCCGGCATGCTGGTAGCTCCCCCCACCCCTGACGAACCTGCGCGCCTGGCCCTGCTGAGGGCGCTCGACCTGCTGGACGAAGCGGTCGATCCCGGCTTCGAGGCCATCACCCGGCTGGCAGCCCGGCTGCTGCGCATGCCCATCGCGCTGGTGTCGATGGTGGGCGAGGACCGCCAGTGGTTCCGGGCCGCCACCGGGCTGCCCGGGGTGGGCGGCACGCCGCGCGACGTGGCCTTCTGCGCCCACGCGCTGCACGAGGACGCGCCCTTCGTGGTGCCCGACGCGCTGGACGACCCCCGCTTTGCCGACAACCCGCTGGTGACCGGCGAGCCCGGCATCCGGGCCTATGCCGGCGTGCCGCTGCGCAGCGCCGAAGGCCATGCGCTGGGCACCCTCTGCGTGATCGGCCGCCAGCCGCATGGCTTCGACGGCGACGAACTGCAGACGCTGCAGGAGCTGGCCAGCATCATCCGCCGCGACCTGCTGCAGCGCGAGGCCGCGCTGTGCGCGCGCCGTCTGGCCGAAGCCCATGCCCAGGTGGTGACCGCCAGCGAGGCGCTGTACCACGCCACCTTCGAATCGGCGCCGGTGGGCATGGCCCTGGTGGGCCTGGACGGCCGCTGGCTGCGCATCAATGCCAAGCTGTGCAGCATCCTGCAGCGCAGCCCGCAGGAGCTGTTCGCCCTCACCTTCCCCGACGTCACCCACCCCGACGACGTGGCCGTCGACATCGGCCATGTGGCGCGGCTGCTGGCCGGCGATGCCGACCACTACACGCTGGAAAAGCGCTACCTGCGCCCCGACGGCAGCCTGCTGTGGGGCAGCCTCACCGTCACTCTGGTGCGGCGCGAAGGCCGGCCGTTGCACTTCATCTCGGTGGTGGAAGACATCACCGCCCGCCGCCAGGCCGAGGCCGACTTGCGTGCCCTGCACACCGAGCTGGAGCAGCGCGTGCAGGAGCGCACCGCCGCGCTGGCTGACAGCGAGCACCGGCTGCACGAGATTGCCGACAACCTGCCGGTGTTGATCGGCTACATCGACACTGAGCAGCGCTACCGCTTCGTCAACCGCACCTACGAGCACTGGTTCGGGCTGGCGCCCGAGGTGATCGTGGGCCGGCCGATGGCCGACGTGCTCGGCGAGACCTGGTACGCCAACCGGCTGCCGCGCTTCCTGGCTGCGCTGGCCGGCCAGCGGCAGCTGTTCCAGGAAGACCTGGTGCTGCAGGGGCAGCGCCGCTTCATGCAGACGGTGTACGTGCCCCACCACGACACCCAGGGCCAGGTGGCCGGTGTTTATGTGCTGGTGACCGACCTGACGCCGCAGAAGCTGGCCGAGGAGCGCCTGGCCGAGCTGGCGGTGACGGATGCGCTCACCGGCCTGCCCAACCGCCGCGCGCTGGACGACCAATTGGCGGGCGCCCTGGCCCGGGCTCGCCGCCGCGGCGAGCCGCTGGCGCTGCTGTTCATGGACCTGGACCGCTTCAAGGCGGTGAACGATGTCCACGGCCATGCTGCCGGCGATGCGGTGCTGCGCGAGTTTGCGCGCCGGCTGCGCAGCGTGGTGCGCGAAAGCGACGGGGTGGCCCGGCTGGCGGGCGATGAATTCGTGGTGCTGCTGGAAGGCAGCAGCCCGCAGGTGCAGCCCGACGGCGGCTGCGTGCCCGGCCGGGTGGACCCGGTGTGCGTGGCGCGCAAGCTGCTGGGCGCGATGACCGAGCCGATGGCCCTGGGCCCCGGCCTGTCACCGGTGGTGGTGGGCGCCAGCATCGGCATTGCGCTGTCGCAGCGGCTGGACACGCCGCAGATGCTGCTGGAGCGCGCCGACCGCGCGCTCTACCGCGCCAAGGCGCAAGGCCGCAATACCTTCCATGCCGATTGGGCGGACACACCGCCGCCGCGCGTGGGTCGCGCGGGCAGCCCGAAGGTGCCCGCAGCCTGACCCAGGCTTCAGGAGAACGCGGCGATGCCGGTGATGGCCCGGCCCAGGATCAGCGCATGCACGTCGTGCGTGCCTTCGTAGGTGTTCACCACTTCCAGGTTCACCAGGTGGCGGGCGACGCCGAATTCGTCGCTGATGCCGTTGCCACCCATCATGTCGCGCGCCAGGCGGGCGATGTCCAGCGCCTTGCCGCAGTTGTTGCGCTTCAGGATGCTGGTCACTTCCACCGCGGCGGTGCCGGCGTCCTTCATGCGGCCCAGCTGCAGGGCGCCCTGCAGGCCCAGGCTGATCTCGGTCAGCATGTCGGCCAGCTTCTTCTGGATCAGCTGATTGGCGGCCAGCGGGCGGCCGAACTGCTTGCGGTCCAGCACGTACTGGCGGGCGCGGTGGAAGCAGTCTTCCGCGGCGCCGATCGCACCCCAGGCGATGCCGTAGCGCGCGCTGTTCAGGCAGGTGAACGGGCCCTTCAGGCCGCGCACCTCGGGGAAGGCGTTTTCCTCGGGGCAGAACACCTCGTCCATCACGATCTCGCCGGTCAGGCTGGCGCGCAGGCCCACCTTGCCATGCACCGCAGGGGCGGTCAGGCCCTTCCAGCCCTTCTCGAGGATGAAGCCGCGGATCGCGCCTTCATCGTCCTTGGCCCACACCACGAACACGTCGGCGATCGGGCTGTTGGTGATCCACATCTTGGCGCCCGACAGGCTGTAGCCGCCGTCCACCTTGCGGGCGCGGGTGATCATGCTGCCGGGGTCGCTGCCATGGTTGGGCTCGGTCAGGCCGAAGCAGCCGATCCACTCGCCACGGGCCAGCTTGGGCAGGTACTTCTGCTTCTGCGCCTCGGTGCCGAACTCGTTGATCGGCACCATCACCAGCGACGACTGCACGCTCATCATGCTGCGGTAGCCGGAGTCGACGCGCTCCACTTCACGTGCCACCAGGCCGTAGCACACGTAGTTGAGGCCGGCGCCGCCGTACTGCTCGGGGATGGTGGCGCCCAGCAGGCCCAGCTCGCCCATCTCGCGGAAGATGGCCGGATCGGTCTTTTCGTGGCGGAAGGCTTCCAGCACCCGCGGGGCCAGGCGGTCCTGGCAGTAGGCCCGGGCGGCGTCGCGCACCGAGCGTTCGTCATCGGTCAGCTGCTGGTCCAGCAGCAGCGGGTCGTCCCAGTGGAAGCTGGCGCGGGTGTTCGAAGAAGTCATTTCGTTGTCTCTCGTGATGCGGTTGGACCTGACCGGAATCTACGCCCCAAACCGGCGCAGGGCAAACGACTTGTGTGCAAGCACATGTGCGTAACATGCACTCCGAAAACTCTGGAGTGCCGGCCATGCTGCGCAGAAAGATCCCCTCGCTGGGTGCCCTGGCGGCGTTCGAGTCCGCCGCCCGGCACCAGAGCTTCACCGCCGCGGCCGACGAGCTGGCGGTGACGCAAAGCGCCGTCTGCCGCCAGATCGCCACGCTGGAAGACTTCGTCGGCGTCAAGTTGTTCCGCCGCACCCGCCGCGGCGTGGTGCTGACGGAGGCCGGCGTCAACTACAGCCGCAGCGTGCGCGACCGGCTGGACGACGTGGAACGCGACACGCTGGAGGTGATGGCCAAGGGCGGCCTCGGCGGCTCGCTGGAGCTGGGCGTGGTGCCTACCTTCGCCACCCAGTGGCTGGTGCCGCGGCTGCCCGACTTCCAGCGCCAGCATCCGGGCATCACGCTGCACCTGGTGCCGCGCACCCGGCCTTTCCTGTTCGACGACAGCACGCTGCACGCCACGATCTACGCCGGCCCGGCGGGCTGGCCGGGCACCGAAGCGCAGCTGCTGATGCACGAGGCCATGGTGGCAGTGGCCAGCCCGCAGCTGATACCGGGCGACCTGGCCCCGGCCGATCTGGCGGGCTACACCTTGCTGCAGGCCAGCACGCGGCCACATGCCTGGCGGCAGTGGTTCGCCGCGCAAGGGGTGACCGCCCCCCACGACATGGCCGGGCCGCGCATGGAGCTGTTCTCGATGCTGGCCAAGGCGGCCGTGCACGGCCTGGGCGTGGCGCTGATTCCGCGGCTGTTGATCGAGGACGATCTGGCCGCCGGCACCCTGCGCCAGGTGGTGCCCTTCGAGTGGATCAGCGACCGCTCGTACTACCTCATCTACCCTCAGGCGCCCACCCAGCGCCTCGCCCTGGCGGCCTTCAGCCAGTGGCTCCAGGCCCAGAGCGCGCCGTACCGGGCGGCCTGGCCGGCCACCGCCGGCTGACGGGCCCAGCGCGCGGGCGCCCGCGGCGCGGCGGGGATGCTGCGCTCCACCCGCACCAGCGGGCTGGCGGCCGCCTCTTCCCGCTCCCAGCCGCCCACGTCGAGCGTGAAGCCCATGCGCTGCAGGAAGGCCAGCATGCGGCCGTTGTGGCCCAGCACCTGGCCGTGGAGCCAGTGCAGCCCGTCGTCGGCGGCCTGCTGCAGCAGCCGCTCCATCAGCCGCGTGGCCACGCCGGTGCCGCGCCAGGCATCGGCCACCGAGATGGCGAATTCCGCCACCCGGCCACTGGCGTCCACCACGTAGCGCGCTTCCCCCACCAGGCACTCGCCGCCGTCCACCCGCAGGCTGGCCACCAGCACCCGCTGGTGGCGGCCGTCGGTGCCGGCCAGCAGCGCCAGCAGGTCCGGTGTGCAGCCGCGCACCACCCCATGGAAGCGCAGCTGCTGCGAGGCGGGCGACAGGCCCTCCACGTAGCGCGCCAGCCGCGGTGCATCGCCGGGCTGCACCGGCCGCACCTGCGGCGGCGGCCGCAGTGGGTGGTGGCTGAGGGCGCCGGCGGGCCAGGGTGCGGTGGCGGTGTGCATCTCTCGTTCTCCTCCTGCTGATGGGCTGAAGTCTTCGCAGGCGGCCGATCGGCGTCCTTCAGCGCGCTGAAGCGGTGCTGAAGCGTGCTGAATTCACGCGCCCTGCCCGTTCGGGCCCCGGCTTCAGAACGATTCAGGCGTGTTTTCAGCGGCCTCAAGGACGGCGAGCGGCTGGGCGGAAAAAGTGGCTGCCAGGGCCCGGACAGCGGCTCGCCACACCAGGAGGACCGCCATGCCACTGCCCCCGAACCCCGGCCTGCTGAGCACGCTGCTGCTCGATTGGCCCACCCTCAGCGCCGCGGCGGTGCTGCTGGTGGCCTGCCTGGCCGCGGTGGCCTATGCCGCCGCCTGCGCGGTGGTGGCCCAGCGCTTCACGCGGGCGCGGCGCAAGCGGCCCGAGCTGGCCCAGCAGCACCCGGCGCTGGCCGATGCGGCGGTGCGTTTTCCGGCGCGCGATGGCCGCGCCACGCTGGAGGGCTGGTACCTGCCCGCCTGGCCGCAGGCCGGCGCGGTGGTGTTCGTGCACGGCAAGGACGCCTGCCGCGGCGACGAGCTGAAGTCGCCCACCTACGCGCTGGCGCAGTCGCTGCGGGCGCGCGGCCTGTCGGTGCTGATGCTCGACCTGCGCGGCCACGGCGAGAGCAGCGATGCCCGCCTGACCTACAGCGAACATGAACGCCACGACGTGCTGGGCGCGGTCGACTTCCTGCTCGGCCAGGGCTACGCGCCCGGCTGCATCGGGTTGCTGGGCGCGTCGATGGGCGCTTCCACCGCGCTGCGGGCGGCCGCGGCCGAGCAGGCGGTGGGCGGCGTGGTGGCCGACACTCCGTTTGCCGACCTGGCCGCCATGCTGCGCACGCAGTTCCGCCGGCTCACCGGCCTGCCGATGTGGTTCCTGCCCGGCGCGCTGCTGATGGGCCGGCTGCTGTCAGGCGTGCACCCCGCCCGCGTGCGCCCGGTGGACGAGATGCCGCGGCTGCGCGGCCGGCCGGTGCTGGTGATCCATTCGCAGGCCGACCCGCTGATTCCGCTGGCCCACGGCCGCATGCTGGCGCGCGCGGCCGGCGGCCGGCTGTGGGTCACGCAGGCGCCCCGCCACATCGGCAGTTACCTGGCCATGGAGCACACCTACACCGCGGTGGTGAGCGACTTCTTCTGCCGCCACCTGCTGGGCGATGCGATCGATCACGCCCGCTCGGCCAACGACGCTTCGGGCCGCGCCGATGCCGGCGTGGCCGCCGCCTGAACGGCCAGCCGATGACCGCGCTCCAGCTCCTGCAGCAGCACCGGGAACACGTCGCGCGATGCGTCACGCCCGATGAACAGGTCCATGTGCGCATAACGGTCGAACACATGCCGGCTGTAGAGCTGGGGGTCGTTGTGCGCACGCAGCCAGGCCAGGGTGCGGGCCGAGGTCTCGGGGTAGAAGATCTGGTTGAGCCCCCCCACCACGAAGCTGATCGGCAGCGCCAGCCGCTGCACCGCGCCCGGCGCGCCCAGCCAGGTGTCCGCGCCGTCGGCATTCACCGCGAGGCCCGCCTGCATCATCAAGGCCAGTTGCTCGAATGGCTTCAGGGCGATACGGCCGAACCATTCCCGCATCGCCACATGGGTGGCCTGGTCGAGCTGACCGTGGGTGTATGAGGGCCCGAAGATCGCGAAGATGCGCCTGCATACCGGGTTGGTGCACTGCTCACCCTCCGGCACCGGCACGTTCCACACCACGGTGTCGATCTCGTAGTCCAGGTCGCTGGGCGGGTTGCTGCGCACCACGATGTCGAAGCCGTCCTTGAACTGGCTCATGCCGCCCAGCAGGCGCGGCAGGTCGAGGTCGGTCTTGAGGTAGCTGAGCCAGTTGGTCACCGGGTGCAGCGTGAGCTGCGAGCTGACCACCGAGCGCACGCCGGGCATGCCGCCCAGCATCGCCATCAGCAGGCTCATCGAGCCCACGCAGTGCACGATGGCCTGCAGGTCTTTCGCGCCGGTGGCCTGCAGGATGAAGGCCACCGCCGCCGGCCAGTCCTCGTGAGCGATGTCGTCGATGGTGTAGTCCCCGATCGGACTGCCCGAATCCGGGCTGGCGCGGTAGTCGAACAGCCACACGTCATAGCCGTGGGCGCACAGGAACTCCACCAGGTTCTGGTCCACCGTGTCGGTGGCGAACGATGAGGCGGTGACCGAAAAGCCCGGCGCCAGCACCACCGGCCCCAGCGCGCCGCCGTGGTAGCGCGTGAGCCTGGCCGCGAAGCCGCGCGGCAGCGGCAGGCTGTGCACCTCGGGCACCGGGGCCTTGAGCACCCGGCGCACGCGCTGGGCATCGTCCTGCGCCGGGAAGTTCTCCAGGTCGGCCAGCAGGCCGCCGTAAGCGCGGAACAGCGTCTCGCCGAAGAAGGCGGCGAACTTGGCCAGGTACAGCCGCGCGATGGCGCCGCGCACCTTCGGAAAGCGGTTGAGCAGGTCGCCCACCAGGCCACGCTGCGGCGCCAGCCCGATGCTGGACGCCTGCCAGGCCAGGTCCTGCAGGTCGAGCGTGAGGATGCCCACCGCCACCCGCGCGCCATTGCCCGAGGGCTGGGCCGTTTCCGAGTCACGCACCTCGTGCACCTGCACGAACAGCGTGGTGACGTCGCTCCATACGTTGGAGCCGGCCCGCTGGTGCAGCACCTTGTGGCCCTGGAAGTGCAGCGGCGTGCCGCCGTCGCGTGCCAGCTGCATGTCGTAGGTCATGGTCCAGGTGTCCACCCGCTGCGCGTCCACCGGCAGCAGCTGGAAGCGCCCGCGCGTGACCTTCAGCGGCGTGGGCGACAGCGCCGGGCAATGCACCTCGCCGCTGATGTCGGCCGCATGCAGCGGGTCGTTGACCAGGGTGTAGAGGCAATCGGTGGCGATGGTCAGGCGGAAGTCCATCGTCTGGCCATCGGCCCGGCCCCAGGCCGCGCCCAGCGTGTAGTCGGGCTCGGCCAGCGGCTCGCCGGGCGAGCCTGGCGGTACCACGCAGGCCCAGCCATGCATGGTCTCGGTGAACTGGAAGGTGGGCGACAGCAGCGTCGGGTCGTGGGCGATGATCTCCTTCAACAGCTTTTCGCCCAGCTCGATGGCGCCTTCTTCGATGGCCTTCTCGATGCGCTCGAGCAGACCTTCGATGCCGCCGTGCAGGAGGTCGTGGAGTTGATGCCCCAGGCGGTGCAGCAGGCCTTCATGCGCCGATTCATCGAGCGCCGGGGATTGGGCCGGCACCGCCGCTGGCGGCAGCGGCCCGCGCGCGGCCAGCGTCAAGTCCAGGGTCCAGCCCCGCTCCTTGACCAGCAGGTCCACGGTGCGCTCGGCCACGGAGGCGATGGTGAGCAGCGGGTTCACGCCCACCGGCCCCGGCATCACCGCGCCGTCGCACACGTACAGGCCCGGGTACAGCGCCTCGTCGCCCTGCCCGGCCGGGTTCCACACCTGGCCGCGGTCGTTCACCACGCCGCGGGTCACGTCGTCGCCCATGCCGCAGCCGCCCACCGGGTGCACCGTCACCAGCTGCTGGCCCATCGGCGCCGTCCACAGCGGGTTGGGCATGAACTCGCCCTGCGTGGCCCGGGCAGCGTCCTGCAGCAACGCGTTGTCGCGGGCGATCACCGGGCTGCGGCCGGCGCCGGGCCAGTCGATCACCAGCCGGTCGTCCGCCAGCTTCAGCCGGCCGGCGGCTTCGTCCACGCTCATCACCAGGTAGGTCTGGCTGCGGGCGGCGGGCCCGGTGTAGGCCAGCGCGCCCAGGCCGGTGGGGTTGGTCTGCACCGCCGTGCCCACCAGCTGCGCGTCCAGCAGGCGCAGCCTGGCCTGGTCGGTGCCGTACTGGAAGAAGCCTTCGGTCTGCGTCTCGGCCAGGAAGTAGCCGGCCGCCACCAACGAGGCCATCGCGCCGGGAATCACCCCTTCTTCGATCACCAGTCCCTGGCCGGGGTCGGTGGCGGTCTGGCGCAGGTCGATGACACCGGTGATGCAGGGCCCCGGCAGGTTGACGGCCGCCACCTGGTTGGTGCCCACGCCCACGCCGTTGATGTTGGACCACTGCGGTGGCTGGCCGGCTGCTGCGGTGTTGCGCCAGTAGTTGTCGTAGCCGAAGGCCAGCACGTCGCCGTTGCCCGAGAAACGCTCACCCAGCCGGCCCGACAGCGGCAAGCCCTTGTCGCGCGAGCGCAGCAGGATCTCGGTGCTGCCCAGCGCACCGGCGCCCAGCATCACGATGTCGGCGGTGATGCTGCGCGCTTCCGGCTGGGCACCGCCCACCATGAAGTGCACCCGCCACACCTCACCGTCACGCTCCAGGTGGCTCACCTTGCACTGGGTGAAGATCTCGGCGCCGTGGTTGCGGGCGTCGGGCAGGTAGTTCATCAGCGTGGTGTTCTTGGCACCCACGTTGCAGCCGCTGCAGCAGTCGCCGCACAGGTTGCACTTGGGCTGCGCCACGCCGAAGGGGTTGGTCTGGTCGACGAAGTTCACCGCGATGGGCGGGCGGCTGAAGGGCTGCTTCATGCCCTTGGCGGCCATCTGCAGCGCGTCCAGCTTGTTCAGCGGCTGCCAGTCGTCGGGGTATGGGTTCGGGTCCAGCATCGCCCGCGCCCGCTCGGCAAAGCGGTCCAGCAGGTCCGGGTGGTCCTGGAACACCTGCGGCCAGTGCTCCAGCTTCAGCAGGCGCTTGTCCATCTCCAGCGCCACGTTGGCGTTGATGAGCGAGGTGCCGCCCAGCCCGCAGCCCACCACCGCGTTGACGTCGTCGTTCAGGTGCACGTCGTACAGGCCGTCGGGGTTGCCCAGACGGCCGCGGGCGGTGTTCACCTGCATCTCGGCCTGGGCGCTGGCCAGGTCGTTGGGGTACTGGCCGGGCTGCAGCTCGCGGCCCCGTTCCAGCACGCACACCCGCTGGCCGGCACGGGCCAGCCGCGAGGCGGCCACGCCGGCCCCGTAGCCCGAGCCGACCACCACCACGGTGTAATGCGCGGCCATGCGGCCGATGGGCAGCGACAAGGTCTTGTTCATGATTGCTTCGGCTTGAAGAAGCGGTCCAGCAGGCGGGCTGCCTGCAGCTCGGCGGCCGCGCAGGCCGCATCGGAGAACACCTGCCAGGCGGCGCGCTGGCCTTCCACGGCGGCGGCCAGCGCATCGCGCAGCAGGTTGGGCTGCGGCCGCATGCTGGCGGCATCGGTGGCGTGCACCGGCACCATGCGGCCGTTCACCGGGTCGTTGAACAGGCGCAGCGAAGCCACGTTCAGCGCCGCGTCGATCAGCACCGCGGCGGCGCCCTGGGTGCTGCCCATGGTGGGCTGGTCGATCACCCAGCCGCCGGTGTTGTAGACGGCCACCGGCATCGGGTAGCCGGGCACCGGCAGCTCACGCTCGAAGGGCTTGTGGGTGTGGCCGTAGATGAAGCGGGTGGCGCCCAGGCGCTGGGCGGCCAGGGGGGAGCGCGCATGGAGGGCTTCGTCGAGCTGGCGCTTGAGGGGCCCGGCCAGGTAGGTCTGGAGCTGGTCCAGGCCGTCGGTGCTGATCACCTGCAGATCGGCGTCGCGCTCGCTTTCGGCGGCGCGGCCGATGGTCACGTCCATCAAGGCGCGCAGCAGCTGCGACACCGTCAGGCCCTTGACCGTCTTCGTCTGGCCGCTGATGCCCAGCGTGCGGCCGAGCAGCTGCACCGCCTGGTCGCCGGCGCGTTCGGTGAAGTCGCGCGAGGCGCCGGCATCGCGCAGCACCTCATACAGCGTGAGCGCACTGAGGCCGGTGGTGCCGGCGCTGCCCAGGTCGCTCCACAGAAAGTCGACCCAGGGTCCGTTCTGCCCTTCGATGGTGGCCACGTCTGCCGGCGGCGGGGTTTGCCAAACCGCCTGGTTGAGCGAGGACATCACGGTGTAGGTGCTGTCCACGTAATGGCCGTGGTGCATCAGCACGCAGCGGCCGGTGTCTTCGTCGAACAGGCCCAGGTTGGGGTAGACGATGCGCACCGTGGCATCGGCCAGGTGGGGCTGGCGGCGCATCAGCCGAGTGAGCAGCTCGCTGGCCACCGGCGGCACCGGCGCGTCGGCCAGCAGCGGGGTCGATTCGATCAGGTCGGCCGGCTGCTGGTCCAGGCTGTCCAGATACTGGCGGTCCTGGGCCACCCGCCACAGGTGGTGGTCGTGGTTGCCGGGCACGCACAGCACATGGGGGCTGAACAGGGCCGGTCCGTCGGCCGGGTACAGCGCCTCGATGAAGCACTGGAAGCCGGCGGCCGTCTCGCCCATGGGCGACAGTCCCATGTCCAGCACGTCGCCCAGCAGCACCAAGGTGACCGGCGGGTTGCCCGGCGTGGCGGCCTGCAGCGTGGCCACCGTCTGCCGCAGCGCCTGGGCGAAGGCCACCAGCGTGGCGCTGGGCCGGGTGGGGTCGGGGTTGCCCTGGTCGTCGCTGTGGGTCAGCAGGCTGTATGCCGCGCCCAGGTGCAGGTCGGACAGGCACAGGTAGCGCAGCGCATGCGGCTGGGCGTCGCTCATTCCACGGTCTCCATCTCAGGGGTGGTGCAGGCCTGCGGCAGGCGGGCGACGCAGGCCATCACCGCGTCGCGCACGGGTTTTTCGCGGGGGTCGTCCCATTTGTAGAGGCCGAGCTTGCGCGTCACGTAGGCATAGCCCAGGCCGGTGGCCGGGTCGCCGAAGGCGAAGCTGCCGCCCACCGCGAAGGTGCCGAAGGCGGCCGGCGTGCTGCCGAACTGCAGCCAGGGCGAAGGTTTTTCCAACCCCAGCGAATAGACCAGCGAGGTCTTGAGCACCTGGTCGCGCCAGCCGTTGCGCGGGGTCGGCGGCGCATCGCTCAGCGCCTGCAGCACCTCCGGTGCCAAGCCCAGCTTGCGCCCGCCGGTGGCGAACTCGTGGTAGACCGTGGCCAGCCCGGTGGCCGAGCCGATGCCGCCGGCGCCGCCGTTCTCGATCGGCCACCAGGCCGGCGTGTCCAGCGCGGCCGGGCCTTGCAGCAGCAGCGGGTTGTTGAGCGTGCGGAAGGTGAGGCACCAGGGCCAGAACATGCCCAGCACCATCAGCGGTGGCAAGGTGTCCATCGCGAACAGCATCCGCCAGGCCGCAAAGCCCTGGATGCGGGCGATGCGCTGCTGCGGCACCGAAGGCGGCAGGCCGATGTGGAAGTCGGCGCCCAGCGGCGCGGCGATCTCGTCGGCAAAGAAGCGGCCCAGCGTGCGCCGTCGCGGGTCGGTGCGGCGGATCAGCTCGCTGGCCAGCCAGCCGATGGTGTAAGCATGGTTGCCGGCCCAATCGCCGGGTGTCCAGTTGGGCGCCTGCCGCGCCAGCGCGGCGGCCAGCGTGTTCTGGTCGCCCATGTTGCCCAAGTTCAGCTTCAGGTCCATGGCGGCCATGCCGGCCTGCTCGGACAGCAGCTGCCGGATGGTCACGTCCTGCTTGCCGTTGGCCGCGAACTCGGGCCACACCTCGGCCACCCGCTGCTCGTAACGGAACAGCCCGCGCGAGACGGCCAGCGCCGCCGCCAGCCCGGTCATGCCCTTGGTGAGCGAATACACCAGCAGCATGGTGTCGGGCCGCCAGGGCTGGGTCTGCGCCACATCGGTGGTGCCGCCGCGCAGCTGCACCACGGTGCGGCCCTGGTGGATCACGGTGCAGGCGGCACCGGTTTCACCATGGCGGGTGAAGGCCTGGGCAAAGGCCTCGCGCACCGGTTCGAAGCCGGGCGCCACATGGCCCTGGATGGGCGGGGGATTGGTCAGGGTCGCGGACATCAGCTGCCTTCCACGAGTTGTCGAAGCCGGGTCACCAGCGGCGTGGCCGCTGCCTGGCGCAGGGTGTCGAGCGCCGGGCCCAGCAGGCGCGGCGCTTCTTGAAGCCGGCCGGCGCGGCGCAGGGCCTGTGCCAGGTCCAGCGCGATGTCCAGCTGCTGCAGCCGGGCCTGCCGGCTGGCGGCCAGGGCCAGTGCCTCGCCGAAGTCCTGCAGCGCCGCCTGCACGTCGGTGGCCAGCAGGGCCAGCGCGCGGACGCTGCGCAGCGGCAGCTCGAACAGCCCCACCCGCCCCTGCTGCATGGCCGCTTCCGCGGCCTGCAGATGCTGCTGCACCTGCTCGGGCTGTCGGGCCTGCAGGCTCACCCTGGCCAGCACCAGGTGGTAGGGGATGCGCAGCAGGTCCACGCCGGCGGCCATCACCGCCTCGGTGGCGGCGCGGTAGTCGGCCAGGGCTTGCGCGGCCCTGGCCGGGTCGGGGAGCTGGGCCAGCGCGGCATTCATGCGGGCCAGCAACAGCCAGTGGGCGAATTCATGCCGCTGCGCCAGCTCGGCCAGGGCCTGCGCCTCGGCCAGCGCCTGCGGCGCATGGCCATTGAGCAGCAGGAAGCCGCTGAGGTAGAAGCCGGCCAAGGCCTGCGAGCCGGGATGGGCCAGCTGGGCAGCCAGGGCCTGGGCCTGCCGGCAGGCCCGCTCGGCGCCTTTGGTGTCGCCCAGCACGTTGAGCGCACCGCCCAGAAAGCTGCCGGCCATCACCGTGGGCGAGGCGCCGTACTGCAGCGCCAGCTGTGCTTCGGTGGCCGGCTCGTGCAGCGCCAGCGCAGCCTGCAGGGCCGGCGCCGCCTCGGCGCAGCGCCCCTGCAGGTACAGCACGATGCCGCGCGCGGTGTGCGCAGCCAGCAGGCGCTGCGGTTCATCGGCGGCCTGCGCCATGGTGAGCAGCTGCTCGGCCATGGCCTCGGCCTCGAGCAACTGCGCCCGGTTGTAGTAGTACCGCCAGAGCATCCAGCTGGCCGCAAAGCGCGAGGCCATCGGGCCACCCTGGCGGCTGAGCTGTCGCGCACGTTCGCAGGTGTGCACCAGCTGCGGCTCGGCATAGCCGTGCAGCAGCGTCAGCGAATGGCCCAGCGCCACGTGCGCATCGAGCAGGCGGCCTGCGGCGGCATCGTCGAGGCTGGTGCCATCGGCGTGGGCTTCCAGCCGGTCGATGGCGGCTTGGAAGTGCCGGGCCGCCACCGCATGCGCGGCCTGTCGGGCGGCCTTGGCACCGGCACGCAGCGCATAGTCCACTGCCTTGTCCTGGCTGGTGCCCAGGCCGAAGTGGTACGCCAGCAGCTCCAGCGCATCGTCCAGGCGGTCGGCCTGGCGCAGCTCCAGCAGCCGGCCCACCTGCTCATGCAGCTCGCGGCGCTGGCGCTGCAGCAGGCTGTCGTAGGCCACCACCTGGCTCAGCGCATGGCGGAAGCGGTATGCCGGCTCGGGCACCAGCCGCGTGGGCTGCACCAGGGCGGCGGTGGCCAGCACCTGCAGCGCGGGCGGCACCTGCTCGGGCTCGGGCCACAGCGCCTGCAGCTCGCCGCGGGTGAACTCGCGGCCGATCACGGCGGCCAGCCGGGCGATGGCCTGCGCCTCGGGCGGCAGCAGGTCCAGCCGCGCCTGGATCACCGCCTCGATGGTGCTGGGCAGCTCCACCGTGGCCAGCGGCCGCCGCGCGGCCAGGCCACCGTCCTCGGCCAGGTGCAGGTGGCCCAGGTCCAGCAGCGTGCGGCACAGCTCCTCGGCGAAGAAGGGGTTGCCTTCGGTGCGGGCGTGGATGGCGTCGGCGATGGGCGCGGGCACGTGGCCCGCCTCGCACATGCTGCGCACCACCAGCGTGGTCTGGGCATGGGTGAGCGGCCGCAGGCCCAGCTGGCTGCAGTGCACGTGGCGCGACCAGGCCAGTGCCGTCTGCGGCCGCGCCGTCACCACGATCAGGATGCGGTGGCTGGCCACCACTTCCACCAGCTGTTCCAGCACCTCGCCGGAGGCTTCGTCGGCCCAGTGCCAGTCATCGAACACCAGCACCAGCGGCGTGGCTGCGGCGGCCACGGTCAGGGTGGCCACCAGTGCCTGGCCCAGCGCATGGCGGCGGGCATCGCCTTCCAGCGTGGCCGGCAGCGGATGGCCGCTGCTGGGAATCGACAGCAGGTGCAGCAGGTGCGGCAGCCAGGGCTGCAGGTGGGCATCGATGGCCAGCAGCTGCTGCACCGCCCGCGATTCGCGCTCGGCCGCGGGCACGCCGGCCAGGGCCAGCGCCTCGCGCAGCAGCTGGATGAAGGGCAGAAAGGCCCCCAGCCGGCCCTGCGGCGAGCAGCGGGTGGTGAGCACCGTGGCCTCCTGCGGGCCGATGCGCTGGCGGAACTCATGCATCAACCGGCTTTTGCCGAAGCCGGCGTCGGCCACCACATTGACCGCGTGGCCGCTGCCCCGCAGCGCCTCGTCCAGCCAGCCGCGCAAGGTGTCCAGTTCGTCGGCGCGGCCCACCAGCGGCGTGAAGCCGCGGGCCATGGCGGCGTCGATGCGGCTGTCGGCGCCGGTGCGGGCGCCCAGCCGCCAGGCCGGCAGCGCGGCGGTCGGCGTTTGCGCACCGGCTGGCCCATCCGCGGCCTCAGCGGCCGTGGCCGCCCACAGCGGCTGCAGCTGGAAGTAAGGCGACAGCAGCCGGCGGGTGTCTTCGCACACCGCCACTTCGTGCCGCGGCACGGCGGCGGCCAGCGCGGCGGCCAGCGGCGGCAAGCCGCCGGCGATGCGCCAGCCCGCCGGCACCGCCACCGGCGAAGCCACCACGCTGCCATGGGCGACGCCCACGCGCAGCCCCAGTGCGGCGCCGAGGCTGCGCCCCTGGCGCTGCACCTCGGCCACCAGTTCCAGGCCCGCCTCGGCGGCCTGCAGCACGTCGTCTTCGTGGGCGCTGGGCAGGCCGAACAGGGCTTCGAAGCCCAGCATGTCGAAGCGCGACAGGAGCCCGCCTCGGTTGTCCAGGATGGCTTGCAGCGACGGCTGCAGCAGGCCCAGCGCGTCGTCCAGCGCCTCGGGCCCGGCCTGAGCCAGCAGGCGCTGCAGGCCTTCGAACCTGGCCTGCAGCAGCGTCACGGACCGACGCTGCGGCACGCCGGCCGGCGCCGGGCGGGGCGCGGGGGTGGTGTCGCCAGCGGCTGAATCGCCGGTTACGCGCGTGGCTTCCACCGGCAGCGCAAAGCGGTAGCCCTGCCCCGGGATGGTGGCAATGGCCTTGACCCCCAGCGCGCGCCGCAGCGCCGAGATCTGCACCTGGAGGTTGTTTTCCTCCACGACCAGGCCGGGCCAGACCTGGTCCAACAGTTCGTCCTTGCGGACCAGCTCGCCGGCCTTGTCGACCAGCACGCGCAAAACATCGAACGCGCGCGAGCCCAGCGCCACCGGCTGCCCCTGGGCCAACAACAAACGCTCGATCGGCCGCAACTCAAAGTGCGTAAAACGCACGGGGTTGACCATCGAACCATCCTATGAGGGGATGTGCGACTGTATCTGTTTGTGATAGCGGCGGGGTGCGCTTTGAGTCGTTTTGTTTCGGTTTGGTGGTGTTTGGCTTGTACACCGCGGTTGAGACGGGCTGGTTTGCTCCGGGCCGTGCGGGCGGGCCCGGGGGCTTAGCTTCCGCGGTCCGCGCTGCGCGCGGACTGCCCTGCGCTGCTCGGGTGGGCGGCCCGCGGCAGAACTCGCTACGTTCGCTGACGCTCACTGCGCTCGGACAACTGCCGCGAGTCAGAGCACGAAGCGCGCTGCGCGCGCGGCCACCCACCCTGCGTTGCTCGGCGCTCCAGATGCGCCCCCGGACCCGCCCGCACGGCCCTGCGCAAAGGTCCACCGGTGGCACTGTGCGTTGCGGGCTCGCGCTGCGCGCATCGCACGCCATGCGGTGCATGCCGCCGTGGCTAAAGCGCGGGGTGGTTTCCCAGCCGAGCCTGCGAAGGGCTGGCACCCGCCAGTCCGAGCCGTGCGGTGGGTGGGGGGCGGTGGGGCGATTTCTGGGGCGGCGAGGAGCGCAGTGGCGAGGTCGGCGCGCGCCAGCGCGCTTCGTGAACTGACTCGCGGTGGTTGTTCGAGCGCAGTGAGCGTCAGCGAACGTAGCGAGTTCCGCCGCGCGACCTCGGCGCGAGCACCGCAGCGGAGTCGGCCCGCAGGGCCGACCGCCCCAGCATGAGCCCTGCCGCCCCCCGCCCACCGCACGGCGGCCGAACAAGAACAGAACCGACAGCCCCCGCCCAAGCCACCCACCAACGCCTCAAACAGCCAAGCCGTCCCACCCCCGCACATAAGCTGGCGCAGGCTGAATGTGCAGGCCATCCGGCACCGGCGCACCACGCGTCATCGTCAGCGGCAGGACGCCTGCCCAGACCGGCAGCTGCAAATCCTCGACGTCGTCGTTCGGACCGCCGGTGCGCACCTTGCACGCCGCTTCTGCCAGCGAGATGCGCATCACCGTGGTGGCCGCCAGCTCCTTGCTGTTGCCCGGGCGCGCCTCGTGTTCACGGCCGGGCGCGAGGTGGTGCATGAAAGCGTCGAGTGCCGCTGCCTTGTCGGTCACGGCCTCGAAGCAGCCGTACACCACCGCCGAACGGTAGTTCATCGAATGGTGGAAGGCCGAACGTGCCAGCACCAGGCCGTCCACGTGCGTGATGGTGACGCAGGCCTGCGTGCCCTTGGCCAGCAGCTTGATCAGACGCCCTCCGTTGGAGCCGTGGATGTACAGGTGGTCGCCTTCGCGCCAGCAGGCCGTGGGAATGCAGTGGGTGCCCTTGTCGTCGGCAAAGGCCACGTGGCACACATAGGCCGCGTCCACGATCGCATGCAGCGTGGCCCTGTCGTAGCGGGCGTTGTCGGCGATGCGCCGGATGCGGGTGCGCTCGCTCGGTGCCGAGCCAGCGACGGGTTGGGCGCTGTGATGGGAAGGGTCGTGGCTGGCCATGCTGTTCTCACGGGGGGCAGAAATGGAAAGCGCGCAATGTAGGACGAAGATGGCCCTAAAGTGAGGTCCACAGCACCCCTATTTTTTGGAACCACGAACCATCGGCCCCATGGACTACCAGCTGCTCTTCTCCCGCTTCGCCGCCCAGGCTGAGGCGGCGCCCTGGCCCCGCCAGCGGCAGCTGCATGAATGCCTGCGACAGGCCATCCGCCAGGGCACGCTGGGCGGCGGTGTGCGCCTGCCCGCCAGCCGCACGCTGGCCCATGAGCTCGGCATCGCGCGCAACACCGTGCTGTATGCCTACGACCAGCTCGCCACCGAAGGCTTCGTGCGGCCCGACCGGCGCGGCACGGTGGTGGCGCCTTGGCCAAGTGCGGCAAACGCGAACACGGCGGCAGGCCACCGCCCTGCCCCGGCGCTGCGCACGGGCCTGTCGCGCCGCGCGCAGGCCTTGCAGCTGACCGGCAGCGCCGAGGTGGCCGACGCGGCTGCCGCCTTCACCCCGGGTGTGCCGGCGCTCCAGGACTTTCCGCTGACGCTGTGGCGCCGCCTGCTGGAGCGGGCCTGGAGCCAGCTGCGCAAGCCCCAGCTCAACTACGCCGATCCCCAGGGCGAAGCCACGCTGCGCGAGGCCATCGCCAACCACCTGCGCGTGGCGCGGGGTGCGCTGCTGGAGCCCGGCCAGGTGTTCATCACCGATGGCACGCAGCACAGCCTGGACCTGGTGGCCCACGCCTTTGCCGATGCGGGTGACACCGTGTGGATCGAGAGCCCCGGCTACCAGGGCGCGCTGGCCGCCTTCAAGGGCGCGCAGCTCAAGCCCATCGGCATGGTGGTGGACGCGCAGGGCATCGCCCCCAGCGCCGCCGACTGGCAGCGGCACCGGCCGAAGCTGGTGTACATCACGCCCTCGCACCAGTACCCCACCGGCAGCGTGCTGAGCATGGAGCGGCGCCTGGCCTTGATTGCCCAGGCGCGGGCGGCCTCGGCCCTGCTGATCGAAGACGACTACGACAGCGAGTTCCGGCACGACGGACCGCCGCTGTCGTGCATGCAGGGGCTGGCGACCGATGCGCCGGTGCTCTACCTGGGCACCTTCAGCAAGACCTTGTTTCCCGCACTGCGCATCGGCTTCATGGTGGTGCCCGCGGCCCTGGTGGCCCCGCTGCGGCAACTGCTGCACGGGCGCAGCCCGCGCGGGCGTGTGGCCGAGCAGTGGGCGCTGGCCGAGTTCATGCACAGCGGCCAGTTCAGCCTGCACCTGCGGCGCATGCGGCGCCTCTACCGCCAGCGGCGTGACGCGCTGGTGGCCGAGCTGACCCGCCAGCTGGGCGACGTGGCCGACGTGCACGGCGGCTCGGCCGGCATGCATCTGGCGCTGCGGCTGCGCGACCCCCACGCCGACGACGTGTCCATGAGCCTGTGGCTGCGTGCCCGCGGGGTGGTGGCCCCCGCGCTGAGCCAGCACGCCATCGGCCAGCGCACGCAGCCCTGGCGCGGCTTCCTGCTGGGTTATGCGCAGGTGCCGGTCGAGCAGATGCCCGAGCGGGTGCAGCTGCTGGCCAGGGCGGTGCGGGCTGCCACCGGCCCTTAAACTGGCCTGCACGCGACCTGAAGGCGATCAAGCGATGAGCAGTGAATGGACCACGCCCTTCGAGCAGGGCAATGGCAACCAGACCAGCACCTGGGCGCAGTGCATCGAGTTCCATCAGCGGCTGGCGCAGGCCTTTCCGCAGTGGCTGCAGTTCGAGGTGGTCGGCCAGTCCGATGGCGGCGTGCCCTTGCACCTGGGCGTGTTCTCGGTCGATGGCATCTTCGATCCGCTGACGGTGCAGGCCGCCGGCCGGCCCGTGTTCTTCAACAACAACGGCATCCACCCCGGTGAGCCTGAGGGCATCGACGCCTGCATGGCGCTGGTGCGCGACCTCTGCCTGGACGAAGCGCGCCGCCGTGCGCTGGGCAGCACGGTGCTGATCTACATCCCGGCCTACAACGTCGACGGCATGCTGAACCGGCAGGACACCAGCCGCGTCAACCAGCTGGGGCCCGAGGCCTTCGGCTTTCGCGGCAATGCGCGCCACCTCGACCTGAACCGCGACTTCATCAAGGCCGACAGCGCCAACGCCCGCACCTTCGCCCGCGTGTTCACCCGCTGGGACCCGGACGTGATGGTCGACACCCACACCTCCAACGGCGCCGACTACCAGCACGTGGTCACGCTCATTCCCACCCAGCCCGACAAGCTGGGTGGCCTGCTGGGCGCCCACCTGCGCGAGCGCATGCTGCCGGCGCTGTACGCCGACATGGCCGGGCGCGGCTTTCCGATGTGCCCCTACGTGAACCCGCTGCGAGAGATCCCCGATGACGGCATCGCCGACTTCCTGGATTCGCCGCGCTTTTCCACCGGCTATGCGGCCCTGCACCACTGCATCGGCTTCATGCCCGAGACGCACATGCTCAAGCCCTTCGCCGAGCGCTACCACGGCACCCGCGCGCTGGTGGACAGTGCGCTGGCCTACACCGTGGCCCATGGCAGCACCATCCGTGCGGCGCGCGCCGCCGACCGCGCCGCAGTGGCGGCCGGCGCGCCCGTGCCCTTGAACTGGGCGCTCGACACCAGCCGCAGCACGCCTTTTCTCTTCAGCGGGTACCAGGCGGTGCATGAGCCCAGCCGGCTGGGCCGCTACCAGCGCCTGCGCTACGACCGCAGCCAGCCCTGGCAGAAGGACATCCCCTACTTCGACCGCTACACCGCCACCGCCCAGGCCACGCCGCCGCGCGCTTATCTGGTGCCGCAGGCCTGGCACGACGTGGCCCAGCGGCTGCAGGCCCATGGCGTGAGGCTGCAGCGCGTGGCGCGCACGATGACGCTGCCGGCCGAGGCCTGGCGCATCACCCACTTCCGCAAGCGGCCCCTGCCCTTCGAGGGCCGCCACCTGCACGACGAGCTGGCGCTGCAGGCCGAGCCGCTGCAGGCCACGCCGACCGTGGGTGACTGGGTGGTGGCGCTGGGCACCACGCACGACCGCTTCGTCATCGAGACGCTGGAGCCGTTGGGCATCGACAGCTTCTTCCGATGGGGCTTCTTCGACAGCGTGCTCGACAAGAAGGAACACTTCAGCGACTACGTGTTCGAGGACGAAGCCGAGCGCCTGCTGGATGCCGAACCCGGCCTGCGCCAGCGCTTCGAGGCCTGGCAGGCCGCCCACCCCGAACTGCAGGCCGACCCGCAAGCGGTGCTGGGCTTCATCTACCAGCACGCCCAGCGCTACGCCGAGCCCGAGCACGGCCGCTACCCGGTGCTGCGCCTGGCCGAGCTGCCCGCCCTGCTCTTCCAACCGGAGCCCCGATGAGCCGCCCCTCTCAGCGACCCCTGCTGCCTGACGACTTCATCCCGGTCAGCTCACCGGCCTCGCCATCCGTCCACAGCCCGCTGTTCAGCGGCGATGGCCGGCGCATTGCGTACCTGCAGCGCCACGGCGGGCCTGACACGCTGGCGCTCTACGTATTCGACCGCGACAGCGGCCAGACCACGCTGCGCCTACCCGCCGATGCACTGCCGCCGCTGCCGATGACGCTGGCCGAAGAGCTGGCGCGCGAGCGCGCCCGCCAGCGCTTCGACGGCATCACCCATGCGCGCTGGCTGCCAGGTACCCCGCGGCTGTGGTGCGCGCTCGGCCAGCGGCTGGTGCTGGTGGCCGATGAAGCCGCCACCGCGCCGGTGCTGCACACCCACCCGCAATACATCGAGGCCGCGCTGGCCACCGCGCTGCCCGGCGGCCATGCCATCACCTACAGCGCCGGCGGCGACCTGTGGCGGGTGCCGGTGACGGACGGCGGTCGGACCTTCGGCAGCGTGCAGCGCTTGACCGACGACGGCAGCGCCACGCTGCTCAACGGCATCCCCGATGCGATGACGCGCGAGGAGGTGTTCAACGGCGCCGCCTTCATCACCGTGCGCGAAGGCCGGCAACTGGCCTGGGCGCGCTTCGATACCTCGGCCGTGGAGCGCATCGACGTGGGCAATGGCGCGCAGACGCGCATCGAACCCACCCGCTATGCCCGCCCCGGCGGTGCGGTGGCGGTGTTCAGCATCGAGCTGCTGGACCTGGGCCACGAGGCGCCCGCTGCGCCCCGCACGCTGCTGGCCGCCGACCTGGCCTGGCCCTACTACCGCGGGCTGGCCGACTGGGGCGCCGGCACGCTGCTGCTGACCCGCCTGTCACGCGACCAGACGCGGCTGCAGCTGCTGCAGCTGGACCTGGCCAGCGGCCTGGCCACCGAGCTGCTGACGCTGACGCAGACGCCGTGGATCAACGCCATCGCGCCGCCGCTGCGCCGCGCCGACGGCAGCTTCTTCCTGATCCACGAGAACGGCGGCATCGGCCGCATCGGCCTGTACGACGCGCAAGGCGGCTGGCAGTGCGACATCGGCGACCTGGGCGACGCCGTGGGCCACATCGACGGCCTGGTCGGGCTGGACGGTGACGGCGGCGGTCTGTACTTCGGCGCCACCGGCGCCGATGCGCGGCAGCACCATGTGTTCCGCGCCGGTCCGGCCGACGGCTGGCACTGCCGGCAGCTGACGCAGGCCACCGGTGTGCACGGCGCCACGCTGGCGCCGGACGGCCGGCACTGGCTGCACAGCTTTGAATCGATGACCGAAGCGCCTTCGCTGGTGCTGGAGTCGGTGCCAGTGCCGGTGCCGCCGACCACACCCGAAGCAACGCAGCCGCGGGCGGCGGAACACCGTTTCGCGGCCGACCCGGCGCCCGCCTGGCTGGGCAGCGTGCGGCCGCCGGTGCTGCATGAGCTGCTGTCGGCCGACGGTCGCACGACGCTGCACGCGGCGGTGTACGAACCCGATGCCGAGCTGCCCGGCTTGCGCCCCGTGGTGCTGCTGGTGTACGGCGGCCCCCACCTGCAGGCGGTGCGGCAGTCGTGGGCGATGACGGTGGACATGCGCACGCAGTACCTGGTGCAGCGCGGCTTTTTCGTCATCAAGGTGGACAACCGCGGCGCGGCCGGCCGCGGCATCGTGTTCGAGCAGCCGGTGTACGGCCGCCTAGGCCATGCCGAGGTCGACGACCAGGCCGCAGCGCTGGCGCAGTTGCTGCCCCGCCTGCCGCGCGCTGACCGCAGCCGCATCGCGGCCTGCGGCTGGAGCTACGGCGGCTACATGACGCTGCGCTGCCTGCAGCAGCGGCCCGAGCTCTTCAAGGCCGGGGTGGCCGGCGCCCCGGTGGTGAACTGGGAGGACTACGACGCCCCCTACACCGAGCGCTACATGGGCACGCCGCAGCCGCTGCCCACCTTCGCGCAGGCCAATGCCGAGGGTTATGCAGCCAGCAGCGTGCTGCGCGGTGATGGCGAGGTGCAGGGCCCGCTGCTGCTGATCCATGGCATGAACGACGAGAACGTGCTGCTGCGCCACAGCACCGCGCTGATGGAAGACCTGGCCCGGCGGCGTGTGCCCTACGAGCTGCTGCTGCTGCCCGGTGAGCGGCACGGCGTGCGCTCGGCCACGCAGCGGCCCTACCTGGAGCTGCGCATCGCCGAGTTCCTGCAGCGGGTGCTGGGCCGCGAAGGCCCGGCGTGAAGCGGCTTACTTGCGCACGTTGTCCAGCGCCACCGGCACGATGAAGCCGCGCTCCACCGCGCGGGCTTCGTACACCGCGGCGTAGATGGGCTGGCCGGTGCGGCGGTAATGCACGGCCAGCTCGTAGCTGGCGGCTTCCTGCCCCAGCGCGGCGGCATATTGCAGCCAGCCTTCGTAGCGGTTCAGGGCATCGGGGCGGCCAGGCTGGTCGCGCTGGTCCCGGTAATGACGGGCGATGCGGTGGGCCGCCTCGGCATCGCCGCGGGCGGCGGCACGCACCTCGGCCAGCGGCAGCTCGCCCTTGTCGGCGGCGTCGCAGAAGGCGCTGCGCAGCAGCTTCACGTCGCGCCGCTGCAGCGCGGCCAGCGCCAGTTCGGCACCGTAGCGGGTGGCGAAGGCGCGCTGCACCTGCGTGTCGTCGGCGGGCTGGCGCATCACGGCCTCGGCGCTGCGCAGCACGTCGGCCGGCCACAGCGCACTGTCCATCGCCGCCAGCGGCGTGGCGGCGGCTTCCGGCGGCAGGCAGGCGGCCTGTGCGCTGCGCAAGCCGCCCCAGCCCGCCAGCGTGGCCAGCAGGCCCACCACCAGCGCCTTGCGTACGCCGGGGCGTGTCCAGGGTGACCGCGGCGCGGCCAACGATTGCAGGCTGCGCACGGTGGCGCGATGGGAGGGACGGTGGGGATGCGGCATGGGGGACCTCGCTCTCCCCTTCTTCGGCGCTCGGCGGTGCGGGTGTAGTGCGTGCGGCTGCAGCCCAGGCCGGCTGCTGCCAACTAATGCGCAGCGGCGGCCCTGAACCGACCGTTGTTACATCTGCCGAAACACATGCAGGTAGCTGCGGCTCACCGGCAGCCGCTCGGGTCGGCCCTTCAGCAGCACGTCGGCCGTGTCGTTGCCGCTGCGCACCACCTGCTGCACGTGCCGCAGGTTGACGATCACCGAACGGTGGATCTGCACGAAGCAGTCGGGGTCCAGCTCCTCCACCAGTTCGCGGATGCTGCGGCGGATCAGCGCATCGCCGCCCTGCCAGGCCACCAGCGTGTACTTTTCGTCGGAGCGCAGGTACTGCACCTCGTCCACCGGAATCAGCCGCAGCGTGGGGCCCACCGAGGCCTTGATCCATTGCAGCCAGCGGGGCGCCGCCGCGGCGTGTGCGGGCGCCGCCGTGCCGGCACGCTCGCGCAGCGCCGCGGCCAGCTCGTCCAGCAGCGGGCCCATCTCGGGCGCCGGCCTGGCCAGGCGCTCGCGCAGGCGCTGCACCGTGTCGGCCAGGCGCGCTTCCTGGAAGGGCTTGACGAGGTAGTCGACCGCGCCCTGCTCGAAGGCCTGCACCGCGTACTGCTCGTACGCGGTGACGAACACGATGTGCGCGCGCCGGCCGATGCTGCGCGCCGCCTCGATGCCGTTGAGGCCGGGCATGTGCACGTCCAGGAACACCACCTGCGGCTGCAGTTCTTCGAACATCGCCACGGCCTCGCGCCCGTTGCGGGCCTGGCCCACCAGCTGCAGCTCGGGCCAGGCGCGCGCCAGGTGGCTGGCCAGGTGCTCGCGCAGCAGCGGCTCGTCGTCGGCGATCAGGGCGGTGGTGGGCATGGGCTCAAGGCAACGGGGTCACGCCGCTGCGGGCGTCGGGCGGCGGCAGCCGGATCTCGGCCCGCAGGCCATGGGGGTGTGGTTCGGTGAGCGTCAGGCGGGCCGCATCGCCGTACATGGCCTGCAGGCGCGCGCGCAGGTTGGCCAGGCCGGTGCCGCCCGCAGGGGGTGACGATGCGGCGCCGTCCACCGTTGGCGCGGACCCAGCGCCGTCCATGCCGACGCCGCTGTCCTGCACCGTCAGCTGCAGGCCGCCATCGGGCCGGGCGGTGGCCAGCACCTGCACCTCGCCGCCCTCCTCGCTGGGGTCGATGCCGTGGCGCACCGCGTTTTCCACCAGCGTCAGCAGCGCCATCGGCGGAAAGCGCAGGCCGGCCAGCGCCGGGTCGGCCTGCACCTGCCAGCGCAGCCGGTCGGGCATGCGCATCTCCATCAGCGACAGGTAGGCGCGCACGCGCGCCAGCTCGTCGCCCAGCGTGGGCTGCGCATCGCGCAGGCCGGGCATCGCGGCGCGCAGGTACTCGGTCAGCGTCTGCAGCACCGGGCCGGCGCGTGGCGAGCCGCTTTCCACCAGCGCCTGCACGTTGGCCAGGGTGTTGAACAGGAAATGCGGCTCTACCTGCGACTGCAGCAGCGCCAGCCGCGCATCGGCGGCCTGGCGCTTGAGGGTTTCGCGTTCCAGCGCAAACTGCAGCGCCAGGTTGCGCGCCTGCGCATCCCGTTCACGGAACAGCGCGCCCAGTGCCAGCACCAGGCCCAGCACGAGACCGGTGCCCGCAATCCAGCTGAAGCCGGCCACCACGCCCGGGTTGTCGAACAGCGCCAGGACGTTGCCGCCGGCATAAAGCAGGTAGATGCAGGCAGTGGCCAGCGGCGCGGCCAGCACGATGGCCAGCAGCTGCAGCAACCAGCGCGGCATCCAGCCCGGCAGCCGGTGCACCGGCAGGCGCCCGGCCGCATGAAAGGCCAGCAGCAGCACCATGGCCAGGAACAGCGTGCGGCCCAGCACCACCGGAAACGGCGGCATGAACAGCGGGTTCAGCAGCGCCGCCACCACCACGGCCAGCGCCACCGCCATGGCCACGCTGCGGCCGGTCAGGCCGCCCAGCAGGCCGGCGGACCCGGCGGCCGGCGTGGGCATGGGTGGAGCGGTGTCGGGCGGCAACATGCCGCGACGATATCGCCACCGCCGCCCCGGCGCCTGCGGGCCACCCCGGGTGATGCGACGAAGCGCGGTTTATCGGCCTTGAATGAACTTCAGCACCCGTTGCTGGGTGAGCGCGTCGTCGTCGAAGGCGCCGTGGTGGGAGGCGGCGCTGGCGCTGCCCGGAGCCAGCAGCAGCGTGGTGTTGGGCCAGCCCTTGGCGGGCTCGCGCACGTCGCGCTCCATGCCCAGGATGGGCGTGGTCGAGCCGCCTTCGAACGATTCACGCACCAGGTACAGCAGCGATCTGCGGTACGGGCCGCAGGTGGGGTCGTCCTCTTCGGCGCGGTCGGTCAGGCTGAACTGCTGGTAGCGCTTGACCTGGCCGCTCTGGAGCAGCGGCAGCAGGCGTTCGGTGAAGGTGTCCAGCCGCACCGCGGGCGCCATGAAGCTCACCGACTCGAAGCCCATGCCCTGCTCGGCCAGCCGCTGGATCAGGTAGGTGCCCGCGATGGCACCAGCCGAGTGGCCGACGAAGTGCATGCGCACACGCTTGTTGGTCACCGCCTTCGAGAAGTGCTGCCACAGCAGCACCGCGCCGGCCTGCTGGTCGTCGGGCACGCCTTCGCGGTACAGGCTCATCAGGTTGGCGTTTTCCTTCATCTCGCCCCACACCGCGGTACCGGGGCGTGCCAGCAGGCGTTCCAGCCGCTGGTTCCACCAGCGCTCCAGCCCGCCGGCCACCTTGGGCGCGCCGCCGATGGCCTCGGCCAGCATGGCCTTGAGCGTCTCGACGAAGCCGGTTTCCCACATCAGGAAGACCGGGAAGATGCGACGGTCGTACAGCATCGGGATCCACTGCGCCGCGATGTCGGCCGCCGCCTGCTCGCTCACCAGGCCCCCGTGGGCATACAGGCACACGTCGATCACGTCGTTCTGCAGGCCCCAGGCCTGCCGCGCCCGCTCCAGCTGGATGTCGGCGATCGCACGCACGTCGTCGGGCGTGGTGCGGAACACGCCGCTGGTGGACAGCGCGCCGTTGTTGCCCATGTTGATGATGAAGGGCGACAGCTCGCGGTTGCGCAGCACCTCGCTCTGCGCCAGCGCCACCTTGCCGCGGGCGTCGGTGCGCAGCGTGGCGGTGCGGGCGAGCTCGCGGTGGTCCTGCGTCACCACGCCCAGCTGCACCACCCAGCAGTCCATGGCGTTCTTCAGCCAGTCGTCGTAGGTGAGGATGGCGTAGCCATGCGAGCCCCACTCAGGCCCCCAGGAGTTCTGGATCAGGAAGCCGTGCTCGTTGTAGCCGACGATGACGAAGGCATGGCCGGCATGCGCTGCCCAGCCCGGCTCCACCGGGATGGTCCACACCTCGTCGAAGCTGCTGGGCCGCTCAGCCATCGTGGGCAGCTGCATGCCCTGGTCCCAGCCGGCATGGCAGCCGCAGCTCACGTACAGGATGCCGGCCTCGTTCAGCGCCGCATGCATGTCGGTGATCTGCGTGGGCGTGATGCGGTAGTACGCGCCCAGCGGCCGGCGCACCGCGTCGTACCACCAGTCCTGGTCGATGGTGGGCGCGGCCGGCGGCATCTCCAGCGCGGGAAAGAGGTCGAAGGCGCAGGCGCCGTGCTTGAACCAGCCCTTGAGCGCGCCGCGCAGGCTGGACCCTTCGTCGGCCACCGAGCCCGGAAACTCGTCGTAGCGCCGGGCCATCGAATACAGCATGTAGGGCGAGATCAACGGTTCCAGCTCGCGCTTGGAGGCGCGCAGCGCGTACTCGGCCACCGCCGACAGCGCAAAGCCGGTGCAGGCGTTGGTCTCACCCTGGTTCTTGATGGGCAGCGCCACCTTGGGGAACAGCGTGGGCGCCGGGCACATCGAGATGGCCGGCGTGAACAGCCGGTCGCGGAAGTCGATGGCGTCGGGCCGGGCGGCCCGCTTCCAGGCCGGGGGCTTGGGCTTGGCGCGGGGTTTGGCGCGCGACTTGGCGGCGGGTTTGGCGGTGACGTCGGCTTTTTTTTTCGTGACCATGGTCGCTCCTGTCGGGACGGCATGGTCGGTGCGCGCGTACCTGCCGGTCAATCCCTACCGAGTCACTTCACCCGCTGCTTCTCCAGCTTGCGGGCCAGCGTGCGGCGGTGCATGCCCAGGCGGCGCGCCGTCTCGCTGATGTTGAAGCCGGTGTCGGCCAGCGTTTCGTGGATGCGCTCCCACTCCAGCGTCTTGATGGAGGTGGCGCGGTTGGTCATGTCGACGTCGGTCTCGCCTTCGGTGCGGGCGAAGGCGGCTTCGATGTCGTCGGTGTTGGCCGGTTTGGCCAGGTAGTGGCGCGCGCCCAGCTTGATGGCCTCCACCGCGGTGGCGATGCTGGCATAGCCGGTCAGCACCACGATGGCCATCTCGTCGTCGTGCGCATGCAGCGCCTGCACGCAGGCCAGGCCCGAGCTGCCGTTGGCCAGCTTCAGGTCCACCACCGCATGGCTGGGCGCATGCTGCTCCAGCACCGCCCGCATGCTGTCCAGGTCGTGGGCGCGCACCACGCTCCAGCCGCGGCGCTCGAAGCTGCGGCACAGCGTGGCGGCCAGGGCATCGTCGTCCTCGACGATGAGCAGTACGCGGTCGTCGTGGGTCTCGTCCAGGTTCAATCGGGGCTCCGGTTGGGCGGCGCGGCTTCGGGCGGCAGCGTCAGCGCGGCCAGCGGCAGGTCGATGGTCACTTCGGCACCGCCGGTCTTGCGGTTGCAGGCGATCACGTTGCCGCCCAGCTTGCGGGCCACGTTCACGCTCAGGAACAAGCCGAGGCCGCCCCCGGGTCGCCCCTTGCTGGAGTGGTAGGGCCGGCCGAAGTTCGACAGCATCTCTTCGCTGAAACCAGGGCCGCGGTCGATCACCCGCAGCAGCAGGCGGTCGCGCTGCCACTCGGCCAGCAGCCGCGGCGTGGCCGGCGGTGCGGTGCCGGCGGCCTGCATCGCCTCCAGCGCGTTGTCCAGCACGTTGGTCACCATCTGGCGCAGGCCGGTATCGGCAATGATGGGCGTGGCCGGCAGCGGGCCCAGCTCGGGCGCGAAGGCGGCTTGCTGGCGTCGCTCGCGCCAGTCCAGCGCCACTTCGTCGAGAAAGGCCTTGAGCGTGGTGGCGGTGGGTCGGTCGCCACGGCTGTCGCCGGCCGACAGCAGGATGCCGCTGATGATGCCCTTGCAGCGCTGCACCTGCGATTGCATCTGCTCCAGGTCTTCACGCAGTTCGGGCTCGGCCGCGAACGGCGCCATGTGCGCCCAGTCGCCCAGGATCACGCTGAGCGTGGCCAGCGGCGTGCCCAGTTCATGCGCCGCGCCGCTGGCCAGCAGGCCCATGCGCACGATGTGGTCCTCCTCGGCGGCACGCTGCCGCAGCGCGGCCAGGCGCGCGTCGCGCACCCGCAGGTTGCGGGCGAAGCGGCCCACCGCCAGCACCAGCAGCGAGGCGCAGAGCGCGAAGCACAGCAGCAGCCCGCCCAGGTACAGCAGCGAAAGCCGCTGTGGCTGCGGCGCATCGGGCCAGGCCAGCGGCAGGTGCCACTGCGCCAGCAGCACGATGGCCACGCAGGCCAGCAGCGTCAGCGTCCAGGCGTAGGCCGGCCGCAGCAGCAGCGCACCCACCGCCAGCTGCGGCAGGTACACGAACAGGAAGGGATTGTTGACCCCGCCCGACAGCGCCAGCAGGCCGGTGAGCACCACCAGGTCCATACCCAGGCAGAGGAACAGCTCGGGCTGGCCCACGTGGCGGGCGGTGCTGGCACGCAGCCAGCTCACCAGATTGAACAGCGCCAGCGAGGCCAGCAGCCACAGCAGCGGCAGGATGGGCAGCTGCAGCCCCAGGCCGAAGTGCACCGCCAGCACGGTGAGTAACTGCCCGCCCACGGCCAGCCAGCGCAGCTGCACCAGCTGCATGAGGTTGCTGCGGCCGGCACGCGCTTCGGGCGGCAGCGCGGGGTCGTCGGCCACCGGCGCATCGGCCCGCGGCGCACCCTGGCGGCCCGTCTCGTCGTCGGGCGTGGTGCTGCGCCAGGGCCACCAGGGGGGCAAGGGGGCAAGGCGGAAAGTGGGCATGGCGGAAGCCTGGGGCGAGCGGGTTCGGCAAACGATGTGGCGGCCCGCAGGGCGGGCCACCCGGGCCACGCGTGTCAGGCGTTGCGGCTGTCCGGCTTATAACGCCACAGCATCACCGCCGCCGCCACACTGCCGGTGGCCAGCGCCAGCCAGGTGAGCGCGTAACCGCGGTGATTGTTGCTGAAGCGCAGCACCGTCAAGCCGCCTTGGGGAATGTGAATGTCCATGGCGGGGGCGCTGGCGGAGGGTACGGCGCCGGTGGCGGCCGATGCGCTGGCGACGCGCTCGCCCACGTGCTCGCCATCCCGACTCACGTCGATGAAGAACGGCGCGGCCTCGATGCCGGCGGCCTGCGACAGCGCGGCCACTTCGCGGCCCACCCAGCGGCCGGCGGCAGGGTCGTTGCGCTGCCACAGCCAGCTGCCGGCTTCGGAGAAGCGCAGCAGGCCGGTGACCTGCACCTGGGCCTGCGGTGCACCGGGCGGCAAAGCGGCCGGCCGGTTGCCCAGAGCTTCGGGCACGAAGCCCCGGTTCAACCAGACCCGCCCGCCGCTGGTCAGGTGCAGCGGCACCATCACCCAGTGGCCGCGGCCCAGCTCGGTGCTGGCCAGCACGCGGATCTCGCGTTCCGGCTCCAGCCAGCCCTGCAGCGCGACCGGCCGGTACTCGTCGGCCTCACGGCTCATGCCGGGCCAGTCGCGCGCCGGCGGCAGCGGCTGCGGCGCGGCGCTCAGCTGGCGCTCGACGCGCTCGATCAGCGCCTCTTTCCAGGCCAGTCGTTGCCACTGCCAGGCCGACAGCGCAACGAAGCCGGCGGCCGCCAGCAAGGCGGCCAGGCAGACCACGATGCGCAGCACGCCCCCAGTACGCCCCGGGCGATCGGTCAAGCCACTGCTCCCCGGCCCATCAGGGCCGCGTGCGCATGTCGTGCACGGGCATCATGTTGGTGTTCAGGTGGTGCATCACCCAGATCGAGCCGGCCAGCATGATGACCACCAGCACACCGGTGAACACCAGCGCCAGCAGCGACCAGCCCTGCTCCACCCGGGCATTCATGTGCAGGAAGTACACCATGTGCACCACCACCTGCACCGCAGCCATCACCAGGATGACGGCAGCCGTGATGCCCGGCGTGGGCAGCACCTTGGCCATCACCAGCCAGAACGGGATGGCGGTGAGCACCACCGACAGCAGGAAGCCGGTGATGTAGCCCTTGTAGGTGGCGTGGTACTCCGGCTCACCATGGTCGTGGTGCGGGTGGTCCAGGTTCTCAGCGTGGGTGTCGTGTGTCGCAGCCATCGCAAGGCTCCTTCAAGTCAGTCAGACGGCCGGGGGCATGGAGCCCATCAGGTACACGAACGTGAACACGCCGATCCAGATCACGTCCAGGAAGTGCCAGAACATCGACAGGCACATCAGGCGGCGGCGGTTGGCCGGCGTCAGGCCCAGCTTCTTGACCTGGATCATCAGCGTGACCAGCCACAGGATGCCGAAGCTCACGTGCAGGCCGTGGGTGCCCACCAGCGCGAAGAACGAGGACAGGAAGGCACTGCGCTGCGGGCCCGCGCCTTCATGGATCAGGTGGTGAAACTCATACAGCTCGAGGCCGACGAAAGCCAGGCCGAACAAGCCGGTGATGGCCAGCCACAGGAGCACCTTGCCCTGGTTGCGCTGGTTCATCGCGATCATCGCGAAGCCGTAGGTGATCGACGACAGCAGCAGCATGGCCGTGTTGATGGCCACCAGCGGCAGGTCGAACAGATCGGCGCCCGAGGGACCAGCCGCGTAGCTCTGGCCGTACACCGCGTACACCGCGAACAGGATCGCGAAGATGAGGCAGTCGCTCATCAGGTACAGCCAGAAACCCAGCAGCGTGCCTTGCTGCGGGTGGTGGCTGCCGTCGTCGTAGAACTTCAGCGGGGCGCCGGAGGCGTCCCCCGCTGCGTGCGAAATGGCCGTCATGAAGAGGTCCTTGGATCGTTGGTCACTGCGCGCGTTCAGGCGCCGGCCGGCTTGGGCGACACCAGGCCCAGGGCAGCCAGTTGGCGGGTGCGCTCGGCCTCGGTGCGGGTCACGGCATCGGCCGGGATGTGGTAGTCGCGGTGGTAGTTGAAGGTGTGCACCACCGCGGCAATCACCACGGCCGCGAACGACAGCCCTGCCAGCCACCAGATGTGCCACACCAGCGCGAAGCCCATCACCGTGGACAACGCGGCGATGACCACGCCCGCGGCCGTGTTGGACGGCATGTGGATCGGCTGGAAGCCGTTCAGCGGACGCTCGGCGCCGACTTCCTTCATGTGGTGCCAGGCATCGCGCTCATGCACGATGGGTGTGAAGGCGAAGTTGTAGTCGGGCGGCGGCGAAGCGGTGCTCCACTCCAGCGTGCGGCCGGTGCCCCAGGCGTCGCCGGTCAGGTCGCGGTTCTGCTCGCGGCGCAGGTAGCTCACCACCAGCTGGATGATGAAGCAGGCGATGCCCAGCGCGATCAGCACGGCGCCAAAGGCAGCCACCTGGAACCAGATCTGCAGGCTCATGTCCTGGAAGTGGCTCATGCGGCGGGTGACGCCCATCAGGCCCAGCACGTACAGCGGCATGAAGGCGAAGTAGAAGCCGATGAACCAGAACCAGAAGGAGCACTTGCCCCAGAACGGATCGAGCTTGTAGCCGAAGGCCTTCGGGTACCAGTAGGTGATGCCGGCGAACACGCCGAACACCACGCCGCCGATGATCACGTTGTGGAAGTGCGCGATCAGGAACAGGCTGTTGTGCAGCACGAAGTCCGCCGGGGGTACGGCCAGCAGCACGCCGGTCATGCCGCCGATGACGAAGGTGACCATGAAGCCGATGGTCCACAGCATCGGCACCTCGAAGCGGATGCGGCCGCGGTACATCGTGAACAGCCAGTTGAAGATCTTCGCCCCGGTCGGGATCGAGATGATCATCGTGGTGATGCCGAAGAACGAGTTGACGCTCGCCCCGGACCCCATGGTGAAGAAGTGGTGCAGCCACACCAGGTACGACAGGATGGTGATCACCACCGTGGCGTAGACCATCGAGGCATAGCCGAACAGGCGCTTGCTGCAGAAGGTGGCGACCACCTCCGAGAAGATGCCGAACACCGGCAGCACCAGGATGTAGACCTCGGGGTGGCCCCAGATCCAGATCAGGTTGACGTACACCATGGCGTTGCCGCCCAGCTCCGTCGTGAAGAAGTTGGTGCCGACGTAGCGGTCCAGGCTGAGCAGCACCAGCACGGCGGTCAGCACCGGGAAGCTGACGACGATCAGCACGTTGGTGCACAGGCTGGTCCAGGTGAAGACGGGCATCTTCATCAGGGTCATGCCGGGCGCCCGCATCTTGACGATGGTGACGATCAGGTTGATGCCTGACAGCGTGGTGCCCACCCCCGCCACCTGCAGCGACCAGAGGTAATAGTCCACCCCCACGCCCGGATCGGCCAGGATGCCGGACAGCGGCGGATAGGCCAGCCAGCCGGTGCGCGCGAACTCGCCCACGAACAGCGACAGCATCATCAGCACCGCGCCACCGGCGGTCATCCAGAAGCTGAAGTTGTTCAGGAACGGGAAGGCCACGTCGCGCGCGCCGATCTGCAGCGGCACCACGTAGTTCATGAAGCCGGTGACCAGCGGCATCGCCACGAAGAAGATCATGATCACGCCGTGGGCGGTAAAGATCTGGTCGTAGTGGTGCGCGTTGAGGAAGCCGGTGGCATCACCGAAGGCCATGGCCTGCTGGGCACGCATCAGCAGCGCGTCGGCAAAGCCGCGCAGCAGCATCACGATGCCCAGCACCATGTACATGATGCCGATCTTCTTGTGGTCGATGCTGGTGAGCCAGTCGCGCCACAGCGGGCCCCAGACGCGGTAGCGCGTCATCAGCACCAGCAGCGCCAGGCCGCCGACGGCGACGCCGGCGAAGGTGGCCAGGATGATGGGCTCGTGCAGCGGGAGCGCGCCCAGGGACAGGCGGCCCAGCAGCGGATCGTTCTCGGTGGGATAGATGGCGGACATCAGAGCTTGCCGGCTGCAGCCGCGGGTTCGAGGGAAGAAAGGACGGAGGTCACGCTGGTGACGCCCGTGCCGGTGGGATCGGACGGCGTGCACAGGCCGGCCACGACGGTGGTCTGCGCGCCGCGCCAGCTGGCACGGGCCACCGAGGTGGTGCCCTGCTTGCCACCGCCGCCGCTGGCGTCGATGGCCATCATGTCGGCCATGCACATGCGGCCACGCTCCACGCAGCGGTTGACCACCGCGTCGAACAGGTCGGGCTCGACGCTGGCGAAGCGGCGCACCGCCTCACGCTGGCTGGGCTTGGCCAGTTCCAGGTAGGTGGCACGGTCCAGCTTGGCGCCGGCGCCGCGGGCGTTTTCGACCCACCGGTCGAAGTCGGCCGCCGACATGCCGTGGAACGCGAAGCGCATGCCCGAGAAGCCGTCGCCGCTGTAGTTGGCGGAGAAGCCTTCCCAGGTGCCGGGCTTGTTGATCACGGCGTGCAGCGTCGAGGCCATGCCCGGCATCGCGTAGATCTGGCCGGCCAGCGCCGGCACGTAGAAGGAGTTCATCACCGTCGACGAGGTGATCTTGAAGCGCACCGGACGGTCGACCGGCAGCGCCAGCTCATTGACCATCGCCACGCCCTGCTCGGGGTAGACGAACAGCCACTTCCAGTCCAGCGCCACCACCTGCACTTCCATCGTCTGCACGTTGGTGGGCAGCGCGCGGTTCTCGTCCAGGCGCGACAGCGGGCGGTACGGATCGAGCTGGTGGGTGCTGATCCAGGTGACGGTGCCCAGCGCGATGATGATCAGCAGCGGAGCGCCCCAGATCAGCAGCTCGAGCTTGGTGGAGTGGTCCCAGTCGGGCTCGTAACGGGCGCTGGAGACGGCGGCCTGCCGGGCACGGTAGCGCCAGGCGAACAGCAGCGTCAGCAGGATCACCGGCACGATGATCAGCAGCATCAGCACCGTGGAGGTGATGATGAGGTCTGCCTGCTGGCGGGCGATGTCGCCTGCCGGATTCATCACGATGGCGTTGTTGCACCCGGCCAGCGGCAGCAGCGCGGCGGCGAGCGCCCCAGCGGCAAGCGGGCGGCGGAGGCGGGTCATGAGAGAGGGATCAGACATGGCTAAGGGTGTGCCCCAAGGCGGCAATGTGCGGGAATCTACCTAGTTTGATCGTTGTCAACGATTGGACACTTTGTCCCAACCCCCTCCGCCCTCGAGCGCGCACGCTGATTGCTCCGTACTGCTTGCCCCGAACGGTGGGCCCCCGGGCCTTCCACTGACTGATTGAACGCCACAGCACTCCGCGATGTCCGACAACACCACGCTCACCCATCCCGTCCCCGGCAGCATGCCTCCCCGGCGAGACGCCCCGGCCCCGCACCACGACGGCGCGGTCACTCCCGACGACATCGCCGTCGGCGTGCTCGTCGGCCGGACCTGCGAGTACTTTGACTTTTTCGTCTATGGCCTGGCGTCGGTATTGGTATTTCCGGCACTTTTCTTCCCGCACCTGGAGCGCTTGGACGCCCTGCTGGCGTCCTTCACCGTCTTTTCGCTGGCCTTCGTCGCCCGCCCGGTGGGCACGCTGGCCGGCATGGCCATCCAGCGGCGCTACGGCCGCGGCGTCAAGCTGACGCTGGCGATGTTCGGCCTGGGCACCGCCACCTGCACGATGGCGCTGCTGCCCGGCACCGCCACCTGGGGTGGTGCCATCGCCGCGCTCGCCTTCTGCCGGGTGCTGCAGGGCCTGGCGATCGGCGCCGCCTGGGACGGCCTGCCCTCGCTGCTGGCCATCAACGCCCCGGCGCACCGCCGCGGCTGGTACGCGATGATGGGCCAGTTGGGCGCGCCGGTCGGCTTCGGCATCGCCGCCACGCTGTTCGCCTACCTGATGACCAACGTCGCCCCGGAAGACTTCTTCGCCTGGGGTTGGCGCTTCCCGTTCTTCGTGGCCTTCGCGCTGAACGTGGTGGCCCTGTTCGCCCGGCTGCAGCTGGTGCTGGACAACGACTTCGCCGACGCCCTGCGCAAGCACGAGCTGGAACCCAGCAGCCTGCGTGAGCTGCTGTCCGACGAGCGCGGCGGCCGCACGCTGGCGGTCGGCGCCTTCGCCGCGCTGTCCAGCTTCGCGCTGGTGCACCTGGTGACGGTGTTCCCGCTGTCGTGGCTGAGCCTGAGCTCTTCGCGCAACCTGACCGACGTGCTGTGGCTGCAGGTGGGCTGCGCGGTGCTGGGCGTGGGCGGCATGCTGGTCTCGGGCTGGATGGCCGACCGCATCGGCCGCCGCACCACGCTGGGTTCGCTGGCGGTGGCCATCGGTGTCTACGGCATCGCCACGCCGTGGCTGCTGGACGGCGGCAATGCCGGCCAGAACCTCTTCTTCATGCTGGGCTTCATCCTGTTCGGGCTCAGCTACGCGCAAGCTGCGGGCGCTGCGGCCTCGGCCTTCTCGCCGAGCCAGCGTTACCTGGGCGCCGCCCTGTCGGCCGACCTGGCCTGGCTGTTCGGCGCCGCGGCGGCTCCGTTGGTGGCGCTGTACCTCTCGGCCAACTACGGCCTGGGCGCCGTGAGCCTGTACCTGCTGTCCGGCATGGCCGGCACGCTGCTGGCGCTGGGCGTGCACAAGCGGGTGGGTAGCTGAGGCTGGCGCTCCGGCGCGGCGGCTGAAGCCGCCGCGATCGGGTAGCCGCCAATAAAAACGGGCCCACGCGGGGCCCGTTCTCTTTTTCCCGGTGACGCCTTACTTGAGCGCCTTGTAGCGCAGACGGTGCGGGCGTGCGCCCTCCTCGCCCAGGCGCTTCTTCTTGTCGGCTTCGTACTCCTGGTAGTTGCCGTCAAAGAACACCCACTTCGAGTCGCCTTCGGCGGCCAGGATGTGGGTGGCGATGCGGTCCAGGAACCAGCGGTCGTGGCTGATCACCATCACCGAGCCGGCGAATTCCAGCAGCGCGTCTTCCAGCGCCCGCAGGGTTTCCACGTCCAGGTCGTTCGACGGTTCGTCCAGCATCAGCACGTTGCCGCCCTGGGCCAGGGTCTTGGCCAGGTGCAGGCGGCCGCGCTCACCGCCCGACAGGTTCTTGACCAGCTTCTGCTGGTCGTTGCCCTTGAAGTTGAAGCGGCCGATGTAGGCGCGCGAGGGCATCACGAACTTGCCGACGACGATGTTGTCCAGGCCGCCCGAGACGTCTTCCCACACCGTCTTGTCGCCTTCCAGCGAGGCACGGCTCTGGTCGACGAACGCCATCTTGACGGTGCGGCCGATGCTCACCGTGCCGCTGTCGGGCTGTTCCTGGCCCGAGATCATGCGGAACAGCGTCGACTTGCCCGCGCCGTTGGGGCCGATGATGCCGACGATGGCGCCGGCCGGCACCTTGAAGCTCAGGTCGTCGATCAGCACCCGGTCGCCGAAGCTCTTGGTGACGTTGGTGAACTCGATGACTTCATGGCCCAGGCGCTCGGCCACGGGAATGAAGATCTCGTTGGTTTCGTTGCGCTTCTGGTATTCGACGTCGCTCAGTTCCTCGAAGCGGGCCAGGCGCGCCTTGCTCTTGGCCTGCCGGCCCTTGGCGTTCTTGCGCACCCACTCCAGTTCCACCTTCATGGCCTTGGTACGGGCGTCTTCGGTGCGCTGTTCCAGCTCCAGGCGCTTTTCCTTCTGCTCCAGCCAGGTGGAGTAGTTGCCCTGGTAGGGGATGCCGCGACCGCGGTCCAGTTCCAGGATCCACTCGGCCGCGTTGTCGAGGAAGTAGCGATCGTGGGTGATGGCCACCACGGTGCCCGGGAAGCGCTGCAGGAACTGCTCCAGCCAATCGACCGACTCGGCATCCAGGTGGTTGGTGGGTTCGTCGAGCAGCAGCATGTCGGGCTTGCTCAGCAGCAGGCGGCACAGGGCCACGCGGCGCTTTTCACCGCCCGAGAGCTTGCCGATGACGGCGTCCCACGGCGGCAGGCGCAGCGCGTCGGCGGCGATTTCCATCACCAGCTCGGTGTTCTCGCTGCCGGCGGCCGCGATGATGGCTTCCAGCTCGGCCTGCTCGGCGGCCAGCTTGTCGAAGTCGGCGTCGGGCTCGGCGTACTCGGCATAGACCTGATCGAGCCGGGCCTTGGCGGCCAGCACGCCGCCGATGCCCTGCTCCACCGCCTGGCGCACGGTCAGCTCGGGGTCGATCTCGGGTTCCTGCGGCAGGTAGCCGATCTTCAGGTCGGGCATCGCGACGGCTTCGCCTTCGATGTCCTTGTCGATGCCGGCCATGATCTTCAGCAGCGTGGACTTGCCCGAGCCGTTGAGGCCGAGCACGCCGATCTTGGCGCCGGGGAAGAAGGACAGCGACACGTCCTTCAGGATCTGCCGCTTCGGCGGCACGATCTTGCCGACGCGGTTCATGGTGAAAACGTACTGGGCCATGTGTTCTGCAGTGCAGTCTGTGGCGCACCCGACGAGGGGCGCCGAAGGGGCCATTATCCCCGCGGGGGCGGTTTTTCTTCACGAACGCCAAAGCTCGGAGGCGTTTTGGCGTGTTTGCTCGGCACACCCTGGGTGGTTGTTGGCGGGTTTGCTCCGGGCCGTGCGGGCGGGCCCGGGGGCTTAGCTTCCGCGGTCCGCGCGTGGCGCGGACTGCCCTGCGCTACTCGGGCGGGTGGCCCGCGGCCGAACTCGCTACGTTCGCTGCGCTCACTGCGCTCGAACAACGACCGCGAGTCAGTTCACGAAGCGCGCTGCGCGCGCGGCCACCCACCCTGCGTTGCTCGGCGCTCCAGATGCGCCCCCGGACCCGCCCGCACGGCCCTGCGCAAAGGTCCACCAGTGGCGCCTTGCCTTTCGGGCTCGCGCTGCGCGCATCGCACGCCATGCGGTGTATGCCGCCGTGGCTGAAGCGCGGCGTGGTTTCCCAGCCGAGCCTGCAAAGGGCTGGCACCCGCCCACCGCGCGGCGGCCAAACAAAAACAGCACAGGCAGCCCAAGCATCACCACACGGCGGCCCAACAAGAACCGACAACACCACCCACCCCGTACAATCCCGGGTAGCGCCCTGCTTCCAGTCACAGGGCCGCAGTCGATTCGCGACGTTCACCCTACCTCCCCGCCTTCCGACTGGTGCCCTCTGCGTGAGCGGCAGCAGGCAGGTAATCCCGCAGCATGCGGGCCCCCCGATGACCTTTGACCAACTCGGCCTCGCCGAGCCGATCCTGCGTGCCGTGCTCGAGCATGGCTACACCACCCCGACGCCCATCCAGGCCCAGGCCATTCCCATCGTCTTGAACGGTGGCGACCTGCTGGGCGGCGCCCAGACCGGTACCGGCAAGACCGCCGGCTTCACCCTGCCGCTGCTGCACCGCCTGATGGCCCAGCCCGCGGTGCGCGATGCCCGCGGCCGCGTGCCGGTGCGTGGCCTCATCCTCACGCCCACGCGTGAACTGGCCGCGCAGGTGGAAGAAAGCGTCCGCACCTACGGCAAGTACAGCAAGCTCACCAGCATGGTGATGTTCGGCGGCGTGGGCATGCAGCCCCAGGTCGACAAGCTGCGCCGTGGCGTCGACATCCTGGTGGCCACCCCCGGCCGCCTGCTCGACCACCATCAGCAAGGCACGCTGGACCTGAGCAAGGTCGAGATCTTCGTGCTCGACGAAGCCGACCGCATGCTGGACATGGGCTTCATCCACGACATCCGCAAGGTGCTGGCCGTGCTGCCCCAGGCCAAGCAGAGCCTGCTGTTCTCGGCCACCTTCAGCGACGAGATCAAGGCCCTGGCCGAGCGCCTGCTGAACAAGCCTTCGCTGGTGGAAGTGGCGCGCCGCAACGCCACCGCCGACACCATCGCACAGAAGGTGCACCCGGTGGGCCGCGACCGCAAGAAGGAGCTGCTGGCGCACCTGATCAAGAGCGAGGACTGGCACCAGGTGCTGGTGTTCACGCGCATGAAGCACGGCGCCAACCGGCTGACCGAGTACCTGAACGACCAGGGCATCAGCGCGATGGCCATCCACGGCAACAAGAGCCAGGGTGCGCGCACCAAGGCGCTGGCCGACTTCAAGTCGGGCGACCTCACTTGCCTCGTGGCCACCGACATCGCGGCCCGCGGCATCGACATCGACCAGCTGCCCCACGTCGTCAACTTCGAGCTGCCCAACGTGCCCGAGGACTACGTGCACCGCATCGGCCGCACCGGCCGTGCCGGTGCACAGGGCGAAGCCGTGTCGCTGGTGTGCCTGGACGAAGAGCTGTTCCTGGCCGACATCGAGAAGCTGATCAAGCGCAGCATCCCGCGAGAGACGGTGCCGGGCTTTGAAGTGCCGGCCGGCGAGCGGGCCGAGCCCATCGTGCTGGGCCGCATGACCATCGGCGTCGGTGCCCCGCGCGGCGGCAGCCGTGGCGGCCGCCCGGGTGGCGGTGGCGGCGGTGGTGGTGGTGGCCGCTCCGGCGGTCGTCCGCCCGAGGCACGTGGTGGCGAGCCGCGCCGCTCGTCGGGTGCGCCTTCGCACGGTCGTCCCAACGCAGGCGGCGGCGGCCATGCCCCGCGCCCGGCTGCGGCCGGTGGTGCCCGTCCGGCAGGCGGCCAGCCGCCGCGTCGCGACGATCGCCGCAGCAGCGGCGGTGGTGGTGGCGGTGGCAACGGCCCGCGACTGACGCAGCCCAAGCGCTGAGTCAGCAGACCAGGCCGGGGCGCACAGCCCCGGCTTTGCAGCGGCGCCGGACGGCGCCCGCGCTTGCATCCTGTCGCGCCTCGTCACAGCTCCCGGCCGCCAGGCTGGGTATGGTCAGGCGCATGCGAGACACACCCCTCACCGCCTGGCAGGGCATGGACCTGCTGGTGTTGCGCGGCGACGAAGAACTCGACCGCGTGCCATCCACCGACATCGACCGGGTGATCCTGGCTTACCACCGGGGCGGCGAAACGCCGGGCGACCTCGCCTATGCGGTGCTGCTCACCGCTGGCGAGGCCCTGCTCTTCGCGCCCGCCACCGGCATTGCCGGCCGCGTGCATTTCGAGCGCCAATCTTTCTGGTCCGACCGGCCCTGCGTCTATTGGGTGCCTGCCGCGCGGGCACCGCTGCCGCGGCCGATGCGCGGCGGCTGGTCGCTGTTTCCGAGGCGCCTGCCGGCCTACCTGCGCGTGCCGCGCAGCGAGGTGGAATCGGACATCGCCCGCTGGCCGATCGAAGGCCCGCAGAGCTGGGAGCAGCGCAAGTGGGAGCGCATCGTGCGCAGCCGGCTGCTGCCGCCCGCCGAACCCGCTGGCAAACGGTAGGACCCCACGCGGACGCGCTTTACTTGAACACGCGCTCCCGCAGCCACTTGGTGGCCACCCATTTTTCGCCCTCCACCACCGGCGCGCCGCCGTGCAGCGTGCGGGTGATGGGGTGCGGTCGGTCGTAGCTGAAGAACACCGCATGGCCCTTGAGCGGGGCCACTTCCAGCGCCACGTCGGGGAAGGTGGTGCCGCCGCCGGCCAGCGGCGTGTTGAGGTAGGTCACCACCGTGGCCACGCGCTGCCCGCCCCGCTTGAGGATGGGCACCGAGCCGGGCTGCGCCGGGTCGAAGTAGTCGTGGTGCGGCCGGTACTCCGCGCCGGGGCCGTAGTGCAGCACCTGCAGGCCCTCACCGTGGTCCACCGGCCAGTCCAGCAGCTTGGCGATGCGGGCTTCCAGCTTGCGGGCCACTTCGTTCTCGCCACGCTCGAAGAACATGCCGCGGCTGGTGCGGGCGGCGTTCACCTCATTGCCGCCGGTGGCCACGTCCACCGTCTCGCTGCGCGCCATGCGCGGCGCGGCCAGGGCCACCAGCTCGTCGCATTCGTCGTCGGACAGCAGGCCCGACACCACCACCACGCGCGGGTTGCGCATGGCCATCACCACCCGCACCTCGCGGTCGCCGGCGTCCAGCACATTGACGCCGGCGGGCTGCGCGATGTCGGGCACCGCGATCGGCACCGGCGGGCCGCCGGCCTTGTGCTGCTCGGCCAGGAAGCCGCTGAGCGCGGTCTCCATCGCCTGCAGCGCGGCGTCTTCCTCCCAGCCGCTGGCGCGCATGGAGGTGAGCAAGGCCTCGGGGCCATGGCCGGCCTGGGCCTGGGAGACGATCCAGGCGCGCAGTTCGGGGGTGATGCTTTGTGAGGTCATGACGTGATCTTGCGGCGGAACACCAGGCGGTCGGGTTCCGAGACGGCGGGCTCGAAACGATAACCGTCGAGGTTGAAGCCTTCCAGGCCCTTGGGCGTGACCACCCGTTGCTGCACCGCATAGCGCACCATCAGGCCGCGTGCGCGCTTGGCAAAGAAACTGATGATCTTGTAACGATCGGACTTCCAGTCTTCGAACACGCACTCCACCACGCGCGGCGCCAGCGCCTGGCGCCGGGCCGCACGGAAGTATTCCTGCGACGCCAGGTTGACGATGACCGGGCTTTCGTTGGCGGCAGCCATCTCGTTGAGCTGGCGCGCCACCGTGTCGCCCCACCAGGCGTACAGGTCGGCGCCCTGCGGGTTGGCCAGCCGCGTGCCCATCTCCAGCCGGTAGGGCTGCAGCCGGTCCATCGGCCGCAGCACGCCGTACAGGCCCGAGAGGATGGCCAGATGCCGCTGCAGCCAGGCCAGGTCGTCGGCACTCAGCTCACGGGCGCGCAGGCCGTCGTACACGTCGCCGTTGAAGGCCAGCACCGCGGGGCGGCTGTTGCCGGGCGTGTGATGCGGGCGCCAGGCCTGGTAGCGGGCGGCGTTCAGGGCCGACAGGTCGGGCGACAGGTCCATCAGCTGCGCGATGCCCTGCGCCGGCAGCGGCTTGAGCAGCTCGATCAGCTCGGCCGCCTGCGGGGTGAACAGCGGCTCGGTGGCCTGGGCCAGCACCTCGGGGGCCAGCGGGGTTTCATAGTCCAGCGACTTGGCAGGGGAGATCACGAAAAGCATGCGGCGGATTATCGCGGTCGTCCCGAGTGGCCGATGATTGCCAAAAGCAACCATGGCGTGCCAGTATGCGGCCATGAAAACCCCCGCTGACGTGCATCCCGAGCAGGTCGACGCGCTGCGCCGCTTCAGCCGCTACTACACGCGCCAGATCGGGCTGCTGCACGAGCACCTGCTGGACTCGCGCTTCACCCTGCCTGAAGCGCGTGTGCTGTGGGAGTTGTCGCAGCTGCAGGGCCAGGCCGGCATCAGTGCCGCGACACTGGCGCGTGAGCTGCAGCTGGATGCCGGCTATCTGAGCCGCCTGCTGGCCGGCCTCAAGGCCCGCGGCCTGCTGCGCAGCCAGACCTGCCCCACCGATGCGCGGCAGACGCTGCTGCGCCTGTCGGCGGCTGGCCGCAAGGCCTTCGCGCCGCTGGACCAGCAATCGCACCAGCGCACGGCCGCGCTGCTGGCCAGCCTGCCGGCCACTCAACGCCAGGCCCTGGTGCACAGCGCGCTGCAGCTGCAGCACTGGCTGCAGCGGGCCGAAGCAGGCAGCGAGGCCGCAGCACCGCAGGTGCGCCTGCGCACCCACCGCCCGGGCGACCTGGGCTGGGTGGTGGCCCGCCACGGTGCGATCTACCACGCCGAATACGGCTGGGGCCTGCCCTTCGAGGCGCTGGTCGCGCAGCTGTGCGCCCGCTTCGTGCAGCAGTTCGACCCGGCGCGCGAGGCCTGCTGGATCGCCGAATGGCCCGGGGCCGGCGAGCACGACGGCCAGCCCCTGGGCAGCGTGTTCCTGGTACAGGCGCGCGACGACGCCGGCGAGCCCGAGCCCGGGGTGGCCCAGCTGCGCATGCTGCTGGTGGAGCCGCAGGCGCGCGGCGCCGGCGTGGGTGACCGCCTGGTGGCCGAGTGCATCCGCTTTGCGCGCGAGGCCGGCTACCGGCGCCTGCGGCTGTGGACCAACAGCATGCTGGTGGCGGCGCGCCGGCTGTACCTGCGCCACGGCTGGCAGCTGGTGCACAGCGCCCCACATGCCGACTTCGGCGTGCCCATGGTAGGCGAGATCTGGGAACTGGCGCTGGACCCGCCGTAAGCTCGCGGCCGATGACCGTACCCGCTCCTGATTCACGGCCCTGCCCCTGCGGCAGTGCCCAAGTGCTGGCCGCCTGCTGCGGCCGCTACCACGCCGGCCCGCTGCACCTGCAGGCGCCCGATGCCGAGGCGCTGATGCGCTCGCGATACAGCGCCTTCGTGCTGGAAGATGCCGACTATCTGCTGCAGACCTGGCACCCGCGCACCCGTCCGGCGCAGCTGGACTTCGAGCCTGGCCTGCGCTGGCTGGGCCTGCAGGTGCGCCGCCACCTGCCCGGGCCGGACGGCCGGGCCGAGGTGGAGTTCGTGGCCCGCAGCAAGCTGGGCGGCCGTGCCCACCGGCTGCACGAAACCAGCCGCTTCGTGCACGAGGGCGGCCGCTGGTTTTACGTGGACGGCACGCTGCACGGCGCCTAGCAGCCCGCTGGTGTGCCTCAAGACCGGCCGCTGGCGGCCGATATCGACCTGCCCCACGCCGAAGCCGGCCGTCGCCCGCATGCCCGGGGCCGTCTGCCATGTCCGTGTCGCGCCGCCATCTCCTGCGTTCCGCCGCCCAGCTGGCACCCGTGTTCGCCCTCGGCCTGCCCTGGGCTGCGCAGGCCCAGCCCTCGCCCGCGTCAGCCGCCGCGGCCACCAAGGGCCGCACCGTGCTCACCGTGCAGCCCACCGGTGGCGCCGCCGTCGATTTCGACATGGCGGCGCTGGAAGCCCTGCCCCAGCAGACCTTCCGCACCAGCACGCCCTGGTACCCGAAACCGGTGAGCTTCACCGGCCCGCTGCTGCGCGACGTGCTGGCCGCCGCCGGTGCCCGCGGCCAGACCCTCCGCGCGGTGGCGCTGAACGATTACAAGGTGGAGCTGCCCATCGCCGACGCCGCCCGCTTCAACGTCATCGTCGCCCGCCTGCTGGATGGCAAGCCGATGCCGGTGCGCGAACGCGGCCCGCTGTTCATCGTGTACCCCTTCGACACCAGCGTGGAGCTGAAGTCCGAGAAGTACTACAGCCGCAGCGCCTGGCAGCTGCGCCGCATCGAGGTGAGCTGAACGGGCACGCCGGCCCCGCATGCCACACACCGAAACCGACGCGCTGCTGCTGGCCAAGGCCAGCCGCCCGCGCACCTCACGATGGCTGGGTGCCATCGCCGGGGTGCTGCTGCTCGCGTTCGCGGTGGTGGGCTGGGTGCAGCAGCGCCAGCTGACGCTGCTGTCCGGCTCGGTCAAGTACAACAGCGACAACATCGTCTGGAGCTTCTACCAGCTGCACAGCGAATACCTGCTGCTGCGCGACCTGCTGCGCCAGACGGTGCGCGACCCCGAGTCGCTGGACACCGACGCCCTGCAGCTGCGCTACGACATCTTCGTCAGCCGGCTGCCGCTGGTGGCACCGCAGCGCACCTCGGTGGTGTTTCCGGTGGCGCCGCTGCAAAAGCAGGTGCTGGCCCGGCTGGAAGCCGTGGTGCGCCAGGCCGACCCGCTGCTGGGTCCGACGCCCGAGCGTGCCTTCACCGCCCGCGACGCCCCGGCGCTGCTGGCGCAGCTGGAGCCGCTGAACACCGAGTTGCACGAACTCTCCCTCTGGGCCACGGTGCAGGTGGCCGACGAGGTCGGCCGCCGCAACGAGGCGGTGCGCGAGCAGAATCAACTGGCCATCGGCCTGACCGTGTTCCAGGGCCTGCTGACGCTGGCCTTTGCGGCGGTGCTGGTGCGCCAGCTGCGCAAGCTGGGCGAACGCAGCGTGGCGCTGGAGGGCCTGGCCTCGCGCTGGCGCCAGGCGCGCCGCGACGCCGAGGCGGCCAGCGATGCCAAGAGCCGCTTCCTGGCCAACATGAGCCATGAGATCCGCACGCCGCTCACCTCCATCATCGGCTTTGCCGAGCTGCTGCTGGACCCGGCGCAGCGCGAGGCCGACCGCACCGCCGCGGTGCACACCATCCGCCGCAATGGCGAGCACCTGCTGCAGGTGATCAACGACATCCTCGATCTCTCCAAGATCGAGACCGGCAAGCTGGACGTGGAGCTGGGCGCCACCGACCTGCGCGCGCTGGTGCGCGAAGTGGCCTCGCTCACCCTGCCGCGGGCGCAGCACCAGGGCCTGGCCTTCGAGGTGTGCGCGCCAACGCCGCTGCCGCCGCAGGTGCACAGCGATGGCCTGCGGCTCAAGCAGATCCTGCTCAACCTCTGCGGCAATGCCGTCAAGTTCACGCCCGAGGGCGCGGTGACGCTGACGTTGCGGCTGGACAGCGAGGCCTGCCAGCTGCAGTTCGAAGTGGCCGATACCGGCATCGGCATGACGCCGGCACAGCAGGAGCGCTTGTTCCGCCCGTTCAGCCAGGGCGACGTGTCCATCACCCGGCGCTTCGGCGGCACCGGCCTGGGGCTGGCGCTGTCCAGCCAGCTGGCGGCCTCGCTGGGCGGGCACATCAGCGTGCACAGCGAGCCTGGCCAGGGCAGCCGCTTCGTGCTCACGCTGCCGGTGATGCTGGAAGCGGTGGCGGCGGCCGTGGTCTGGCCGGCCGACTGGCTGGCGGCCGACGGCACCGCGAACGCGGGTGGCGCCGAAGGCGCGCCGCGGGCGCCGGTGCCGCAGCTGCAGGGCCAGGTGCTGCTGGCCGAGGACGGCTGCGACAACCAGCGCCTGATTGGCGCCTACCTGCAGCGCGCCGGCCTGCAGGCCACGGTGGTGGGCGACGGCCAGCAGGCGGTGGCCAGCGTGCTGGCCGGCCGCTTCGACCTGGTGCTGATGGACATCCAGATGCCGGTGCTCGATGGCGCCGGCGCCCTGGCCCAGCTGCGCGCGGCCGGCTGGCGCGGGCCGGTGATCGCGCTCACCGCCAACGTGATGGCGTCGGACGTGGCCGATTACCGCGCGCTGGGCTTCGACGACGTGCTGGCCAAGCCGCTGCAGGACCAGCGCTTCTACGACACGCTGGCGCGCTGGTTACCGGCGCCGGCCCCCACGGCCGAAGATGAGCTGGACGCCGAATTCGCGCGCGAGATGACGCGGCTGTGTGCCCTGTTCCGCCAGGGGCTGCCCCGGCAGCTCGACGACATCGACGACGCCACGGCTCGCGGCGACCATGCCGCGCTGGCCGGACTGGTGCACACGCTGAAAGGCACGGCCGGTTCCTTCGGATTCGGCCGACTGACCGCGGTGTGCCACCAGATGGATACGGTGCTCAAGGAAGCCCATGCCCGCCAGAACAACCCGGACGGCGCCCTGCTGCGCAGCCTGGCCCGCACGTTGCGCGCCGAGGCCGAGGCCGGCCTGCTGGCGACCCAGGCAGTCGCCTGATTCCGCCCGGTCAGTTCCCGGCCTGGCGGAACACCAGCGGCGCCATGCGCGTCATCTGCGCCGCGCCGAAGATGGTGCAGAACGGCAGGTCCGCCGCGTCCTGCCCGGTGCCGATGCGGATGACGTCCAGCGGGTCGGCCATCGCGGTGGGGTCGAACATCACCCAGCGCCCTTCCAGCCAGGCCTCGAACAGGGCATGGAAATCGGGCGGGGGCGTGTCCCACTCCACATGCCCCACCACGAAGCGCGCGGGGATGTTGAGCGCCCGGCACAGGCCGATGGCCACGTGCGCATAGTCGCGGCACACGCCGGTGCGGTTGGCCAGCACGTCGCGCGTGGTGCCGTAGGGCTTGGAGGTGCCCACCTCGTATTTCACGTTGTCGCGCACCCACTGGCAGATGCGCTCCACGCGCCGGAAGCCCAGGTCGGCGGTGCCGATCCAGCGCACCGCGTCGTGGAAGATCAGCTCCGACTCCACGTAGCGGCTGCCGGTGAGAAAAGGCACCACGTCCAGCGGCAGGTATGCGGTCGGCGTTTCGCGCAGGTTCTCGGTGCCCGGCATGCGCCGCAGCGTGGCCTGCGTCTGGTAGCGGATGCTGAAAGGCCCGGGCGGCACGTTCACCCGCAGCGTGCGGTTGCCCAGCGGGTCGGTGTAGCGCCCGGTTGGCAGCGGCGGCACCGTGGTCAGCGATTCGTCGCCGATCGACTGCTCGGGGGTGAAGGCGGCCTCGATCTTGAAGATGAAGGTGCTGGGCTGCTGAACTTCGTAGTTGAGTTCGCAATCGATGAGGAAATGGCGTGACATGGTGCGGGCGGCGCGGCAGCGGTGTTGGCGAAGGTGAGGCAAGCAACGTGCCCCTGTGGCCGCTGAATGACAGAAATGTCATGCCGGCGTCAGCCGAGCGCCCGCAGGCGCTGGCTAGACTCGCTGGATGCGCGTACTGATCGTCGAAGACGAGGCCAAGACGGCCGACTACCTGCGCCGCGGGCTCACCGAACAGGGGCACGTGGTGGACGTGGCCGTGGACGGCATCGATGGTCGCCATGCCGCGCTGGAAGGCCGCTACGACGTCATCGTGCTCGACGTGATGCTGCCCGGCATCGACGGCTTCGAGGTGCTGCGCGAGGTGCGCCGCAGCCAGCAGGTGCCCATCATCATGCTGACCGCGCGCGACCGCATCGAGGACCGCGTGCGCGGCCTGCAGGAAGGCGCCGACGACTACCTGGTCAAGCCCTTCAGCTTCCTGGAGCTGAGCGCGCGGCTGCAGGCGCTGTCGCGCCGCAGCCGGCAGCTCGAGGCCACCACGCTGACTATCGGCGACCTGGTGGTGGACCTCCTGGGCCGCAAGGTGCAGCGCGCGGGCGACCGCATCGACCTGACGGCCAAGGAGTTTTCGCTGCTGTGCGCGCTGGCGCGCCGGCCCGGCCAGGTGCTGTCGCGCACCGAGATCGCCGAGCTGGTGTGGGACATGAACTTCGACAGCAACACCAACGTGGTGGACGTGGCCGTCAAGCGGCTGCGCGCCAAGATCGACGGCCCCGCCTACCCGCGCAAGCTGGTGCACACGCTGCGCGGCATGGGCTACGTGCTGGAAGACCGCGGAGAGGGCGCCGCATGAAGCCCTGGCGCCCGGGCCGCTACCTGGCGCTGCGGCTGACAGCGATGTTCGCCGGCTGCGCCGCCGTCGTCTTCCTGCTGGCCGGGCTGGCCCTGCACACCCTGCTGGAAAACAACCTGATGGCCCAGGTGCGCGCCGAACTGGCGCTGCGCGGCACCTGGGGCGAATCGGCGGTGACGCGGGTGCAGAGCGAATCGCAGTGGCGGCTGTGGCTGGTGCCCAAGCTCAATTCGATGGACATGGAGCGCGGTGGCATGCGGCTGTGGATCCTCAGCCAGGACGCCGACTTCACCTATGGTCATCCGACGCCCGAAGTGCAGCGGCTGGCCCAGGCCGGCGGCTACGGCCTGCTGCAGCTGCCCGACCATCCCTGCGCCCTGGTCACCTGGACGCGCAACGTGCCGGCCGACGGCGACCGGCCGGCCACCACCATCGTGCTGGCGCGCGATCCGCTGCCCTTCTGGAACACACTCAACAACTTCCGGCTGGCGCTCATCGGCTATGGGCTGGCCGGCGTGCTGGGCGTGGCGGCCCTGGGTTACGGCATCGCCCGCGTGGGCCTGCGGCCGCTGCGCCGGCTGTCGCAGCAGGCCCATGCGCTCGACCCCAACCATCCGTCGCAGCGGCTGGCGTTGGCCTCGATGCCGGCCGAGCTGGACGACCTGACCGCCAGCTTCAACGGCGCGCTCGAGCGGCTGGAAGGTGCCTACCGGCAGCTCGAGGCCTTCAATGCCGACGTGGCCCACGAACTGCGCACGCCGCTCACCAACCTGATCGGCCAGACCCAGGTGCTGCTGAGCCGCCCGCGCGCGGCGGCCGAGCTGGCCGAGGTGATGCACTCCAACCTCGAAGAGCTGGAGCGGCTCAAGGCCATCGTCAACGACATGCTGTTCCTGGCCCGTGCCGACCAGGGCGCTGCCGCTTCGCGCCATGCCGAGGTGTCGCTGGCCGAAGAAGTGGCCAAGGTGCTGGACTACCTGGAATTCATGGTCGAGGACCATGGCGTGCGGGTGGTGGTGCGCGGCGACGCCCGCGGCTGCCTGGAAACCGCGCTGCTGCGCCGCGCCCTCAGCAACCTGTTGCAGAACGCGATCGAGCATTCGTCGGCCGGCGACGAGATCGAGGTGGCCATCGGCCGCGAAGGCGAGCGCCTGTCGGTGGCCGTGAGCAACCCCGGCGCGGCCATCGACCAGCGCCACCTGGCACATCTGTTCGACCGCTTCTACCGCGCCGACAGTGCCCGCCGCAATGCCGGCGGTAACCACGGGCTGGGCCTGGCCATCGTCAAGGCCATCGCGGTGATGCATCGCGGCACCGTCTTTGCACGGTCGGAACACGGCCGCAACACCTTCGGACTCACACTCGGTCTGTAGTGCGGCTCGGCCGCCTGGGTGCATGACGAAAACGTCATCTGCGCGTCAGGATGCTGCCGGTGCCCGCTGCCTACAGTCACCGTCATGGGCTCCTTCACCTACACCTCGATGATGATCCGCGCGCAGGCGCGCCACCGTGCTGCCGTGGCAGCGGCGGTGGCCACCGCGCCGATGCCAATGCCGGCGCCGGTGTACGCGCCTGTGCCCGATTCGCCCCCCCCAATCTCCACATTGAGACCGCGCTCCTCGCGGGATAGCATGCCCTCCGACACCCGCCAGGCTTGGCTGGCCGTGCAATGACAATGACCCGGAGGAAGACATGCAACGACCCACGCCATGGCGCCCTTGGCGCGCAGGGGCTGCCGCAGTACTGATCAGCTGCGCATGGGGGGCCCAGGCCGGCACCCTGATGAAGGTCACGGAATTGCAGGTCTTCCGCGACGGGGATTTCAACAGCTGGCTGCAAGGCCAGAACGTGTTGTTGCGCGATGGCTTTGACAACGCCAATCCCTTGCTCGGGCCCAGTTTCACAGGCGGTGATGCCGCCACCTACACGCTGGTGGATGCCAGCAACCCGCTGACGGTGCGCGAAGACAGCGGCCAGCTGCTGCTGGATGCTGCCCTGGCCGATCTTTCCACCGGAGCCAGCGGCGGCGTCGGCCATTCGGTGCGCGTGCGCCTCAACACCAACGTCACCGACGCCAACCGCGGCCTGCCCCTGAGCCGCAGCTTCGGCGTCGTCACCAACCTCTCGCTGGATGCCTTGCCCGACCGCGCCTCGCAGTTCGGCGTGAGGCTGTCCGACAGCTTCAGCGATGCCAGCGACATGGTGGAGTTGTCGCTCGTGCAACGGGCTTCTGGCTACGGCATCCTGTTCCGCAAGCAGGACTTCCTGCACCACACCATCACCGAGCTCGGCTTTGCCGCCCTGGCCGCCCCCACCGGTGCCACCGGCCTGCTGCTGGGCCTGGTGCATCCTCTGGCCGGCAGCAACTTGGTCGGCGCCGTCTACGGCTATGCCGACGGCAACGGTGAGATGATCGGCGACCTGCAGGCCTTCACGGCCACCGCCACCGCCTTCAACGGCGAGCTGCACACCCGCGCCGAACTGCGGGCCACCGCGGCCGTGCCTGAGCCCACCACCTGGGCCCTGATGCTGGCCGGCGTCGGTGCACTGGCGGGCGCCCGCTGGCGCCGCCGTGGCTGAACTCCTCAGGCCCCCCGCTTGAGGCGCAAGCGCTCGCGGCTGGCGCGGCTGCGGGCCTTCCACATCGACAGCTGCGCGCGACGCTGCAGCGGCCCCAGGTGATCGCGTTGCAGCTCGCGCTGCAGCTTGTGGAAGTTGTCGACGCGGTCGCCCTCCACTGCCGGCCGCACCGCACAGCCCGGCTCGCTGCCGTGCTGGCAGTCGCGGAAGTGGCAGGCCGGCGCCAGCCGCGCGATGTCGTCGAAGCTGGCCGCCAAGGTATCGGCATCGGCATCCGGGCGCAGCGTGCGCACCCCCGGTGTGTCGATCAGGCAGGCGCCACCCGGCAGCCGGTGCAGCGAGCGTGAGGTGGTGGTGTGCTTGCCGCGGCCGTCATGCTCGCGCGTGGGGCCGGTGTCCTGCACCGGCCGGCCCAGCAGCGCATTGGTCAGCGTCGACTTGCCGGCGCCGCTGGAGCCCAGCAGCACCAGCGTCTGCCCCGGCTGCAGCCAGGGGGCCAGCAAGACGCTGGCACTGGGGTGGCGCGCGTCCAGCGCCAGGTGCGGCACCCGGGCCGGCAGGCGTGCCTGCAGCCGGGCCAGCGCGTGGGCGGTGTCAGGGCACAGGTCGCGCTTGGTCAACACCACCACCGGCTGCACGCCGCTGCCTTCCACCAGCGCCAGAAAGCGCTCCAGCCGCCGCAGGCTGAAGTCGTCGTCCAGCCCCATCACGATGAAAGCGGTGTCGACGTTGCTCACGATGACGTGGCGGCGGCCATCGCCGTCGCGGCGGGTCAAGGCGCTGCGCCGCGCCAGGAAGTCGGTCAGCCACAGGCTGCCATCGGGATCCTGGCGCGCCAGGCCCCAGTCGCCCACGGCCAGCGCATCGCCGGCCTCGGCCAGTTCACGCACCAGCGCGGGCAGCAGCCGCGCCGACATCGGCGCCGCGCCGGCGTCGGCCGTGTGGCGGCCATCGATGAGGCGCACGGTTTCCCGGTGGATCTCGGTCACCCGCACCGGGCGGGTATGGGCGTCCAGGCTCAGGGAGGCGAGCAGCTGGCGCGTGGCGGGATTCAGGCCGATGTCCAGCAGCGGATCATCGGCCAAGGTCGATTCGGTCATCACAGGGTCCATCCACGAAGGTGGTCACACCGCTGCGCAGGCGCAGCGGCACGGCATCACAAGCGTTGGTCGGAAGACCCTGTGAAACGCCCGGGGCGGGCGTTGCGGCGCGAAGGTTCAGCGGCCTGCGGCAGGGCTTCCGGCTTGCGGGAGATCGGGCGTCATGGCTTGGTTCATGGTGATCTCCTTTCGTGGAAGTGAACCCGCGGAGGCCAAGGCGGCCGGCGGGGGAATCGAAGCGCGAGTGTGACCAGCCTGCGGCGGCGCGGTCAATCAGGGATGTGCGCCTACTCGCTGCAAAGCAACAGGATGGCCAGGCAACCGCAGGCAAGGCTGGCAAGGTAGCGCTTGATGGCGCGGTGGCGGCGGGCGAGGACAGCGGGGCTCATGGCGCGATTGTGCGCCGGCTGTGCCGCCCTGCCCATACGCCGGAACCCTGGCCGCGCCCTGTACGGCCCGGCGTATGCCGTTCTGCGCCGCGGTACGCCACTGCGAACGGTGCCGCCCAGCGTGCCCGCAGCCGCGGTGGGCGCGGCTTGGCATGGGCCATGCAGCAGGCCGGCGGTAGTGCCGTCTTTCGTCCCACCCCCCACTTTGCGAGAGAGAACATGTCCCTGCATTCCATCGAAGCCCTGCAAGCCGATGCCCAAGGCGCCCTGAGCGGCGCGCACGACGCGCTGGCGCAAGCCGCCGAAGCCGAAGGCGGCCGTGCCGAAGAGTTGCGTGCCCGTGGCCTGGCCAAGCTGCGCGCCGCGCGTGAGGCACTGCTGAACGCCCGCGACAGCGCGCTGGCCCAGGGCCGCCAGACGGCCCGCGCCGCCGACGACCTGGTGCATGCCCATCCCTGGCAGGTGGTGGGTGGCGCGCTGGTGGCCGGCGTCGTCGCCGGCGTGGTGGCGGGCGTGCTGCTGCAGCGCCGCCGTTGAGGGTCCAGCGCCCAAGCGCTGCTACAGGTCCAGCACCAGCAGCGGCGTCAGCGCGCGTGAGCAGCAGGGCGTGAACTGGTCGTTCAGCGCCTGCTCCTCTTCGGTCAGGTACATGTCCTTGTGCTCCGGCGTGCCCTCCAGCACGCGGGTCAGGCAGGTGCCGCACACGCCCTGCTCGCAGGACACCGGCACGTCGATGCCGCAGGCGGCCAACGCCTGCACCACCGTCTGGTCCTGCTTGACCTCGATCACGCGGCCGCTGCTGGCCAGCTTCACCTGGAAGCTGCCGGCATTCGACAGGTCCACCGCCTCACCAGCGAAAAACTCGTAGTGCAGCTGCGGCTCGGGCCAGCCGGCCTGGCGTGCCGTGGCCAGCACCCAGTCCATGAAGCCCTTGGGCCCGCACACGTACAGGTGCACGCCCGGCTTGGGTTGTGCCAGCAATGCGCCCAGGTCCAGCTTCTGCGCCGCGTCGCCATCATCGAAGTGGTGGTGGACCTGCGGCGCCAGCGCGGGCGCCGACAGCGTCTGCACGAAGGCGGTGTGTGAGCGCGAGCGGGTGCAGTAGTGCAGCGCAAAGCGCTGGCCGCCGGCGGCCAGGTGCTGCGCCATGCTCAGCAGCGGCGTGATGCCGATGCCGCCGGCCAGCAGCAGGTGCTGCTCGGCGCCGTCGGCCAGCGCAAAGTGGTTGCGTGGCGCGCTGATCTCGATCACGTCGCCCTCGGCCAGCGCCTGGTGCACCGCGGCTGAGCCGCCGCGCGAGGCCGGCTCGCGCAGCACGCCCAGCACGTAGCGGCCGGCCTCCGAAGGCGCATTGCTCAGGGAGTACTGGCGCACCAGGCCACCGGGCAGCCGCAGGTCGATGTGGGCCCCGGCGGTGAACGGTGGCAGCGGCTGCGTGCCATCGGCCACCAGCTCGAGCCGGCAGATGGCGTCGGTTTCCATCGTCTTGCGCGCCACGCGGGCGCGCAGCCAGGTGGCTGCGCTCATCCGGCCGCTCCGGCGGTGGCCAGCACCGCGCCGGCCGCGTCGCGCTCGGCCTGCAGCCAGCGCTCGATCACCCGGCGCGACTGCACGCCACCGGCGTCGATGTTCAGCGCCAGCAGCTTGCGCTCGGGGTGGGTCAGCAGGTTGCGCTGCTGGCGCTCCAGCATCTCCATGTCTTCCGAGAAGATCTTGCCCTGCCCTTCGCGGATGGTGTCGGTGAGCGCGCTGTCCTGCGGCTTGAAGTTGCGCGCCATGCCCCAGAAGTAGTGGTGCGAGGTGTCGGTCTCGGGCGTGATGAAGTCCACCACCAGCGCCGACACCTTGTGCTGCGGATCGGCGTCGTAGCCGCCGTGGCCGGCCAGCGCTACGCCCACCTCGATCATCACGTGGCTGGGCGGCGTGAAGCGGCACACCTGCCAGCGGTCCACCAGCTGATCCTCGGGCAGGCCGTTGCCACGCAGGGCCATGCGCCAGAAAGGCGGTGCATGCACCTTGTCCATGAAGCGGCTGGTCACCACCTCGTCACCATTGACCTTGGTGTTCACCGGCGCCTCGTCGATTTCCTTCTGGCCGATGCTGGTGGCGTGCACGTAGGTCTCGTGCGTCAGGTCCATCAGGTTGTCCACCATCAGCCGGTAGTCGCACTGGATGTGGTAGCGGCCGCCACCGTAAGCCCAGTCGGGGCTTTCGGCCCAGTGCAGGGGGTGCAGCGGCGTGGGCACGCCAGCGCCCGGCCACACCCAGATGAAGCCGTAGCGCTCGATGGCCGGAAAGGCCCGGATGGCCGGGAAGCCGCGCACCCGCTGGCCGGGCATGGAGACGGTCTTGCCGTCGCAGCCCATGGCCAGGCCGTGGTAGCCGCACACCAGCTGGCCATCGACCACCCGGCCCAGCGACAGCGGCGCGCCGCGGTGCGGGCAAAAGTCTTCCAGCGCCACCACGCTGCCGGCGGCATTGCGGTAGATCACCATCGGCTCCTTGCAGATGGTGCGGCCGAGCGGCTGCTCGCCCACTTCTTCGGCCATCGCGGCCACGTACCAGGCGTTCTTCGGAAACATTGCGTGCACTCCTTGCTGTCAATGCGCGGTGCGGGCCTTCAGGGCCTGCGCCGCTCCAGGGCCTTCAGACGCAGACAGGCGATGCAGCATCACGATGCATGCCGCCGCCGCGAAAGCCAGGCCATAACCGAGGTACAGCTGCGTGGGCAGCCAATGCTGGTCGATCAGCGCGCCTGCGACCAGCGGTGAGACGATGGCGCCCAGCCGGCCCACGCCGATGCCGATGCCCAGCCCGGTGGCCCGCACCTGGGCCGGGTACACCACCGGGCCGATGGCATAGAGCCCCGCCACGCTGCCGTTGGCGAAAGCGCCGATCAGGAAGGCCAGCGCATACGAGATGGCCAGCGGATGCGCCGAGCTGACGAACACGCTGAGCAGCAAAGCGGTGATGACCAGGAAGCCGGCCAGCACCCGCTTGAGCGCAAAGCGCGCGGCCAGCAGCCCCAGCAACGCCGCACCCAGGATGCCGCCCAGGCTGAGCAGCACACCGGCGGTGACGCCCTGCGGACCGGTCAGGCCCGAGGCGCTGAGCAGCTTGGGCGTCCAGCTCATCACGAAGTAAAAGCCGAACATCACGGTGAAGAAGGACAGCCACACCAGCAGCGTGGGTCGGCGCAGCGCCGGACCCAGCAGCTGCGCGAAGCGGCTGCCCTGCGGGCCGCCGGCCGCCTGCCGTGCAGGCAGCGCCGCCAGCGCCGGCAGGCCCACGGCGGCATTGAGTGCATTCACGCGCTGCAGCGCGTCGGCCGGCCGGCGGGTGAGCAGGAAGTCCATCGATTCGGGCAGCCGGGCCAGCACCAGCAGCGCCACGCCCAGCGTGGCGCCACCGCCGAAGAGGAAGATCGAGCGCCAGCCGTGGGCGTCGATCATCCACACCGCCAGCGCGCCGCCCAGGGCCGAGCCCAGCGCATAACCGGTGGACTGCAGCGTGACCGCCAGGCCGCGCCAGCGCCGGGAAGCGTACTCGCTGGCGATCACGTTGCTGCAGGCCAGGATGCCGCCCACGCCCAGGCCGGTGAGCACGCGCAGCGCGCCCAGCTCGAGAGGCGTGCGCGCCAGCGCCGACAGCAGCATGCCGATGCCGGAGACCGTGAGGCAGCCCAGGATCATCGGGCGCCGGCCGATGCGGTCGGCCCAGGGCGCGATGAACAGCGAGCCACCGGCCATGCCCACCAGGCCCGCGCTCAGCAGCATGCCCAGCTGCGAACCGTTGAGCGCCCACTCGGCGGAGATCGCCTTGGCGGCGAAAGCGGTCACCAGCACGTCGAAGCCGTCGACCATGTTGATCACCATGCAGATGACCACGGCCAGCCACTGGAAGCCGTTCATCGGCTTGTCGTCCAGGGCCATAGCGGCAGCAGCGGGCCCGCGTGCGGGCATGGGGGTGGCAGTCATCCTGGCTCGTCTCCGTGGCTGGGCCTTGCACCGGTACCGCAGCTTGATCCAGCGCAAGGTGGGAGGCACGTCATTGCGTACACTCAACGTCATTCAGTGTACGTAACGTGGAGTGGTTTGCAGCCAGGGTTATCCCGTGTTCCGGATGCGGCGCGTGGGTGGCCTGCGGCCGGCGCACGGCGCTTGTTAGCATCGACCGACACGCTGTCCGCCCTGATGAAAACCACGCCTTCCGACCTGTCCATCGAGCTCTATGAGCAGCCCGGCCACCTGATCCGCCGGGCCCACCAGATCGCCGTGTCCATGTTCCATGAGGAGCTGGGCCGCGACGTGACGCCGGTGCAGTACGCGGTGCTGCGCATGCTGCAAGACCGCCCCGGCATCGACCAGGTGACGCTGGCCGAGCGCGTGGGCCTGGACAACTCCACCACCGCCGACATCGCCCGCCGTCTGGAGGCCAAGGGCTGGATCGTGCGCGAGCTGCTGGCGCGCCGGCAGCGCAGCCTGTCGCTCACTGAAGAAGGCACGAGGGTGCTGGCCAGCTTCGTCAGTGGCATCCATCGGCTGAACGGCCGCATGCTGGACAGCCTGGCGCATGACGAACGGTCGGATCTGATCAGGCTGCTGCAGAAGTTCGTGCACATCCACAACGACCAGAGCCGGGCGCCGGTCCGCTCGGACTGACCTTCTTGCTACTTCATAAGGCCGTAGCGGCGCAGCTTGCCGTGCAGCGTGGTCTTGGGCGTGTTCAGCGCCTCGGCGGTGCGGGCCAGGCTGCCGCCATGGCGGTGCCATTCGCTGGCGATCAGGCTGCGCTCGAAGTCGTCGACCGCATCGGCCAGGCTGCGCGGCGCCGTCGGCCCCAGGTCGCCGGTGGCATCGGGCGCGCCGTCCTTGGCCACGCCCAGCACCATGCAGTCGGCCGCGTTGCGCAACTCGCGCACGTTGCCGGGCCAGTCGTGCGCCATCAGCCGGTGCAGCTCGGCCGCTGACACCTCGGGCACCGGGCGCTGGTAGCGGCTGGCGCCGAGCAGCAGAAAGTGCTCCAGCAGCAGCGGAATGTCCTCGCGCCGCTCGCGCAGCGGCGGCAGGTCGATCACCACCACGTTGAGCCGGTAGTACAGGTCGGCGCGGAAGGTCTGCGCCTTGGCGCGGGCCAGCAGGTCGTCCTTGGTGGCGGCGACGATGCGGCAGTCCACCGGCGTCTGCGCATTGGAGCCCAGGCGCTCGATCACCCGCTCCTGCAGCACCCGCAGCAGCTTGATCTGCACGTTGACCGGCATGCTCTCCAGCTCGTCGAGGAACAGCGTGCCGCCGTGCGCATGCTCGATCTTGCCCACCCGCCGCTTGTGCGCGCCGGTGAAGGCGCCGGCCTCATGGCCGAACAGCTCGCTGTCCAGCAGGCTTTCGGGCAGGCCGCCGCAGTTCAGGGCCACGAAGGGGTGGCTGCGCCGGCGCGAGAGCTGGTGCAGCGCTTGCGCCACCAATTCCTTGCCGGCGCCGGTCTCGCCGCGGATCATCACGTCCACCGGGCTGTCGGCCACCTCGCGCACCAGGCGGCGCACGCGCTCCATCTGCGGCGAGATGCCGATGAGCTTGCCCTCCACGCCTTCCAGCTGGGCCAGCCGATGCTGCAACGAATGCACTTCCAGCGTCAGCGCCCGCTTGTCCAGCGCCCGCTGCACCACCTCCACCAGCAGCTCGGGCTGGAAGGGCTTGGTGACGAAGTCGTAGGCGCCGGTGCGCATGGCTTCCACCGCCATCGTGATGTCGCCATGGCCGGTGATCACCAGCACCGGCAGCGTGGGGTCCAGCTGCTGGCAACGGCGGATCACCTCCATGCCGTCGATGCCGGGCAGCCGCATGTCGGTGACCACGACGCCCGGAAACCCCGGCGCCAGATGCGGCAGCGCCGCCTCCGCATGCTCGAAGGCCTGCACCGGCAAGCCGGCGAACTTCAGCGCCTGCACGCAACCCAGGCGCATCAAGGCGTCGTCTTCGATGATCAAAACGGACAGCGGGGTTTTCATGCGGTGGGGGTGGCGTTGGCGGTGCTGGCCGGCGCGGCCGGCAGGCTGAGGGTGAACACGGCGCCGCCTTCGGCCCGCGAGGTGGCCACGAGGTCGCCGCCGTAGTCCTGGGCGATGCCGCGCGAGATCACCAGCCCCAGGCCCAGGCCGCTGCCGGCGGGCTTGGTGGTGAAGAAAGGTGTGAACAGGCCCGCCAGCACCTCGGGCGACAGGCCCGGGCCGCTGTCGGCGATGCGCAGGCAGGTGCGCCGGCCTTCGCGGCTGTCCTCTTCCCAGGCGTCGATCTCGAGCCGGCGCCGCGGCGCGCCGTGCATCGCGTCTACCGCATTGCCGATGAGGTTGATGAGCACCTGCTCGAGCCGGTTGCGGTTGCACCAGGCCTGCGGCACGGTGGCCGCCGGTGCGTCCAGCGGCGGCCGGCATTGCAGCTGCACTTGCTCGGCGCGCAGGCGCTGGTCGAGCAGGAAAAGCGCGCTTTGCAGCGCGGCCGTGACCGGCACCGGCTCGGGTGCCACCGGCGACTTGCGGGCGAAGGCCTTGAACGGATGGATGATGCCGCTCATGCGCTCGACCAGCGTGTCCACCAGCGCCAGGTTGCCGTGGGCGCCTTCCAGGTCGCCGCGGCGGATGAATTCGCGCGCATTGCCCGCCAGCGTGCGGATGCCGCCCAGCGGCTGCGCCAGCTCATGGGTGATGCCCGTGGACAGCTGGCCCAGCACCGCCAGCTTGGCGGCCTGTACCAGCTCGTCCTGCGCGTCGCGCAGCGTGGCTTCGGCCTGCACCCGCACGGCCATCTCGCGGCGCAGTTCGGTGTTGGCGCTGGTCAGCGCCAGCGTGCGGCGGGCCACGGTGTCTTCCAGCTCGGCGTTCAGTCGTTCCAGGTCGGCCTGGGCCTGCCGGCGTTGCTGCGCGGCACGGCGCCGCTGCACCAGCACCAGCGCGGCGGCCACCAGGCAGGCCGCAGCCAGCCCGGCCACCGCGGCCGTTCCGCGCGCCTGCCAGCGCACCGGCGACAGATCGGCCATCACCAGCAGCCGCCAGTCCAGCCCGGGCAGCGTGCGGCCGCGCACCAGCAGACCCGCCGGTGCCGACATCGCCGAGGGATCGGCCACCGCGCTGGCCGGCGAATCGGGCGGAATCAGCGCCTCGGCTTCGCCGCCGGGGGCCTCCCAGTTCAGCTGCAGGGCCAGCGGAAAGCGGCCCAGCGGTCGGTCGCCGTACATGCCGCTGAGCTCCAGCTCGACGTCGGTGTCCAGCGGCAGCGGCCGGATCGCGCGGTACAGCCAGCGCGGGTCGGTGGCCTGGATGACGACGTCGTTGCCGTCCACCAGCACCGCTGGCGTGCCCAGCAGCGGCAGCGACAAGGCCACCGAGGCCAGCGACACCTTGACCACCGCCACCCCCACCACGCGCGCGCCCTCGTACAGCGGATGCGAGAAGTAGTAGCCCGGCTCGGCCACGGTGCTGCCCACCAGAAAATGCCGCCCGGGCCGACCGGCCAGCGCCTGCAGGTAGTAGGGCCGCACCGAGATGTCCTCACCCAGCCGGCCATCGTCGGCTCCTACCGTGTGGCTGGTGGCGATGACGGTGCCGCGCTCGTCGGCCACGAAGAGCGCCAGACTGCCTTGCCGGGCATTGAGCTCGCGCAGCAGCGCCTGCGCCTGGCCTTGCAGCGCCGGGTTCCGTGGGCCCTGCAGCAAGGCCATCACCGCGGGGTGCATCTGCAGCAGGGCCGGCGCATGGGCCAGCCGTTCCATCTGGCCCTGCGCGGTGGCACCGAACAGGTCGATGCGGTGGCCCAGGTCGGCTCGCAAGGCGGCCAGCCCCCGGGCCTGGCCCAGGCGGTAGCCCGCCGCCCCGGCAGCCAGCACCAGGGCGGTGGCGCCCAGCACCACCGCGATCACCGCAGGACGAACACGCCACACCATGCGCCGATTCTGCCGGTTGTGCGGCATGAATCCGGCAACTGTGCCAAACCGCTGCGGCCCGCCGGCCGGCGGGCTATTCGCGACGGATGGCCAGCGCACCCAGCAACGACTCCAGCTGGGCGCTCATCGGCAGCCCCAGCGCCGGGCCGCCCGGCAGTTTCTGCAGGAACCAGCGCTTGTAGCGGCGCTCGATCTCGCCTTCCTGCGCCAGCTCGCGCACGCCCTCTTCCACCGCCGCGGCCAGCTGCGCATCGTCCTTGCGGAACATGATGGCGTACGGGTCGTAGGACAGGTAGTCGCCCACCACGGTGTAGCCGCCCTGCAGCCGGTGGCGGGCCACCAGGCCGTACAGCAGCACGTCGTCGGTGGCGAAGGCGTCCGCCTTGCCGGCCAGCAGCTGGCCCAGCGCCGCCTCGTGGTCGGGCGATGCCTGCAGCGCCACGTCCACCCGGAAGCGGCGGGCCAGGTCGCGCATCGCCTGCTCGTTGGTGGTGCCGGCGGTGACGGCGGCGCTGCGCCCGCCCAGGTCGCGGAACTGGCGGATGCCGCTGCCGCGCTTGACCAGCAGCTTGGTGCCGGCCACGAACAGCGTGGGCGAAAAGGCCACCACCCGCTGCCGCTCGACGTTGCTGGTGGTGGAGCCGCACTCCAGGTCGGCCTGGCTGGAGACGATGGCGTCGATGCGGCTGGCCGCCGTCACCGGCAGCCAGCGCAGCTGCAGCTCACGACCCACCCGTTCCCCCAGGCGCTGGGCCAGCAGCACGCACAGGTCGACGGTGTAGCCGATGGGTTGCCCCTGCGCCGACAGGTAGCTGAAGGGCACCGAATCCAGCCGGTGGGCCAGCGTGATGGTGCCGGTCTCGCGCAGCTTTTTCAGCGTGCCGCTGAGCTGGACCGGCCCCTCCTCCTGGGCGCGGGCCGCACCCGGCGCCAGCAGGCTGGCCGTCAGGCCCAGAGCCAGCAGCAGGCCGGCGCCCAGGCGCCGGGCGCGGCCGGTGGTGCGGGCCGCGTCAAGCACGGGCCACCTGGGCCTGGGCGGCAGCGCGGGCGGCTGCGTCCATCTCGGCGGCCTTGGCGGCGGCCTGGTCTTCAGGCAGCAGCTCGCCTTCCCATTTGGCGACCACGGCGGTGGCGATGGAGTTGCCCACGGCATTGGTGGCCGAACGGCCCATGTCGAGGAAGGTGTCCACGCCCAGGATCAGCAGCAGGCCGGCTTCGGGGATGTTGAACTGGTTCAGCGTGGCGGCGATGACCACCAGCGATGCACGCGGCACGCCGGCCATGCCCTTGGAGGTGAGCATGAGGATCAGCAGCATGGTGATCTGCGTGGCCAGCGGCAGGTGGATGCCGTAGGCCTGGGCGATGAACAGCACGGCGAAGGTGCAGTACATCATCGAGCCGTCCAGGTTGAACGAGTAGCCCATCGGCATCACGAAGCTGCTGATCTTGCGGCGCACGCCGAAACGGTCCAGCGCATCGAGGATCTTCGGGTAGGCGGCTTCGGAGCTGGCGGTGGCGAAAGACAGCAGGAAGGCTTCCTTGATGAGCACCAGCAGCTTGAACACGCGCGGGCCCAGGAACAGCACGCCGGCGCCGATGAGCACCGCCCACAGCACGAACAGGCCGAGGTAGAAGTCGCCCATGAAGACGGCGAACTTGACCAGGATCTCCAGGCCGTTGACGGCCACGGTGGCGGCCATCGCGGCCATCACGGCCAGCGGCGCCAGCTTCATCACGTAGCCGGTGATCACCAGCATGGCGTGCGACAGCTCCTCGATGCCGGCCACCAAGGTCTTGGCCTTGTCACCCAGCGAAGCCAGGGCCACGCCGAAGAACATCGAGAACACCACGATCTGCAGGATCTCGTTGTTGGCCATCGCCTCGGCGAAGGACTTGGGCACCAGGTGGCTGACGAAGTCCTTCAAGGTGAACTTGGAAGTGGCCAGGTTGGCCGAGGCCCCGATGTCGGGCAGCGGCAGGCCGAGGTTCTGGCCCGGCTGAAGCAGGTTGGCCATGACCAGGCCCAGCACCAGAGAGATCAGCGAAGCGGTGAAGAACCAGGCCAGCGCCTTGCCGAACACGCGGCCCACCGACGAGGCCGTGCCCATGTGGGCGATGCCCACCACCAGCGTGGAGAACACCAGCGGCGCGATCAGCATCTTGATCAGCCGCAGGAACACGTCGGAGACGATGGAGATGTAGCCGGCGATCTGCGCCGCCACCTTCTTGTCCGGGAACTCGACGAACACCAGGTACCCGATCAGGATGCCCAGCACCATCGCGACGAGGATGTACAGCGCGGCTGGTAGCCGTTTCTTTTGCCCGCTCATTGGCTCTCTCTCTCCGAGTTTGACTGCGTTGGTTGTTCTGGGGGTGGCCCGCTTCAGGGGCCGCGCAGCGCCAGCTCGACGCTGACGCACAAGGCGGCGAACGCGCTGTCGTCGATGGCCAGCGGGTACGGGAAGCGCAGCACGTTGGCCGCCTCACCGGACACGGGCAGTTGCAGGCCGCGCTGGGCGGCACGCGCCTGCACCCGGCGCGCGAAAGAGGGGTCGGGCAGGCTGCCTTCCAGGCACTCCACCGCCAGCACCGAGCCCAGGCCACGGATATCGGCCAAGCGTGGCTGCCAGGCCATGGCGCGCATCAGCACGCCGGCCAGCTGGCGGCCCAGCTCGTCGGCCCGGTCGCACAGCCCCTGGCTGGCAATGAGGTCGAGCACCGCATGCTGTTCCTGCACCGCCAGCGCGCGCGCCTGCAGCGCCGGGCCTTCGGGCCAGGGCCCTTCATCGGGCGCGGCTTGCATCACCTCGGCGCGGCCGGTGACCACGGCCAGTGGCAGCGGCGCGTCGGGGCCCTGGGCATGCACCACCAGGTCGGCCTGCACCGGGTGGTGGTCCATCGCCATCATGCGGCCGGTGCGGGCCAGGCCGCAGCGGGTTTCGTCGGCCACCAGCTGGATGTGGTGCCAGTCGCAGCGCTGGCGCAGCGCGGCCAGCAGCTCGCCGTCCAGCTGCTGCACGCTGCCGTCGGCCTGCAGCGGCTCGATCACCAGGGCCGCGACCCGCTCGGGGCGCAGCGGGCCGGCCAGCAGTTCGTCCAGGCGGGCCAGGGTGTGCTCGGCGGTGTCGCCGTGCAGCGGCGTGGGCGCCGGCAGCCGCCACACCGGGCCGGCGGGCCGGCCGAACTCGGTCCAGGCGGGCGTGGCACCTGGCAGACAGCCGCTGCTGAGCTTGATGATGGCCGGCCGGCCGCTGTGGGCGCGGGCGATGCGCAGGGCCGCCTCCATCGCCTGCGCGCCGCTGCCGAAGAAGGCGCTGCGCCAGGCCCTGGGGCCGGGCAGCAAGGCCGCGAAGCGGTCGGCCAGTCGCTGCTGCTCGTCGGCCCGTACCGCTGCGCCGGAGACCGGCGACGGCGTCGGCATCGGCATCGGCGTCGGCGTCGCAGCGGCGCGCAGCGGTGGCGACGCCGCTGCTGCGGCGCTGGCCACAAAGCCACGCGATTCCATGCGCAGAACGCCAGCGTAGGCGCCTGCCAGGCTTGCCATGCGATCGGTCATCGACCCCTCCTGGGTGCGGGCCCCGGCGTCACCGCGGGGTCTCTATACCCAGGACATTGCAGCGTGCGTGCCAAGCGCGGCAAAGTTCCGTAGCACCCGCCGAAAGTTGGCAAGTGCTTGAATTCACAGGGAATTTGCTGCCAATTCAACACCCCGGAAGCGGCTGCCCTTCGGGGTTTCGAACGATAGGCCGTGGCGGCGTACGGCCGGCCGGATGGGGCTGCCCGGCCCCTGCGTCGCCCGCCCGAAAAAGCTAGCCCGATGCGCTGGCCGCGCCCTGCGCCCGCCGCCGGTCGCGCTGGCGCCACCACTGGCGGGCCAGCACCACCACCAGCACGGCATTCAGCGTGACCACCGCCGCGGCGGCCACCGAAGGCCGGTGCAGCAGGTGGCGCAGCTCGAAGGGCAGGTACAGCGCGCCGGACAAGGCGCCGAGCCATTCGCCCCAGGCGGCGCCCTTCCACAGGCCCCAGGCTTCCAGCCAGCGCAGCGCCACGTAGGCCAGCACCGCCATCAGCAGCAGGCGGGTGGGCAGGTGCTGCAACTGGTCCAGCCGGCCCAGCAGCAGCGCCGGGTAGTGGCCGCCCGGGTCCAGGCCCACGTGGCCGATCAACGCCAGCGCCAGCCGGTGCAGGTCGTGGTGCAGCAGGCTCAGCAGGCCCAGGCCGGCGGCCAGCGCCACCAGGCCCTTCAGTGCCTCGAAGGCGGCGATGGCCCGCAGCGCCTGGCGCGTGCCCTCCCCCGGCGGCGCGCTATTGGCCAGGCCGCTCACCGGCCCAGCCCCAGCAGGCGCATCAGGCGCTCGGCATGGCGCTGAGCCCGGTCCTGCACCGCGTCGTCGAAGACGACATGGGTGTTCAGCACCCGCTGCGACAGGCTGCGCACGTTCATCGCCAGGTTCTCCAGTTCGGCATCGCTCAAATCGGGGTGGGGGTGGTCGTCGGCACCCGCACCGGCGCCCGGTGGGCCGGGCAGGCGCACCAGGGCCAAGTGTGGGTTGGTCACCTCCCAGTGTGCCGCGGTCGCATGAACGCCTTGCAGCCGCCCGTCTTCCACCACGTTGACCAGCCCACGCTCCTTCTGAAACTCCAGCGTGGCGTGGGCCTGGCCGGGGTGGAACCAGCTGGGGTCGTCGAAGGCCACCGCCAGCAGGTGGTCGGTGAGGCGGGCCCGCCAGTCGTCCAGCAGCACCCGCGCGGGTGCGGCCGCGGCGAAGCCCACGGGCCAGCGCCATTGCAGCGCCCCCAGCTTGCCCGCCGCCTGCAAAGGCTGCAGCGCTTGCAGGAAGCTCTCCCACATCAGCTCATGCACGGCGGGCGGCAGATCGTCGGGCTGCACCGTGTGGTGGGTGAAGGCGCCCAGCGCGGCACGCACGGTCATCGGCAGCGCATCCACCGGGATGGACCGGCCGCTGAAGACGCGGAACACCCGCAGGTTGAACACGAAGTCCGCCGGCGTCGCATCGGCCCAGGCCTGTACCACTTCGGGCGACGGCCATTCGTCCTCGGTGCTGGTGACTTCCACCAGCGCAAAGCGGCTGGCGTAGTGTTGCAGGCGCTCGGTGCTGCTGCGGCAATCGGCCGGGTAGAAACGGCCGCAGGCCAGCAGAGAAGGATGTTCCCAGCCCGCCGTGCCCACGCGGATGCGGTGCGGCCCGGGCGGGCGCAGCGGTTGCAGGCGCGGTTCGGTTTCGGGTCCGGCTTCGGGCGGCTGCTGGGCAGTGGGCGCGGGGAGCTGCATCGTGCGTTTCTCCTGGGGTGGGCCTGGTCACGGCCAGGGTACGCACCGCAGCAAGACCCCTGTTACCAAGGGTGCGGGTGCCACTGGCATGTGGGTTGCCGATGGTCGGGCATGACACCCCATCCCGCCGATCTGCCGGTCGACCCGCCGGCCGCCTTTGAGCTGCGCTTCGAATCGCTGACCCACCCCGGCCGGCGCTTCTCGTTTCCGTGCGATGCCGTGGGCACCGTGGACCTGGCCGCCATGGGCGAAGCCGCTCGCGCCAGCTACCACCGCGTGCTGTCGCTGGTGGGTCGCGAGTACGCCGCACCGGTGGTGGTGCGGGTGTGACCTATCAGCCCAGGGGCTTGTAGATCGGTGGGTCGGGCTCGGGGAACACGGGGCGTTCCGGCTGCGGCCGGTGCTCCCATTGGCGAAGGCGCTTTTCCTGCCGGGCAGGATGGGCGCCAGGACGGTGTTGCGGATGCTGCTGGGGTGTTGCACGCATGCGGTGATGGTCCTTGGTGGGTGGAAATTCAGGCGATCAGCGTCGGCGGTTGAGCCACCACAGCGCCCCGGTGAGCGCGGTGGCAAAGCCCACCCAGCCGATGAAGGGCAGCATCAGGCGGCCAGCCACCGGGTCCACCCGGTGGGCTGCGCGGGCGCCGGCCGCACCGGTGCCCACCATGGCGGCGGCCACCAGCAGGCTGGCCGGCAACTGGCGTGCACCGAAGAACACGGCGCTCCAGCCGCCGATCAGCAGCACGTTGAGCACCAGCCAACCCAGGGCCTGGCGGCGCGCCTCCTGCCGCACGGTGCCCGGGCCGGCGGGGGTGCGCAGCAGCCGGTAGGCGGCCACCGCCAGGCTGCTGTCGATCAGCGTCCAGGCGATGGGGATCACGGCGTCGGGCGGCTTCCAGTCGGGCGTGCGCAGGCGTGCGTACCAGAGCGCAGCGCGTGGCCGCTGCGGGCCGAACACCCAGCCGGCGGCCATCGGGTACAGCAGCGCGGCGCTGGCCAGCGCCGCCGAAGCCGCCGGGGGCAGCACGGCCGCTTCGGGCCAGGCGCCAGCGGCGCGGAAGGCGTTGGGGGGCAGGCCGACGTTCATGCCAGAGCCTCCGGCAATCTCCGTGCCGGCCCCCGGCTGCACCCCGCCGTCATCCTTGATAAATGATGAAACTGATGCCGCGCTGGTTGGGCGGCGCGGCAAGGGCGCCACGGCGTGATCAACGGCCGCCAGGAATGACGCGGCGCAGCGCTGAATCGCGCCGCGCTGTGGCCAAATAGCGGGCTTGCCCTCCACTTGCTGCCACGCGCCCAGCCGGGCCTCGGGGTGGCCGAAGTCATCGATGCCCTGGCCCGTGCTCCTGCGCCGATTTCCGCTCCTGTTGTGCTGTCTGGTGCTGGTGGTCGGCCTGGGCCGCGCTTCACCGGCCCTGGCTGCGCCGGGCAAGTCCGCCACCGGGCCGGTGCAGGTGGATGACCGCAGCCGCATCACCCTGTGGCCCGCCGTCACCCTGCGGCACGACGCCGAGCACAACCTGCCGCTGGAAGAAGTGATGGCCGCACCCGGCCTTTTCCAGAAGCCCGTGGGCACCCCCGCCAACCTGGGCCGCATGCCCGACACCTTGTGGCTGCGCATCCCGCTGCAGGTGGCCGGCACGGCGCCGGTGCAGCGGGTGTTCGGCATCGACTACCCGCCGCTGGACCGCGTGGACGTGTACCTGGTGGCCGGCGGCCAGGTGCTCTCGCACGTGCGCATGGGCAGCTCGCTGGAGCATGAGCTGCGACCGCTGCGCTCACGCACGCTGGCGGCACCGCTGGATCTGCCGCCCGGCGCCAGCGAGCTGTACGTGCGGGTGTGGGCCCGCAGCTCGATGGTGCTGCCGATGACGCTGCGCACGCCGGAAGCCTTCGCCGAGCATGAGGCCCGCGGCCAGCTGCTTCAGGGCCTGCTGGCCGGCCTGGCGGTGGCCATGCTGATGTACAGCATCGCCCACGGCGTGGCGCTGCGCGACGGCATGTTCGGCTACTACGCCCTGCTGCTGGCCGGCAACATGGTGTTCTTCATGTCGTACTTCGGCATCCTGGCGCAGCATGTGTGGCCGCATGCGCCCCAGCTGGCACAGGAGATCTCGCCGCAGGCGGTGCTGATCGCGGTGTTCGGCGGCTCGGCCTTCATGTCGCGGGCGCTGGCGGTGGGTGAAGTCAGCCGTTGGGCCGCCCGGCTGCTTCAGTTGCTCGGCTGGATAGCGCTGGCCGGGCTGGCGGCCTACCACCTGGGATGGATGGACTTTCGCGCGGTGCAGGGCCTGGCCACGCTGATGGGCCTGCTGCCCACCTGCATTGCATTGCCCATCGCGGTGCTGCGCGCCCGCCGCGGCGACCGCACGGCCACCGTGATGGTGCTGGGCTGGAGCGTGTTTCTGGTGGGTACGGCCGCGCTGGTGGGCACCATTCTGGGCAAGCTGCAGCCCACCTTCTGGGCGCTGCACCTGTACCCGCTGGCCACCATGTGCGAGATGGCGGTGTGGATGGTGGTGCTGGCGCTGCGGGTGCAGGCCATCCACCGCCATGCCGAGCGCGCGCGGGTGGAAACCCACCGCCTGCGCGACCTGGCCCACACCGATGCCCTCACCGGCCTGCCCAACCGCCGCGGCCTGCATGACCGCATGCTGCCGGCGCTGGCCGAGAGCACGCCCGACCAGCTGCTGGCCGTGTACCTGCTGGACCTGGACGGCTTCAAGCCGGTGAACGACCACTACGGCCACGACGTGGGCGATGCCCTGCTGGTGGCGGTGGGCCAGCGGCTGCAGGCCGAGCTGCGCACCACCGATGTGGTGGCCCGCGTGGGCGGCGACGAATTCGTGGTGCTGGCCGCCGGTCTGGTGGACGCGGAGGCGGCCCACGCGCTGAGCCAGAAGCTGCTGCAGGCCTTCGACGCGCCCTTCATGGCAGCCGGCCACACCTGCCAGGTGGGCCTGACCATCGGCTACGCCCTGGCCCCGCTGGACGGCAGCGACGCCGACGAACTGATCAAGCGCGCCGACGCCGCGATGTACGCCGGCAAGCAGGCCGGCCGCCGGCGGGCGCAGCGCGGTGGGCGGATGATGGCAGCGGCGTGAAGGCGTGGTGCGCGGTAGGCGTGCCTAAGGCCGTGCGGCGCTGGTCACCAGCCGCAGACCAAGACCCATCATGACCAGACCCGCGGTCCCGTCGATCCAGGCCTTGTACGACAGGAGACCTTCTACGGTGCTTCGGAAGAAAGTGCAACCGCGATCAGTGAGTATCGGCCGCGGCCTCGATCAGAAAGACCAGGGCCAGCACCGCTGCCGCAAAATCGAGTGAGACGTGACCTTCAGCCGAAGCCTGCGGCGGGAGTGTGCAGAGAACCGTCCGGCTCGTGGATGGTTGATCCATGGTCCGCATTCAGTCGGCCTGCTGTTCAGCCCAGTCCTTGAACGCAGCGAGGCGGCGCTGCATGTCTCTGCGGTACAGGCCGCCGATGACAGGCTCCACCAGCCACCTGAGCACGGCAGGGCGAGCCTTGAAGTTATAGACGAATCGCACCCTTGTGCTGCGCTCGCCGATGCTCTCGAACCGCCAGGTGCCGCCGAATTTGCGCAGCACCCATGGGCCTGAGGTCATCTGAACGGCGGCGTGTGATGGTGGAGAAAAGGATATGTACTTGGAGACAAGGACGGAGCCGCCACGATTTCTGCAGAACGACTCGACTCCTACGGCCCCAACCGTGGCGGAGCCTAGGAGATGGGCCTCGGCAAGGTACTTGTCCCATTCGAGCCTGCGCTGGTAGTCCTGGGACAGCCAGAAGAGCGTCTCAGCAGGTTTGGCAACAGTGGCAGATACCGACACGCGCATGGGAGCAGCCTAACGCATAGGGCAGCACGGCCGAAGCCACCACGCGCGCCGCCGTGCCTGCCTGCGCACCGTCACATCTCGTCGATCGCCGTCCGCGTGCTCGGTTGCTCGCTGCCATCCACCGCAAAGCGGTCCCGGGTGGTCACGTAGAAGCTGGCGCCGAAGCGGCCGACCGGGTGGTAATCCTGCAGGCGCACGCGCCAGCGGTCGGCGTCGATCAGGCCTTCGCGGGCGCTGAGCCACAGCACGCGACCGATGAAGACGTAGCGGCTGGGCGTCTCCATCGTTTCGTGCAGCACGCATTCAAAGGCCACCGGCGCTTCGGCGATGCGTGGCGGCGCCACCGCGCGCGACGGCGTGGGCGTCAGGCCGGCATGCACCAGCTCGCTCTCGTGCGGCGGCAGGCGGTCGCCGCAGGCGTGCATGCGGGCGGCCATCGGCTCGTCGGTGATGTGCACCACGAACTCGCGGCGCGCCAGGATGTTGGCGGCCGTGTCCTTCAGCTGGCCGTCGGTCAGCCGGTTGATGCTCAGCATCACGATCGGCGGGTCTTCGCCCAGCATGTTGAACATGCTGAACGGCGCGGCATTGACGGTGCCATCGGCGCCCAGGGTGGTGACCAGCGCGATCGGCCGCGGCACGATCAGGCTGGCCATCAGCTTGTAGCGGGCGTAGCTGTCGAGCTGGGTGAAGTCGATGTCCATGGTCCTTCCTTCAACGCATGGCCTGGGCCATCAGCGACCAGGCATTCAGGCAGCGCACCGCCTCGTGCACCGTCGCGCAGTCGATGGCGATGGTGTCGCCGGCCTCGCGCCGCACCGTGGGCCACAGCGCAAAGGCATCGGCCAGGGCAGGCGACTGGCATTGCAGCCGCAGCGCCACCGGCGCGGCGCCCTGCCCGGCCGCCGGCAGCCGCAGCACCGGCGGCGCGCCATGCGCCAGCCCTTGCACCGCGGCCCGGGCCGCCTGCTCGATCTGGCTGCGCGAAGCCTGCGGCGACAGCGACCGGCCACTGCGGGCACCATCGGACCACTTGACCACGCAGCAGGCCAGCTCGGGCATCAGCGCCCGCGCCTCTTCGGCGGTGACGTCGCAGCCGCTGACCATCAGCACCGGCACGTCGAACTGGCCGGCCAGCGCGGCATAGAGGCCGATCTCGCCCAGCTCCAACCCGTTGAGCCACACCCGCGCGAACGCAAAGCTGTTGCTGGTGTGAGCCAGCACGCCGGTGGCCTTGGAACGGGCATGCCAGCCGATCATCAGCACGCCGTCCACCTGCTGGTCGACGCCGGCCATCATGCCCAGCAGCCGCGGCTTGCCCTGGATGAGTTCGGCCCGCGGGTCCAGCTCATCGGCCAGCAGGTTGCCGAAGTGGCCGTGCGAATCGTTCACCAGCACACGGCCGGCGCCGCCTGCAAAGGCGCCGCGCACCGCCGCATCGGCCTCGGCCGTCATCCAGCGGCGGGCACGTTCGTAGTCGCCGTTGCCGGCCTGCGTCTGCTCGGGCCGCCAGACGCCGGCCACGCCTTCGATGTCGACGGCGACGAGCACAGTGGGTTGCTTCATGGGGGGATCGTCAGGCAAAGAGTTCGGGGGCCGCTTCACGCAAGGTGAGGCGGCGGTGGCCGTCGCGGCCGGTGACGGGCGTGGCCGCAAACAGCGCATGCAGGATGGCCTGCTCGGTGGCCTCGGCCGCGGCCTGGAACAGCAGGTCCAGCGCCGCCTCGTGCAGCAGCGCTACCGCCGGCATCGGCGCCGTGGGCTGCTGCGGGATGCGCAGCGCGGTGCTGAAGGCCAGCGCGATGTCGCCGCTGCCGTGGCCGTAGTCGCTGCCCGTGCGGGCCAGCCCGGCGGCGGCACGCCGCGCCACGCGGGTGAGCTGCCGCGCGTCCAGCGGCGCATCGGTGGCCAGCAGGATGATGATGGAGCCTCGCTCGGTGGCCGGGCCGCCAGCCGGCGGTGCGATGACCACCCGCCGCCCATCGACCACCAGCGCACCGGGTCGGCCCTGGTTGGCCAGCACCAGCGCGCCCAGCGTGTAGCCCTGCCCTTGCCAGCGCACGCAGCGCGACGCACTGCCCACGCCGCCCTTCAGCCCATGGCAGCTCATGCCGCGACCGGCGCCCACGCTGCCTTCTTGCAAGCCTGGAAGCCCTGCCCCGCCCTGCCGCGCCAGCGCCAGTGCATGCTGCACATGCGCCTCCTGCAGCGCCAGCGCCTGGGCATCGTTGAGCCAGCCGTCGTTGCACTCCAGCGCCAGCGGGTTCACCGTCGGCAGGCTGCGCGCCAGTTGAGGCACCTGGGCGATGGCGTCGCGCACCAGCGCGTTGAAGGCGGTGCCCACGCCGAAGGTGCTGGTGAGTGCGATCGGCGATTCCAGCGTGCCCAGCTCCTGCACCTGCATCAGCCCGGCGCTTTTGCCAAAGCCATTGATCACGGCCACGCCGGCCGGCAGCTTGTGCATGAACAGGTCGCCGGGCTGCGGCAGCAGCACCGTGGTGCCGGTCTGCACCGGGCCTGCGTCCAGCGTGCAGTGGCCCAGCGAGACGCCGGCCACGTCGGTGATGTGGTCGCGCGGGCCGCTGGGCAGCAGCCCCACCTGCGGCGCACCCAGGCGGCTGCGCGGCCGCGCGGGTGCCGCCGTCAGCGGTGCATCAGGCACGGTCGAGCTTGGGGTCGAGTGCATCACGCAGCCCGTCGCCCAGCAGGTTGAAGGCCAGTACCGTGATGAAGATGGCCATGATGGGAACCAGCGCCACGTGCGGCGCGTTCAGCATGTCGGCGCGGGCCTCGTTCAGCATCGCGCCCCATTCGGGCGTGGGCGGCTGCGCGCCCAGGCCCAGAAAGCTCAGGCTGGCCGCGGTGATGATGGAGGTGCCGATGCGCATCGTGAGGTACACCACCACCGAAGCCACGGTGCCCGGCAGCAGGTGGCGCAGCATGATCACGTGGTCGGGTGCGCCGATGCTGCGCACCGCCTCGATGTACGTTTGGTGCTTGAGCGCCAGCACATTGCCCCGCACCAGCCGCGCGAAGGCCGGCACGCTGAACACCGCCACCGCCACGATGACGTTGACCATGCCGGTGCCCAGCACCGCGACGATGCCGATGGCCAGCAGGATGCCGGGGAAGGCGAAGAGCACATCGCTCATGCGCATGACGATGCGGTCCCACCAGCCCTGGTAGTAGCCGGCCAACAGGCCCAGCAGCGTGCCGATGACGGCGCCCACCGCCACCGAGATGAAGCCGGCCGCCAGCGACACCCGCGCGCCCATCAGGATGCGGCTGAAGATGTCGCGGCCCAGCGGGTCCACGCCGAACCAGTGCTTGGCCGAAGGCGCGGCATTGAGTGCGTCGTAATCGAAGAAGTTCTCGGCGTCGTAAGGCACCAGCCAGGGCGCGAGCGCGGCCACCAGCACCAGCGCCAGCACGAAGGCGCCGGCCACCAGCGCCACGCGCTGCTTCTTGAACTTGCGCCAGAACTCGGCGGCCGGCGTGCGCACCGGCGTGGCCGCGGCGGCGATGGAGGGGTTGTTCACTGGAAGCGGATGGTCGGGTTGATGACGGCGTACAGCACGTCCACCACCAGGTTGATGAGGATGAATTCGAGCGAGAACAGCAGCACCAGGGCCTGCATCACCGGGTAGTCGCGCATCTCCACCGCGTCGATCAGCAGCCGGCCCATGCCGGGCCAGTTGAAGACCACCTCCACCACGATGGAGCCGCCCAGCAGAAAGCCGAACTGCAGGCCCATCATGGTCACCACGGGGATCAGCGCATTGCGCAGCCCGTGCTTGAAGACCACCCGCGCCTCGTCCAGGCCCTTGGCCCGGGCGGTGCGCACATAGTCTTCCTTCAGGATGTCGATGAAGGAGCTGCGGGTGAAGCGCGCCATCACCGCCGCCACGCCCGCGCCCAGCGTGAGCGAAGGCAGGATGTAGTGCTTCCAGCTGTCGGCGCCCACCGTGGGCAGCCAGCCCAGCTGCACCGAGAACACCTGCATCAGCAGCATGCCCAGCGCAAACGGCGGGAACGAGATGCCCGAGATGGCCAGCGACATGCCGGCCCGGTCGGGCCAGCGGTTGCGCCACACCGCCGAGGCGATGCCCAGCACCAGGCCCAGCAGCACCGACCAGCCCATGGCCGCCACCGTGAGCCAGAAGGTGGGCGCAAAGCGCTCGCCGATCTCGTCGGCCACCGGCCGCTTGGTGCGGATGGAGTGGCCGAAGTCGCCCTGCAGCGCATGGGTGAAGAAGCGCACGAACTGCAGGTGCAGCGGCTGGTCCAGGCCCAGGTCGCGGCGCACCAGTTCCACCGTCTCCGGCGTGGCATCGACACCGGCGGCCAGCCGCGCCGGGTCCCCCGGCAGCAGGTGCACGAAGCCGAACACGAACACCGCAACCAGCAGCAGCGTGGGCACCAGGCCCACCAGCCGCTTCAGAAGGTACGCAAACATCAGGTCAGGGCTGCAGGGTTGAGGTTCACTTCAGTTCGACTTCGTCGAAGTTGAAGCTGCCATCGGGGATGACGTAGAAGCCGGCCAGGTTGCGCGCGCGCACCGACACCAGCCGCTCGGTCACCAGGAAGGCCCAGGGCGCGTCCTTCCAGATCTGCTTCTGCGCCTCGGTGTAGAGCTTGGCCTTCTCGGCCTTGTCGGTCGTCACCAGCGCCTTGCCGATGGCCTGGTCCACCGCGTCGTTCTTGTAGTAGGCCGTGTTGAACAGCTTGGGCGGGAAGGATTCGCTGGCCAGCAGAGGCCGCATCGCCCAGTCGGCCTCACCGGTGGAAGACGACCAGCCCACGTAGTACATGCGCACCGGCGCGGTGGCGGGGTCTTGCGCGCTTTCCACGCGTTCCACGCGTTGGCCGGCTTCCAGCGCCTGCACCTGCAGCTTGATGCCCACCTGGCCCAGCTGCTGTTGCACGAACTGGATCACCTTTTGCGCGGTGGTGTGGTTGTAGGCCGACCACAGCGTGCTCTCGAAGCCGTTGGGGTAGCCGGCTTCCTTCAGCAGCTCACGCGCCTTGGCCGGGTTGTAGGGCCAGGGGCCCAGCTTGGCGGCGTATTCCACGCCCTGCGGCAGCACGCCTTCGGCCGGGATGGCATAGCCCGAGAAGGCCACCTTGATCAGCGCGTCCTTGTTGATGGCGTAGTTGATGGCTTCACGCACCTTGGGGTCGCTGAACGGCTTGTGCTGCGTGTTCATCGACAGGTAGCGGTGGATGATGGACGGCGCGGCCGTCACTTCCAGGCTGGGCTTCTTCTCCAGCGTGGCCACCGACTCGGGCGGCACCGGGAAGGCGAAGTGCGCCTCGTTGGTCTGCATCACCGCGGCGCGGGTGTTGTTGTCCACCACCGGGCGCCAGGTGATGCTGTCCACCTTGGGGTAGCCCTTGCGCCAGTAGCCGTCGAACTTCTCCACCTTCAGGTAGTCGGTGGCCTTCCATTCCACGAACTTGAAGGGGCCGGTGCCCACCGGGTTCTGCGCGATGCCCTTGTTGCCGAACTTGGCCAGCGCAGCCGGCGAGATGATCACGGCCGACGGGTGCGCCAGCGAGTTGATGAAGGGCGAGAACGCTTCCTTCAGCGTGAAGCGCACCGTGGTCGCGTCCACCGCCTCGGTCTTGGCGATGTTCTTGTACAGGTTGTAGCGCTTGAGCTTGTTGTCGGGGTTGGTCACGCGGTCGAAGGTGGCCTTCACCGCCTCGGCATTGAAGGGCGTGCCGTCGTGGAACTTGATGCCGGTCTTGAGCTTGACGGTGTAGACCAGACCGTCCTTGCTGGCGGTGTAGCTCTCGGCCAGCACCGGCACCATCTTCATGTCCTTGTCGAAGCCGAACAGGCCTTGATAGAACGACTTGGCCACCGCCTGCGACAGCGTGTCGTTGGCGTCATAGGGGTCGGTGGTGGTGAAGGTGGATTGCACCGCCACCACCACGTCCTTGGCGGCGTGGGCAGCCACGGCGCTGCCGGCGATGGCCAGCGCGGCGGCCAGGCGGGTGAGCTGTTGTCGGTTCATGCGAACACTCCTGCTGAGTTGTCTGTACAAGTGGAATGGAGAGGTCAGTACGCGCCGCCCACCGGATGGCGCGCCACGAAATGGCCGGGCGCCACCTGCGCCAGCGGCGCCACCACCGGCGGGTCGCCCAGCGCCCGCACCGGGCTGGCGATCTCGTCGGACAGCAGCGGCCGCTGCTTGCGGCGCGTGGGGTCGGCCACCGGCACCGCCGACATCAGCCGGCGGGTGTAGGGGTGCTGCGGGTTCTCGAACACGGCGCGGCGCGGGCCGATCTCGACGATCTGGCCCAGGTACATCACCGCCACGCGGTGGCTGATGCGCTCCACCACCGCCATGTCGTGCGAGATGAAGAGGTAGGCCATGCCGAACTCCTGCTGCAGGTCGAGCAGCAGGTTGATGATCTGCGCGCGGATGGACACGTCCAGCGCCGACACCGCTTCGTCGGCAATCACCACCTTGGGGTTGAGCGCCAGCGCGCGGGCAATGGCGATGCGCTGCCGCTGCCCGCCCGAGAACTCATGCGGGTAGCGGTGCGCCGTCTCGGCGGGCAGGCCCACTTTTTCCAGCAGCCAGCGCACGCGCTCTTCGGCTTTGTCCGCGGTCATCAGCTTGTGGATGAGCAGCGGCTCCATCACCGAGTAGCCCACCGTCAAGCGTGGGTCGAGCGAGGCATACGGGTCCTGGAACACGAACTGGATGTCGCGCCGCAGCGCCTGCAGCGCGGCGCCTTCCAGCGGCGCGATGTCGCGGCCGGCCACTTCCACCCGACCGCCCTGGTGCGCGATCAGCCGCGCCAGCGAGCGGCCGGTGGTGCTCTTGCCGCAGCCCGATTCACCCACCAGCGCCAGCGTTTCGCCGGGCTGCAGCTCGAAGCTGATCTGCTCGACCGCATGCACCTGCCGCTTGACGCGGCCGAACACGCCGCTGCGCAGCGGAAAGCGCGTCACCAGCTTGTCCACCTTCAGCACCGGCGGCAGGTCGTGGCGCACGCTGTCGGGCATCAAAATCTGTTCAGCTGCGCCGGGCGTGGCCCTGCCGGCCGGCAGCTCGCCCGGCATCACGAAGCGCGCCGGCAGGTCCTGCCCCTGCATGGCGCCCAGCTGTGGCACCGCGGCCAGCAGCGCCTGCGTGTAGGGCTGGGTGGGCGCGGCAAACAGCGAGCGGCAATCGCCCTCTTCGATCTTGTCGCCACGCTTCATCACCAGCACCCGGTCGGCGATCTCGGCCACCACGCCCATGTCGTGGGTGATGAAGATCACGCCCATCGCCAGCTCCTGCTGCAGCTGGCGGATCAGCGCCAGGATCTGCGCCTGGATGGTGACGTCGAGCGCGGTGGTGGGCTCGTCGGCGATCAGCAGCGTGGGCCGGCAGGCCAGCGCCATCGCGATCATCACCCGCTGGCGCATGCCGCCCGACAACTGGTGCGGGTGGCGGCCCAGCACCTCGCGCGCTTCAGGAATGCGCACCAGGTCGAAGAGGCGCAGCGCCTCGGCCATGGCCTCGGCCTGTGTGCGGCCCTGGTGCAGCACGATGCTCTCGGCCACCTGCTGGCCGACGGTGAACACCGGGTTCAGGCTGGTCATCGGCTCCTGGAACACCATCGCGATGTCGGCGCCGCGCAGCGCGCGCATCTGCGCACCGCTGGCCTGCGCCAGGTCGATGCGCTCGCCATCGCGGCGGGTCAGCCACATCCGGCCGCTGTCGATGCGGCCGCCGCCATGCTCCACCAGCCGCATCAGCGCCAGCGAAGAGACGGACTTGCCCGAGCCTGACTCGCCCACGATGGCCAGCGTCTCGCCGGCATCCACATGAAAGCCCAGCGAGCGCACCGCCTGCAAGCGGCCCTGCTCGGTCTTGAAGCTGACGCTGAGGTCTTGCACCTCCAGCACCCGGCGCAGGGACGGCGGAACAGCGGGCTTGTTCATGCATCGGCCTCGTCAGCGTAGATGGCCACCTGCACCGGCTGGCCCACCCGTGCCCAGCCGCGGTACATGCCTTCGGTGTTGAAGGGCAGCACCACACCGCCCTGCGCATCGACCGCGATCAGGCCGCCACGACCGCCCAGCGGCGGCAGCTTGTCCATCACCACGCGGCGCGCGGCCTCGGCCAGCGGCAGGCCGGCGTACTCCATCAGCGCCGACACGTCGTGTGCCGCCAGGCCGCGCATGAAGGCTTCGCCCGCGCCGGTGCAGGACACGGCCACGGTGCGGTCGTTGGCATAGCAGCCCGCGCCGATCAAGGGCGAATCGCCCACGCGGCCGGGGCGCTTGTTGGTCATGCCGCCGGTGGAGGTGGCAGCGGCCAGGTGGCCGTGCACATCCAGCGCCACGGCGCCGACGGTGCCGAACTTGTTGCGTTCGTCGAGCGGCGAGACGGTCGCGGCCGCGCCGTCATGGTCCAGTGCCATGCCGTCGCCGCTCTGCACCGCCCGCAGCTGGGCCAGGCGGGCCGGCGTGCCGAACCAGTCGGGCGTGACGGTCTCCAGGCCCTGCTGGCGCGCAAAGCGCTCGGCGCCGTCGCCGATCAGCATCACCGCGCCGCCTTCTTCCAGCAGCGCGCGGGCGGCCAGCACCGGATTGCGCAGCGTGCGTACGCCGGCCACCGCGCCGGCGGCCAGGTCGCTGCCGCGCATCACGCAGGCGTCCAGCTCATGGCGGGCATCGGCGGTGTACACCGCACCTCGGCCGGCGTTGAACAGCGGGCACTCTTCCAGCTGGCGCACCGCTTCTGTGACCACGTCCAGCGCGGTCGCGCCCGCGGCCAGGGCGCCCTGGGCCAGGGCCAGGATCTCGGCCAGCGCGGTGCGGTAGGCGGCCTGCTGCTCGGCCGAGATCGTGGCGCGCGACAAGGTGCCGGCGCCGCCGTGGATCGCGATGACGGGGATGGCGCTCATTCAGTGTCCTTCCGCGGCCGGGCGGCACGGCGCAAGGCCGGTGCTGCCGCCGGGCGGCCGGTGTCGATCTGCAGCCAGGGCAACACGCCGCTGGCCATGTCTTCGGCGCGTTGAACCGCGTCGGGCGTGTGGTGTACCACGGCCGCCACCAATGCCTCCAGCAGCGCCAGCACCGTGGCATTGCTGGTGGAAGCCACCTGGCGGTTGACGTGGGCATACAGCACCACGTCGGCCAGCGGCACCAGCGGCGAGGTGGGCTCATCGGTCAACGCCAGCACCTTGACGCCGCGCTCGCGCGCCAGGCGGGTGAGCACGATGGTGTCTTCCACATAACGCGGAAAGGCCAGCGCCACCACCACGTCGCGCGGGCCGCGCTTGACCAGCTGCCGCGCCGCATGGCTGGGCCCGCCGCTGTGCGCCAGGCTGCTGACGCGGGCGCAGTAGGGCTCCAGCTCATGCTGCAGCAGGCCGGCCAGGTAGGCGCTGCTGCCCCAGCCGAGGGTCATCACCTGCTCGGCCTCGGTCAGCAGCTTGACGGCGGCATCGCACGGCTGGTGCTGCAGGGCCTGCACCGTGTGCTGCAGGTTGCCCAGCGTCTCGGTCAATGAACCGGCCATCGCCTGCTGCGTGCTGGCGCCCTGCCGCAGGTTGCTGCGCAGGCTCTCCACCGGGGCCAGGATGGCCTCGAAGCCGCGCGCCAGCTCGGCCCGGAACTGCGGATAGCCCGGGTAGTTGAGGGCCCGCGCAAAGCGGTTGGCCGTGGCCACCGAGACGGACACCTCGCCCGCGAACTCATCGATGTTGAGCGTGGCCGCCCGGAACGGATGCGCCAGCACCGCCTGCCCCATGCGCTGCAAGGCCGCCGGCATGCCCGGCAGGCACGCCGCCACCTGCTGCAACACAGGCAACGCGGCAAAGCGGCCGGCCCAGTCAGAGGGCGCAGCCAGGGTGGCGGGCGGCGAACGCATGAAAACGGGATTACAGAAACAGTGCGAAGCTGGAAAGCAACTTACAGGCCGACTGTAGCCGCTCCCAAACGGTGCACCATGCGCAAAACCCGCAAGCCGCGCAGACGGCTCGCGCTGTGGAAAGTGTGGCTATACTCTGCGGCTGCAGTGGGGGGGTAGCTCAGCTGGGAGAGCGCCGCGTTCGCAATGCGGAGGTCGGGAGTTCGATCCTCCTCCTCTCCACCACCCAGATGCAAAAGGGGCTCGGAAAATTTCCGAGCCCCTTTTTCTTTTTCGGCGCGTCCTGCACGGCCGACATGATGTTCCGGCACGTCTTCAGCACGCCGAAGCCCCTCGTACGGGGCTTCCAGCCTCACTCAAAACGCATACAGCGCCCGCACCCCCACCGTCCGCAGCTTCGGCCCGTTCTCGACCTTCACGTCCTGGCTGGCCTGCAGTTGCAGCTGCACCTGCTTGGTCAGGAAGCTGGCCCAGGTCAGCGTGACGTTGCCGTCGTTCTTGCGGCCGCTCAGCGTGGTGCCGTCCAGCGTTTCCTTGGCGCCCAGCGTGTGGCGGTAGGAGACGGCCAGGTGGGTGGCGTCGCTCAGGTGGTAACGCAGGTGGGCGAAGCCGCGCACCAGCGGGGCCTTCTCGCTCTTGGTGTCGCGCCGGTCCTGGTACAGCTCGGTCTGGCCGATCAGGTCGATCGACCATTGCGGCGCGAAGCGGCGGATGTAGCCCACCTGCAGGTCGGCCGCCCAGCGGTTGTCGCTCAGGGCAAAGCCCTCGCGCTTGTCGGCGCCGGTGGGCGCGGTGATGAACAGGCTCCAGCCCAGGTGCTCGCCGCGCTGCAGGTCGGCGATGGTCCACAGCGTGCCGCCGAAGATGATGTCGCCCAGGCCGCTGGTCTTCTCACCGCTCAGGCCCACCTTCTGGCGGCCGAAGGGCACCACGATCTGCGGGTCGATGGTGTAGCCGTTCCAGGTGGTGAAGTGCACCCAGCGCAGCAGGCCGACGTCGAGCTTCAGGCCCAGGTTGTCCACGGCCGTGCGGCCGTCCGCCCGCAGCTGGTCGGCGCTGTTGTGCTGGCCGTAGAGCAGCAGCAGGTCGGTGCCCGCGGGCAGCGCGGTGTAGTCGCCCGCGTCCGGCGAGGTGGCGGCCTGGCCGGCCGCTGGCAGCAGCAGGCCCAGGCAGGTGGCCGCGGCGGCGCCCAGCAAGGTGTGGCGGGGGGTGGTCATCGGGGTCTCCTCGTTGTCATCAGCGCGCGCCGCCCAGCGGCGCGGGTGCGGTGGCAGCCACCGGGTTTGTCTTGAGCTCGGCGGCCAGGTCGTGGGATCGCTGGATCAGGTATTGGCGGATGGCTTCCACGTCGTCGGGTTGCAGCACCGCCGCGAAGGACGGCATGCCCTTGACCATGCGCGCCCCGGCCACGATGCCGGCGAACTGCGCGTGCTTCGCGGGCGTCAGGTAGCGCAGGTCGGGCACCACGCCGCCGCTCACCGCATTGGGGCCGTGGCAGGAGGCGCACATGCCGTTGTAGAGCGTGCGGGCCTGCTTCAACGACTCGGGCGAAGCGGTCACCGTCTGCAGCGGCGGCAGCGCCGTCACCGCGTTGGCGGGCGGCGGCAGCTTGCCCTGGCCGCCCAGCTTGAAGGTGACCACGCGGGCCTCGGGCCGCACCTTGGCCGACAGCGACATCGGCCCGCCCACCAGCGGCAGCGCGCCGCCCCAGCCCACCATGAAGGTGACGTACTGCTCGCCGCCCACGGTGTAGGTCACCGGGCCGGCCATGGCGCCGGAGTTCACCGGCGCCTCCCACAGCTTGGTGCCGGTATCGGCGGCATAGGCCACGGCGCGGCCATCGGCCGTGCCCTGGAACACCAGGTTGCCGGCGGTGCTCAGCGTGCCGCCATTGCCGGCGGAGGCGTAGTCCACCGTCCAGGCCGGGGCCTTCTTGGCCGGGTCCCAGGCGATCAGCCGGCCCTTCCAGGCCTGGCGGATCTGCGCCACCACCTTGGGGTCTTCCGGCACGTCAGGCACCTCGATGCCCAGGTTCACCACCGACTTGCTGGGCAGGAACAGCGGCTCCTTCTGCCCTTCCAGCCCGGCCACGGTTTCCTGCGCGGGCAGGTACACGTAGCCGGTCTTGGGGTTGAAGGACATCGGCTGCCAGCTGTGCGCTCCCAGGAAGCTGGGGATCACCAGCTTGGGCCCCTGGGTGTACTCGGCGTCACCCGTCAGCACCGGGCGGCCGGTGGCCAGGTCGACGTGCGAAGCCCAGTTCACCGGCACGAACTTGTCGGCCGCCAGCAGCTGGCCGTTGCGGCGGTCCAGCACATAGAAAAAGCCGTTTTTGGGCGCCTGCATCAGCACCGGGCGCCGGCTGCCCTGCCAGTCGATGTCGGCCAGGATCATGTGCTGGGTGGCGGTGTAGTCCCAGCGGTCGCCCGGCGTTGTCTGGTAGTGCCACAGGTACTCGCCGGTGTCGGGCTTGAGCGCGACGATGGACGAGAGGAACAGGTTGTCGCCCTTGCCCTGGCTGCGGAACTGGTAGTTCCAGGGCGAGCCATTGCCCACGCCGATGTAGAGCTGGTCCAGCTCGGGGTCGTAGGCCATCGAATCCCACACCGTGCCGCCGCCGCCCCACTTGGGCCAGGCGTCGCCGTGCCAGGTCTTCAGCGCCATCGCCATGGCCGCGTTCTCGGGCGGCGCATCGGCCTTGCCCGGCACGGTGAAGAAGCGCCAGGCCTGGCGGCCGGTGTCGGCGTCGTAGGCGGTCACGTAGCCCCGCACGCCGAACTCGGCGCCGCCATTGCCGATCAGCACCTTGCCCTTGACGATGCGCGGTGCGCCGGTGATGGTGTAGCTCTTGCTGCGGTCGATCACCGTGTCCACCTGCCACACCGGCTTGCCGGTGCGCGCGTCCAGCGCGATCAGCCGGCCGTCGAAGGCACCCACGTACACCCGGCCCTTCCACACCGCCACGCCGCGGTTGACGATGTCGCAGCAGCCGGTGGACAAGGTGTCGATCGCCACCTCGGGGTCGTAGGTCCACAGCTTGCGGCCGGTGCGTGCATCCAGCGCGTAGACGATGCTCTTGGCGCCGGTGGTGTACATCACGCCGTCGACCACGATGGGCGTGGCCTCCACGCCGCGGTCGATGTCCAGCTTGGTGGTCCAGGCAAGGCCCAGACGCTGCACATTGCGGTCGTGGATCTGCGTCAGCGGGCTGTAGCGCTGCTCGTCGTAGGTGCGGCCGTGGCTCATCCAGTTGCCGGGCTCGCGGTCGGCCTGCTGGATGCGGCGGCCGTCCACATCGGCCGGCGGGCGCGCGGCGGCGGTCAGCGGCGCGTTCAGGCCGGCCAGCAACAGGGCCGCGGCCAGGGCGCTGCCCACCGCGCCCGGGCGGGCGGTGTCGTTGTTCATCGCCTGTCTCCTTGCGTGCGGCGGGTCAGCCCAGCAGCACCGTGATCACTTTTTCTTCGGTGTAGGCCTGCACGCCGGCCAGGCCGCATTCGCGGCCGATGCCGCTGGTCTTCATGCCGCCCCAGGGCAGCCGCGGGTCGATCGGCGCCCAGGCATTGATGCCCACCGCGCCCGCCTTCACCGCATGCGCCACACGGTGGCCGCGGGCCACGTCGCGCGTCCACACCGTGGCGCCCAGGCCGTAGGCGGTGTCGTTGGCCAGCCGGATGGCGTCGGCCTCGTCGTCGAACGGGATGACAGTGGCCACCGGGCCGAAGATCTCTTCACGCGCGATGCGCATGTCGTTGCGCGCATCGACGAACACCGTGGGCTGCACGAACCAGCCGCCGCGCGCTTCGCTGGGGCCGCCAGCCGCCAGCGTGGCGCCTTCGGCCACGCCCTGGGCGATGTAGCGGTTGATGCGCTCGTACTGCTCCTGCTTGGCCACCGCGCCCATCTGAACGCCGGGCTCGGCGGGGTTGCCCACGCGGATCGACTGCGCGGCCGCGGCCAGCGCCTGGCCGAAGGCGGGCGCCAGCCCACGCTGCACCAGGATGCGCGAGCCGGCCGCGCACACCTGGCCCTGGTTGAAGAAGATGCCCATCGCGCAGCCCTGCACCGCGGCCTGCACATCGGCATCGTCGAACACGATCTGCGGGCTCTTGCCGCCCAGCTCCAGCGCCACGCGCTTGAACAGCGGGCCGGCGGTGCGCTGGATGATGGCGCCCACCTCGGGGCTGCCGGTGAAGGTGATCTTGTCCACGCCGGGGTGGGTGCACAGGGTGGCGCCCACCACCTCGCCCAGGCCGGGCACCACGTTCACCACGCCGTCGGGGATGCCGGCTTCCTGGCACAGCCGGGCCAGGTGCAGGGCCGACAGCGGCGTTTCTTCCGAAGGCTTGATGACCACGGTGCAGCCGGCGGCCAGCGCCGGGCCCACCTTCCAGCAGGTGATCATGAACGGCGTGTTCCACGGCACGATGGCACCCACCACGCCCACCGGCTCACGCCGGGTGTACGACAGCGTCGGCTGGCCCAGATAGCCGGGCGTCGGGATGGTGCGGCCCTCGAGCTTGTCGGCCCAGCCGGCGGAGGTGCGCAGCGTGCCGATGGCATTGGGCAGGTCCAGCAGCCGCGGCTCGATGGGCGGGCGGCCGATGCAGGTGGCGTCCATGTCGGCGATCAGCTCGGCATCGCGCTCCACCAGGTCGGCCAACTTGTTCAGCAGCCGGCCGCGGGCCTCGCCGCTCAGCCGGCTCCAGGCACCGCCGTCCAGCTCGCGCCGGGCGGCGGCCACGGCGGTGTCTACATCCGCCCGTGTACCGGCCGCGGCCTGGCCAAAGGCCTGCTGCGTGGCGGGGTTGACGAGCGTGAGCGTGCGGCCGTCACTGGCCGGCCGGGCCTGGCCGTCGATGAACAGCGGATGGTCTTGCGACATGGATGCGGTCTCCGGTTGGAAGCGCCGGGCAAGAAGCCGGGCATGGGACCGCAGTGTTGCGAGCCGGCGCGTAGCCGGCATCGCGAAGATTCGCGCAGGGCAAACCCGGGGCAGACCGGGTCACAAGCGATGTCGGCTGGCCAGCAGAGTGACCAGCCGCGCCGTGGTGGGCACGCCCAGCTTGGCGCGGATGCTGCGCAGCTGGTGGTCGACCGTGGAGAAGGCGCGGCCCAGCTCGCGGGCCGCTTCCTTGTAGCTCATGCCGGTGGCGATCAGCCGCACCAGGCGCAGCTCGGCCGGCGTCAGCTCGTCCAGCCCGGGCAGCTCTGCGGGCTGCCGGGGGCCGGCCGAGGAAGGTTCAGTCACTGCCGCATCGGCCCAGCAACGGGCCGCCCGCAACACCGGTCCCAGCACCGTGTGCGCCAGCTCACGCACGCCGTGCAGGGTGCTGTCGCTCCAGCCCGGGTGGGTGCCCGACCAATCGGCGCAGAACAGTGCCACCGGCTGGGCGCCGTCGAAGGCCGGCAGCACCAGTTTGGCCCGCGTGCCCAGCCGCTGCAGCGTGTGGCGGGTGCCCGCGCCGATGGCATGGGCCTGCCGCAGGTCCGGAAAGGCCACCGGCTGGCCAGCAGCCCAGATGGGGCGGATGTTGGCGTCCTGCGCGTTGAAGCTGGTACCGATGACGCTGGGCAGCTGCGCCGCCGGCCGCTGGGCCTCGGCCAGCGGCTGGTACACCGCATGGCCGGGCTGGCTGAAGCCGCCGTCCACCCGGTCGGCGCCCAGCGCGTCGCACAGCCACTCGGTGCACAGGCGCCAGCAGTCGGGTGCGCTGTCGATGTACAGCAGCAGCTCCGCCGCCAGCGCGCGCGCCTGGGGTGCCGGGCCAGCGCCCTCCAGCAGCCGGCTGCGCAGCTGGCGCTGCAGGGTCAGCAGGGGGTCGGTGTGCATGGACGGTGGTTTGTGAACTGCGGCGGCGCATTGTGCGGCCAGGCACGGCCGCGCCGCATCGGGGGCGCCACGGAGGCCGGCACCCGGGTGCCCTACCCCGCCGCTCCGCTGAACCGATCATTCGCCCGCCGCCGGAAGTCGCGCGGCGTCATGCCCTTGGCTTCCAGAAACCGGCGGTTGAAGTTGGCCAGGTTGTTGAAGCCCACCTCGTAGGCGATGTCGCCCACGCGGCGGTCGCTTTCCATCAACAGCTGGCAGGCGCGGTTGATGCGCACGCGGTTGACGAAGTCAGTGAAGTTGTTGCCGGTGGCGCGGCGGAAGAAGCGGCTGAAGCTGCTTTCCGTCATGCCCAACTCGGCGGCCAGGTCGGCGGCCACGAAGGTCTGGCTGATGTCGGCCGTCAACCGGCTGACGATGGCATTGATCTGGTCCATGCCGGCGTCGTCGTCCTTGGCCTGCATCTGCACGCTGGACAACATCCGGTAGTCGCTGCAGCGCGACAGCACGCCCAGCAGGTCGCAGAAGGCGGCCAGCCGGCGCAGCCCGCGCTCGGCCTTGCAGCGCTGCCACAGGCTGCGGGCCACTTCACCCATGCCGAAGAACTCCACACCGTGGCGCGCCCGCTCCAGCAGCGGCATGGCCTCGGCCAGCTCGGGCACCACCTGGGCGGCGGCCACCAGCGGCTCGCGCTGGAACTGGATCACCAGGTCGCGCTCGGCCACGCCGCCTTCGGGCACGTCCACCGACACCCAGTTGTGCGGCAGCCGCGGGCCCGTGAGCACCAGGTGCCCGGGCTCGAAGGAGCCGATCCAGTCGCCCACGAAGGCCTTGCCGGTGGTGGCCACGATGAGGTGCAGCTCGTACTCCTCATGGTGGTGCCAGCGCGCCAGCGGCGTGGGAAAGCCGTGCGCCAGGCAGCGGATGAAGCCGGTGTCTTCCACCGGCTCATAGCCCAGCGCGGTGGGCCGGGTGTGGTCGTACTCCATCTCCGGCGCACGCCGGCGCGGAGGGTGGATGGTGTCGTGGCCTCGCATGGCGTTGATTGTGGGCGCGGCGGCGCGCCGCGGCTACAGGTCGAACTGGCTGGGCAGCATCACCACGTCGCGGATGGTGACGTTGCGCGGGCGCGTAAGCATGAACATCAACGCCTCGGCCACGTCGGCCGGCTCGATCAGGCTGCCGCTGGCCTTGGCTTCGGCCAGCTTGTCGGCCGGCCAGTCGGCCAGCAGCGCGCTGGCCACCGGCCCCGGCGACAGCGAACCCACCCGCAACCCGTGCTTGAACACCTGCCGCCGCACTGTCTGCACGAAGCAGTGGATGGCCCATTTGGAAGAGGCGTACACCGGCTCCCACGGCGTGGGAAAGTGCGCCGCCAATGAGCTGGTGACCACGATGTCGCCGGTGCCGCGGCCGATCATGTGCGGCAGCGCGTCGTGCACGTTCTTCATCACCACGTTGACGTTCAGGTTCAGCATGCGGTCGATGGCGCTGCTGTCGGCGTCCACCAGGTCGCCACCCACATAGATGCCGGCATTGGCATGCAGGATGTCGATCTGCCCCGCCAGCGCCAGTGCGCGCGGCACCAGGCTGGCGCAGGCGGCGGCGTCCAGCAAGTCGATCTGCAGCGGCAGCGCGGCCGGGCCCAGGCGGGCGCATTCGCGGGCCAGCGCCTCGGCATCGCGGTCCACCAGCACCACGCGGGCGCCGGCCTGCAGCATCGCCTCGGTGCTGGCCAGGCCGATGCCGGAGGCGGCGCCGGTGACCACGGCCACGCGGCCTTCCAGTTGTCTAGACATCTTGATTCTCCTTCAGGCCGGCTAGCGACCGGCCAGCCATTGCGCCACGCGGTCGGAAGCGTCGCGGATCGCGGCCACCAGCCGTGCATCGCCGGCCAGCGGGCCCCACAGCGGCCCGTCGGCGCAGAAGGCCGCCACCGGGTCTGCCGCTTCGCAGATGGCATGGGCCACGGCCGGGTCCATCGCCTGGTCCTGGTAGGTGTACGGAATCTGCCCGCGGTGCCAGCGCTGCAGGTAGGCCAGGAACAGCGCCGGCAGCATGGCCACGCTGGCGATGCCCTCCCCGCGCGCCAGGCGCTCGCGGATGGTGGGCGCGATGAAGCCCGGCAGCTTGCTGAAGCCGTCCATCGCCACCCGCTGGTTGGTGTCGGCGATGGCCGGGTTGCCGAAGCGGTCGAGCACCACGTCGCGGTAGGCGGCCAGGTCCAGCGGACTGGGGCTCAGCACCGGGATGGTGTCGTCGGTGACGTAGTCGTAGGCCATGCGGCGGATCGCCGCGTCGTGGGTACCTTCGTGGATGTACTGCAGCCCGGCCAGCGTGCCGGCCCAGGCGATGCAGCTGTGCGTGGCATTGAGCAGCCGGATCTTGGCTTCTTCGTGCGCGTCCACCGACTGCACCATCTCCACGCCCACCCGTTCCCACTCGGGGCGGCCGGCGATGAAGCGGTCCTCGATCACCCACTGGATGAAGCTCTCGCCCATCAGCGCGGCGGGGTCGTCCACGCCGGTGGCGGCACGCACGCGCTCACGCACCTCGGCCGTGGGCCGGGGCGTGATGCGGTCCACCATCGCATTGGGGCTGCTGGTGTTCTGTTGCACCCAGGCCAGCAGGTCGGCGTCGCCCACCTGCTGGATGAACTGCAGCAGGCCGCTGCGGGCGCGGTCGCCGTTGTGGCGCAGGTTGTCGCAGTTCAGCAGCGTGAGCGGGCCCGCGCCCGCGGCCATGCGCGCCCGCAGGATGGCGGTGAGCGCGCCATACAGCGTGGGCGTCTGCGGGTGCGGATGACCGGCGCGCGCCGCGGCGATGTCGGCCGCCAGGTCGGCGAAGCCAAGGTCCAGCTGGTGGGCGGCGTCCAGGTAGTAGCCGGCCTCGGTGACGGTGAACGACAAGATGCCGGTGGCCGGGTCGGCGCCTTGCGCGATCAGCCCGGCCAGGGCGCTGTCGTGCGGAATCACGCGGCGGATGGCTTCGATGCGCTGGTAGCGCCGCGCCAGCGTGGGGCTCACCGTCTCCAGCATGTAGGCGCCGCCGCTGGCCTGCAGCGCGGCCATCAGCTCGGGCTGGTCGGGGCGGATGTTGCCGGCGACGATCACCCAGCGTTCATCGCCCAGCTCATGCAGGGCCTGCAGGTACACGGCCTGGTGGGCACGGTGGAAAGCGCCGAGGCCCAGGTGCAGCATCACCGAAGGGTTGGCAATGGCAGTGGTCATGGTGCCGCTCCTTCAGACGGCGGCGCTGGCCAGCGCGGCGCCACCCTGGGCCGGCCGCGCCAGCCGGCCCTGGTCGTCGAACACATGGGCGGCCATCGGGTCGATGGACAGGCCCACGGCGCTGCCGGGGTGCAGCGTGGTGCGTGCGCTCTGCCTGGCGATCAGCTTGGCGCCGTTGGCGGTGCCGGCGCCCAGGGCCACGTGGATCAGCGTCTCGGCGCCCAGCGCTTCCACCAGCGCCACCGTGCCCTGCAACTGGCCCTGCCCGGCGGGCTGCAGCTGCACGTCTTCGGGGCGCAGGCCCACGAAGCCGCCCGCCGGCACCGGCAGCTGGGGCGTGCCGGCCAGCTGTGGCAACTGGCTGGCGGGCAGCACGTTCATCTGCGGCGTGCCGATGAACTGCGCGACGAACTGGTTGGCCGGCCGGTCGTACAGCTCCAGCGGCGAGCCCACCTGCTCGATCTGGCCGTCGCGCAGCACCACCACGCGGTCGGCCAGCGTCATCGCTTCCACCTGATCGTGGGTCACGTAAATGGTGGTGGCACCCAGCTCGCGGTGCAGCTGGGCGATCTCCACCCGCGTCTGGCCGCGCAGCGCGGCGTCCAGGTTGGACAGCGGCTCGTCGAACAGGAACACCTTGGGCGCCCGCACGATGGCACGGCCGATGGCCACGCGCTGGCGCTGGCCGCCCGACAGCTCCTTGGGCGTGCGCTGCAGGTAGTTGGTCAGGTTCAGGATCTGCGCGGCGCGCGTCACCTTTTCCTGGATCACCGCCTTGTCCACGTTGGCCAGCCGCAGCGCGAAGGACATGTTGTCGAACACGCTCATGTGCGGATAGAGCGCATAGCTCTGGAACACCATCGCCAGGTCGCGCTTGGACGACGGCAGCTTGGTGATGTCGCGCCCGTCCAGCTGCAGGCTGCCGGCGTCGATCTCGGTCAGGCCCGCGATCATGCGCAGCAAGGTGCTCTTGCCGCAGCCCGACGGGCCGACGAAGACGATGAACTCGCCCTTCTCGATGGACAGGTTGACGCCCTTGATGGCGCGCAGTTCGCCGAAGTACTTCTCGACGCCCTTGAGTTGCAGAAAGCTCATGTGATTCTCCCGGGCTACTTCACAGCGCCAAAGGTCAGGCCTTGCACCAGCTGCTTTTGACTGAACCAGCCCACCACCACGATGGGCGCGATGGCCATCAGCGAAGCGGCCGACAACTTGGCCCAGAACAGGCCCTCGGGGCTGGAATACGAGGCGATGAGGGTGGCCAGCGTGCCGGCCTTGGACGAGCTGAGGTTGAGCGACCAGAAGGCCTCGTTCCAGCTCATCACCAGGCAAAGCAGCCCGGTGGAGGCCAGCGATCCCATGGCCAGCGGGCGGATGACGTGCTTGAACTCGCCCCAGATGCCGGCGCCGTCCATGCGCGCGGCTTCGAGGATGTCGCCCGGGATGTCCTTGAAGCCCGAATACAGCATCCACACCATGATGGGCAGGTTGGACAGCGTGAACACCACGATCAGCGCCAGCAGCGAATCCAGCAGCCCGGCGGTCTGCGCCATCACGTACACCGGCACCAGCGCGCCCACCGCCGGCATCATCTTGGTGGACAGCATCCACATCAGGATGTCGCGGGTGCGCCGGGTGCGGAAGAAGGCCATCGAGTAGGCGGCCGGCGCCGCGATGGCCAGCCCCAGCACCGTCGACACCACGCTGGTGATCACCGAGTTGATGGCGAAGTGCAGGTAGTCGCTGCGCTCGTTCACCTCGGCAAAGCTGTGCAGCGTGGGCTCGAAGAACAGCTGCGGCGGAATCGCGATGGCCTGCTGCTCGGTCTTGAAGGCGGTGAGCACCAGCCAGATCAGCGGAAACACCAGCACCAGCGTCACGCCCCAGGCGGCCACGGTGCGCAGCAGAAGGGTCAGGTTCTTCATGCGGTCTCCTGCTCAGTCGAGGTTCTTGCCGATCAGGCGGATGAGGAACACCGCGGCGATGTTGGCCAGCAGCACCGCGAACAGCGCACCGGCCGAAGCCACGCCCACGTCGAAGTTCATCAGCGCCTGCTTGAAGATCAGGAAGGCGACGTTGGTGCTCTCGTTGCCCGGCCCGCCACCGGTGGTGGTGAAGATCTCGGCGAACACGCTCATCAGGAAGATCATCTCGATCATCACGACGACGGCGATGGGCCGCGCCAGGTGCGGCAGCGTGAGGTACCAGAACTTCTGCAGCGCATTGGCGCCGTCCATGCCGGCGGCTTCCATCTGGTCGCGGTCCAGCGACTGCAGCGAGGTGATGAAGATCAGGCAGGCGAAGGGCAGCCACTGCCAGGCCACCATCAGGATGATGGACAGCAGCGGATGCTCGGTGAGCCAGTCCACCGGCTGGAGGCCGAAGAACAGCGCCACCTGCGCCAGCACGCCGTACACCGGGTTCATCATCATGTGCTTCCACAGCAGCGCATTGGCCGTGGGCATCACGAAGAAGGGCGAGATCAGCAGCACCCGCACGATGCCGCGGCCGGGAAACGGTTCATTGACCAGCAGCGCCAGGGCCACGCCCAGCACCACCGTGATGGCGATGACCGAGCCCAGCAGCAACAGGGTGTTGACCACCGAGGCGCCGAAGTCGGGGTCGGTCACGAAGTAGTGGAAGTTCTCCAGACCGATGAAGGTCTTGTCGCCCGGCTGCATCAGGTTGTAGCGGACGGCGGAGAAGTACAGCGTCATCAGCAGCGGCACGATCATCCACAGGAAGAGCGTGGCTACCGCAGGCGCCATCAGCGCGCGGGGCAGGAGTCGGTTCATCGCGGACCTCGGGTGAAGCAGGGGCCACCGGCCGTGCGCCGGCGGGCCCCCGGGGGCACGGGCTTACTTGTAGTAGCCGCCCTTGCGCATCTCGCGGTCGGCCGCGGCCTGCGAGGTCTTCAGCGCCTGGTCCACGCTGGTCTTGCCGGCGACGGCGGCGCTCATCTGCTGGCCCACCGCGATGCCGATGGCCTGGAACTCCGGAATGGCCGCGAACTGCACGCCCACGTACGGGCTCTTGGGCAACGTGCTGTCGTTCGGGTTGGCGCTGTCGATGGCCTTCTTCTCGGCCGCCGCGAACACCGCCGCCTTCATGAACTCCGGGTTGGCATAGGTGGACTTGCGGGTGCCGGTGGGCACCGCCGCCCAGCCCTTTTCCTTGGCCACCAGGTTGATGTAGTCCTTGGAGGTGGCCCAGGCGATGAACTTCTGCGCGGCATCGGCATTCTTGGTGCCGGCCGGGATGGCCAGCGCCCAGGCCCACAGCCAGTTGGCGCCCTTCTCCGTCACCGCATACGGGCCCTGGGCGAAGGCCACCTTGTCGGCCACCTTGCTCTGCTTGGGGTCGGTGATGAAGGAGGCGGCGATGGTCGCGTCCACCCACATGCCGCACTTGCCTTCGTTGTACAGCGCCAGGATCTCGTTGAAGCTGTTGGCGCTGGAGCCGGGCGGGCCGTACTTCTTCAGCAGGTCGACGTAGAACGTGACCGCGTCCTTCCAGGGCTTGGTTTCCAGCTGCGGCTTCCAGCTCATGTCGAACCACTGGGCACCGAAGCTGTTGGCCATGGTGCTGAGGAAGGCCATGTTGTCGCCCCAGCCCGGCTTGCCGCGCAGGCAGATGCCGTACACGTTGGGCGGGTTGTGGATCTTGGCGGCGGCGTCGCGCACCTGCTCCCAGGTGGGCCGCTCGGGAAACGTGACGCCGGCCTTGTCGGTCAGGTCCTTGCGGTACATCAGCATCGAGCTTTCGCCGTAGAACGGTGCCGCATACAGCTTGCCGTCCACCGACAGGCCGTTGCGCATGGCCGGCAGCAGGTCGTCCACGTCGTAGCCGGCGGTGGGCGTCAGCTCCTTCAGCCAGCCCTTCTTGGCCCAGATCGGCGTCTCGTACATGCCGATGGTCATCACGTCGAACTGGCCGCCCTTGGTGGCGATGTCGGTGGTGACGCGCGAGCGCAGCATGCCCTCCTCCAGCGTCACCCACTTGAGCTTGATGTCGGGGTACGCCTTCTCGAACTGCGGCGTCAGCTTCTGCATCTCGATCATGTGGCCGTTGTTCACGGTGGCGATGACCAGCTCGGTGGCGGCGTGCGCCGCACCCGCGGCGGCGCCCATGCACAGGATCAGGGCGGCCTGGTAAGTCTTCATGCTGCGTCTCCTTCTGTTCGTCGGTTCGTCGACGGGGCGAACTTTAGGAGCCGACCTCTTGCGAGGCGCATACGGATTTCAAAGCAACCGATACGCGATTGCAGCGAAGACTGGGGGTTTACCAGGGTATGGTGCGAGCCCGTTTCACACCGCCTGCGCCGCCAGCCGCAGCTGCCGGCTGTGGCGGCGCTGGCGCGCGGTGCCGCCCTCCTCGGCCTCTTCCTCCTGGGCGAGGAGGTGCTGGTGCCACGGCAGGGCGTGCACCGCCGACATCAGGTGCAACATCCGCTCCTCGTCGTCGAGCACGTGGCCTGCCCGGCCGATCAGCACCACGTTGGACAGGATGTTGGTCGGGTCGGCCATCGCCACCGCGGTCTTGGACACGGCCACCCAGTCCCAGGCCATGCCCACCAGCCGCCGCGAGACCTGGGCGGCCCACAGCACCTGGCCGTACTCGGCACCGGTCTGGGCATGTCCGTGCTGTTTTGACAGATTCAGCTGCCGGTAGCGGTGCATCGATCGGTTAAATTCGGATACGGTCACGAGAACCGGCGCCCAGGTAACCACGGACCAGATCGGCACGACCATTGTTGTTCTCCAAAGAAGTTCGAGAGGGTAGTGTGAGACAGAAATTCAGGCTCGCCAACTGCCAAAACGTGTAGGCCGCCCTCTCGCAGACACGACATGTTATTGAAGCACTACTTCGACGTCAGCCAGGCAGAGGATATCGACACCTTTCGCCGGCGGTTGATCGACATGGCCGGGGCGCTGGATTTTCCGCTCATCACCAGCGTGCTCGTGGTGGAAGACCAGCACGCCGGGCGACACCAGCTGCACGAGGTGGGCAATATCCCCGAGGCCTTTGCCAATGCCTCGCGGGCGCCGGAATCGGTGGCGCGCGACCCGGTGATCAAGCGTTTGCGCACCTTGTCGGTGCCATTCGCCTACGACCAGTCGCTGTACGTCGAGGAAAAGGCCGGCGACCTGTGGGAGGAGCAGGCGCCCTACGGCTACCACAGCGGCATCTCGATGGCGCTGCACCTGCCGGACGGCAAGCACTTCTTCCTGGGCGTGGACCGCGACCATGCGCTGCCGGCAGACGAGGGCCTCTCTCGCACCATGGCCGACCTGCAGTTGCTGGCGGTGCATGCCCAGTCGGCCGCCGCCCGGCTGCTGCTGCCCAAGGCCGAGCCGGTGGAGCCACCGCCGCGGCTGTCCCCGCGCGAGATCGAGGTGCTGCGCTGGGCGATGGACGGCAAGTCCAACTGGAACATCGCGCAGATCCTCAACGTGTCCGAGCACACGGTGTCGTTCCACCTGCGAAACGCCTTCGCCAAGCTGAAGGCTTCCACCCGCACCCAGGCGGTGCTCAAGGCCAAGACGCTGGACCTGCTGTAGGGCTTGCAGGGGGGGCACCCCTGCATGGTTGTGTAGCTTACGCCGCTCAGGCGCTTTCGAGAAACTGCGTTCCATCGGATCACGGTTTTCAAGGAGCGCAACATGACTCAATCGCACAGCATCGCCCCGGCCTTTCCCCGCGTCGGTTTCTGATTTCAGGCTGAGTTTGGCCCCGCGGCGCCCGGAGTTTTTCCGGCGGGCTGCAGAACAACAAGACCGCCAACTCTCACAGGGCGCGGCAATCATCCCCGAAAAACGCCCCCAACCTTGGCTGGGGGCGCTTTCCGCATTTCCATTCCAGATATTCGTACACGTCGGAAGGAGGTTTTGATGGCCGATGCCGAACGTGCCAGCCAGCCACAGCACCGGATGGCCCCGGTGAATCTCACCGACTATCCCAGCCTGGTGCGCATCTGGCAGCAGTGCGGCCGCGATACCGAGACGCTGCGCACCACCTTCGTGTGGGAAGCGCTGCGCCGGGCCACGCAGGTGCGGGCCTACCGCACGCCCACCGGGCAGGTCATCGGCTTCCTCATCACCTCCGGTGAGCGGCTGGAAGTGGTGTGCGTTGCGCCCGCCTACCAGGGCCAGGGCGTGGGCGCACAAATGCTGCACTTCGCACGCGAGCAGCTGGGTGCCCGCGAGGTACAGCTCGACAGCCTGCCGCCCGGCCTGTGGGACTTTCTGTCCACGCAAGGCATGCGGCCAGCCACGGGCGCCCGCCACCTGCCCCTGCCGCAACCCCGTGCCTCGCAGGTGTCGCTGTGACCGAGCAGACCGGCCTGCCGCGCCCCGCCTTGCCCGTGGGCGCACTGCCCCTGCGCCTGCACGGCGAGCTGGTGGTCGTCAGCCCCGCGGCGGCGCCCTCGCTGCGCCCCGGTGCCGAAGGCTGGGTGGTGGAGATCGACGCGGCGCCGCAAGAGGTGCACTACACGATCGAGTTCGACGACGGCGCGATGGTGCACCTGCCCGCGCACCTGGTGCTGAACCACCCTGGCTGAGCGCATTCCGTGCGCCGCGCCGGTGCGCGCAGCCCCTTGCTGGCGCATTTGCGGCGCATTCGCAGCCCTGATCGCTGGGCACGAACGTTGCGTGATGCTCACCGCCTGCCGCGGTAGCGTCGCTGCGGCCAGGCCTCCCCTCCGCTGATGACGGCGGACCACCGATCGCGCGGCAGCCCCTGGCTGCGGCCGTTGGTGGATTCCACCCGTACTCAAAACCAGAGGTGGCGGCGCATGCCTGCGCCCCGCCGGGGTCGGCCGAGGCGCAGCTCCTGCTCAGCACCGCGGCCCGCCCGCGTATGACCAGGATGCAAGCATGAAGATCGTTCTCGTCGGCCACGGCATGGTGGGCCACAAGTTCCTGGAAAGCCTGTCGCAGGCCGACCTGCCCGGCCTGGAAGTGACGGTGCTGTGCGAGGAGCCGCGCCCGGCCTACGACCGTGTGCACCTGTCCGAGTTCTTCAGCGGCAAGACGGCCGAGCAGCTGTCGCTGGTGGCACCCGGCTTCTTCGAGCGCACCGGCTACACCCTGAAGCTGGGCGCCCGCGCCGCCAGCGTCGACCGCCGCGCCCGCACCGTCACCGCGGTGGATGGCAGCGTGCACCCCTATGACCGTCTGGTGCTGGCCACCGGCTCCAGCCCCTTCGTGCCGCCGGTGCCTGGCCGCGACCGCCCGCACTGCTTCGTCTACCGCACGATCGAGGACCTGGAGGCGATGAAGGCCTCGGGCGCCAAGTCAAGCAGCGGCGTGGTGGTGGGCGGCGGCCTGCTGGGCCTGGAATGCGCCAAGGCGCTGTGCGACCTGGGCCTGCAGACCCATGTGGTGGAGTTCGCGCCGCGGCTGATGGCGGTGCAGGTGGACGACGGCGGTGCCCGCGTGCTGCGCAGCAAGATCGAGGCGCTGGGCGTGCAGGTGCACACCAGCCGCAACACGGTGGAGATCACCGACGGCGCCAGCGCCCGCCACCGCATGGTGTACGCCGACGGCACCTACCTCGAGACCGACATGATCGTGTTCTCGGCCGGCATCCGCCCACGCGACGACCTGGCCCGCCAGTGCGTGCTGGCCATCGGCCCGCGCGGCGGCGTGGTGATCGACGACCACTGCCGCAGCAGCGACCCTCACGTGTACGCCATCGGCGAATGCGCCAGCTGGAACGAGCAGACCTTCGGCCTGGTGGCGCCCGGCTACGAGATGGCCCGCGTGGCCGCGCAGCACATCGCCGGCAGCGCCGAGGCAGCCTTCCGCGGCGCCGACATGAGCACCAAGCTCAAGCTGATGGGCGTGGACGTGGCCAGCATCGGCGACGCCCACGGCAAGACACCCGGCAGCCGCCAGTGCCAGTACGTGGACGAGCGGCGGCAGGTGTACAAGAAGATCGTGATCAGTGAAGACGGCAGCCGTCTGCTGGGCGCGGTGCTGGTGGGCGACGCCGCCGAATACGGCACGCTGCTGCAGATGGCGCTCAACGGCATCAAGCTGCCGGCCGAGCCCGAGTTCCTGATCCTGCCCACCAGCGACGGCAAGGCCCGGCCCGGCCTGGGCGTGGATGCGCTGCCCGAGACGGCGCAGATCTGCTCGTGCAACAACGTGAGCAAGGGCCGCCTGTGCGCCGCGGTGGCCGAAGGCGCCACCACCATCGGCCAGATCAAGGCCTGCACCCAGGCCGGTGCCACCTGCGGCGGCTGCGTGCCGCTGGTCACCCAGGTGATGAAGGCCGAGATGGCCCGCCTGGGCATGGCCGTCAACGACCACCTTTGCGAGCACTTCCCGCACTCGCGCCAGGCGCTCTACCACCTGGTGCGCGTGGGCGGCATCCGCAGCTTCAGCGATCTGCTGGCCCGCCACGGCCGTGGCCAGGGCTGCGACATCTGCAAGCCGGCGGCGGCCAGCATCTTCGCCTCGTGCTGGAACGAGTTCGTGCTCAAGCAGGACCTGGCGCCGCTGCAGGACAGCAACGACTACTACCTGGGCAACCTGCAGAAGGACGGCACCTACTCGGTGGTGCCGCGCATGGCCGGCGGCGAGGTGACGCCCGACGGCCTGATCGCCGTCGGCCAGGTGGCCAAGAAGTACGGCCTGTACACCAAGATCACCGGCGGCCAGCGGGTCGATCTGTTCGGCGCCAAGGTCGACCAGCTGCCCGCCATCTGGGAAGAGCTGATCGCCGCCGGCTTCGAGTCGGGCCACGCCTATGGCAAGAGCCTGCGCACCGTCAAGAGCTGCGTGGGCAGCACCTGGTGCCGCTACGGCGTGGACGACAGCCTGGGCCTGGCCGTGATGCTGGAGAACCGCTACAAGGGCCTGCGCGCGCCGCACAAGATCAAGTTCGGCGTCTCGGGCTGCACCCGTGAATGCGCCGAGGCCCAGGGCAAGGACGTGGGCGTGATCGCCACCGACAAGGGCTGGAACCTCTACGTCTGCGGCAACGGCGGCATGAAGCCGCGCCATGCCGAGCTGCTGGCCGCCGACCTGGACCGGGCCACGCTGGTGCGGCTGATCGACCGCTTCCTGATGTTCTACGTGCGCACCGCCGACCGGCTGCAGCGCACCAGCACCTGGCGCGACAACCTGGAAGGCGGCCTGGACTACCTGAAGGACGTGATCGTGCAGGACAGCCTGGGCCTGGGCGCCGAGCTGGAAGCCCAGATGCAGCACGTGGTGGACACCTACCAGTGCGAATGGAAGACCGCCGTCAACGACCCGCAGGTGCGCCAGCGCTTCCGTTCCTTCGTCAACATCGCCCCGGCGCCCACCGAAGCGCCGCAGACGGAAGGCCCGCGCTGGGTGCCCGTGTGCCGCACCGAGGACATCCTGCCCGAGGCCGGCGTCGCCGCGCTGGTGGACGAGCAGCCCATCGCCGTCTTCCGCCTGGGCGACGGCAGCTTCCACGCCATTGATGACGTGGACCCGAAGTCGGGCGCCAGCGTGCTCTCGCGCGGACTGGTGGGCAACCTGGGCGACCGGCTGGTGGTGGCCTCGCCCATGTACAAGAACCACTTCGACCTGCGCAGCGGCGAATGCCTCGAGGCGCCCGAGCATTCGGTGCGGGCCCATGCCGTGCGCGTGGAAGACGGCCAGGTGCTGGTGGCGCTGGCGCACACAATGCAGGAAGAACCCGCCACCGCCTGACCCGAGAGCCCGCATGACCGAGACCGCCCTGCCCCTGACCGCCTCGCAGCTGGTGCTGCGGGCCAAGCAGCGCGAGCTTGAGGCGGTGCGCCAGCTGGCCCAGCGCACCGAGCTGGTCGATGCCATCGGCCGGCTCATCCACGGCCTGCAGCGCGAACGCGGCGCCACCAGCGTGTGGCTGGCCTCGGGCGGCCAGCGCTTTGCCGAGGTGCGCACCCAGGCCATGGCCGAGGCCGACCAGGCCGAGCAGGTGCTGCGCCAGCAGCTGGCCGGCCAGCTGGCGCCTGAACAGGCCGCTGGTGCGCCGCTGCTCACGCTGATGGCCTGGGTGTTGATGGGGCTGGAACAGCTGCCCGCGCTGCGCGCGCAGGTGGCCCGCCAGCAGCTGGACGCGGCCGCTTCGGTGGCCGCCTACAGCCGGCTCATCGCCGGGCCGGTGGAACTCATCTTCCACATCGCCGACGCCGCGCGCTTGCCGGCCGCCTCACGCCTGCTGGTGGCGCTGCTGCACCTGGTGCAGGCCAATGAAGCCGCCGGCCAGGAACGGGCACTGGGCGCGGTGCTGTTCGCTTCCGGCCGCTGCGCGCAGGCGCAGCAGCAGCGGGTGCTGCACCTGATCGATGCGCAGGAGCGCAGCCTGCAGGTGTTTGCCGACTTCGCCGAGCCGGCGTTGCGCAGCGACTGGGAAGCGCGCCAGCTCACGCCCGAGGCCGCGCGACTGGAGCGGCTGCGCCGCACCCTGGCCATGGCAAGGCCGGAGGCGCCGCTGGACACCCGCCACAGCGACGACTGGTTCGAGGTGAGCAGCCAGCGCATCGATGCGCTGTGGCAGCTGCAGCTGGACCTCATGGCGCGGCTGCGCGCCGAGTGCGAATCGCAAAGCCGGCAGGCCGAGCAGGACCTGCAGGACTCCGAGGGCCTGCTGCAGGGCCTGCGCCGCCACCCGCCCCAGCATGCCGGCGCGGTGGCCCGCTTCTTCGAGGCCGACCCGGCCGCACAGCCGGTGCCCGGCCCCGACGCGGTGGCCCCGGCGGCCGACAACGCGGCCCTGATGGCGCTGCTGCAGGAACAGGCCGCCCGCCTGGCCCGCATGGAGGCCGAGCTGGACAACGCCCGCCGCACGCTGCATGAACGCAAGGTGATCGAGCGCGCCAAGGGCGTGCTGATGTCGCGCCTGGGCATGACCGAAGAAGCCGCCTTCCGCGCGCTGCAGAAGACCTCGATGGACCAGAACCGCCGGCTGCTGGACGTCGCCGAGGCCACCTTGTCGCTGCCCGACTTCGCCTTCGGGCCGACGCCCGGCGTGCCACACGTCTAGACAAGCAGGCACCAGCCGGGTGCGCTGCGCATGGCATGGAAGGTGCATGCCCGTCGGACATCGAGCTAAAGGCGGCTCGCCCCCACGGATGACGGCGTCCGTTGCCTGCCCTGCACCTGTTGCAGCGGCATGGCAACGGACGCCGTTTTCGTTTTTGCGCTGCAACCGGCTGCACCTGCGGCAGCCACCCGCCCCCAAGGAAGTGCCATGGCCTACCTCGCCCCCGCCGAATTCGTCACCAAGATGGTCGATGCCGGCGAATCCAAGCTGCTGATGTCCACCCGCGACACGCTGATCCGCTCCTACATGGCCGGTGCCATCCTGGCGCTGGCGGCCGCCTTCGCGGTGACGGTGACGGTGAACACCGGCAATGCGCTGATCGGCGCGCTGCTGTTCCCGGTGGGCTTCTGCATCCTGTACCTGCTGGGCTTCGACCTGCTGACCGGCGTGTTCACGCTGACGCCGCTGGCCGTGCTGGACAAGCGGCCCGGCGCCACCTGGGCCGGCGTGCTGCGCAACTGGACGCTGGTGTTCTTCGGCAACTTCGCCGGGGCCCTGACGGTGGCCCTCTTCATGGCCATCATCTTCACCTACGGCTTCTCGGAGGCGCCCAATGCGGTGGGCCAGAAGATCGGCCACATCGGCGAAGGCCGCACGCTGGGCTATGCCGCCCACGGGGCAGCCGGCATGCTCACCCTCTTCATCCGCGGCGTGATGTGCAACTGGATGGTGTCCACCGGCGTGGTGGCGGCCATGATGTCCACCAGCGTGTCGGGCAAGGTCATCGGCATGTGGATGCCCATCCTCATCTTCTTCTACATGGGCTTCGAGCATTCCATCGTCAACATGTTCCTGTTCCCGTCGGGCCTGCTGCTGGGCGGCCAGTTCACCTTCATGGACTACCTGATCTGGAACGAGATCCCCACCGTCATCGGCAACCTGGTGGGCGGCCTCACCTTCGTGGGGGCTACGCTGTACGCCACGCACTACAAGACCGCCCCCCAGCGCGTGGTGGCCTGAAGCAGCACCGATGCTGCAGGTGACGCTGGGCCAGCACTCGCTGGCCGGGCCGGGCCACGCCCGCAACCAGGACTTCCATGGCGCGGTGCTGCCCGGCGCCGCGCTGCGGGCCAGCAAGGGCGTGGCGGTGGCGCTGGCCGATGGCATCGGCTCCAGCGCGGTGGGCCATGTGGCCAGCGCTGCGGCGGTGCGCAGCTTCCTGGACGACTACTACCTGACGCCCGAGAGCTGGTCGGTGCGGCGCTCGGCCCAGCGGGTGCTGCAGGCCACCAACTCCTGGCTGCATGCGCAGACCATGCGCGGCGAAGGCCGCTTCGACAAGGACCGCGGCCATGTGTGCACCTTCAGCGCGCTGGTGCTCAAGGGTCGGCACGCCCACCTGCTGCACGTGGGCGATTCACGCATCTACCAGCTGCACGAGCGCACGCTGGAGCCGCTGACGCAGGACCACCGGCTGCAGCTCAGCGCCACGCAGGCCTGCCTGGCCCGGGCCCTGGGCACCGGGCCGGCGGTGGAGATCGACTACCACCAGTGGCTGCTGCGGCCGGGTGACCTGTACCTGCTGGCCACCGACGGCGCCCACGACCACCTGAGTGCCGCTGTGGTGCATGCCGCCCTGTCCCGCCATGGCGGCGACCTGCAAGCCGCCGCGCAAGACTTGGCCGACGGTGCCCGCGCGGCCGGCAGCACCGACGACATCACGGTGCAACTGCTGCGGGTGGAGGCGCTGCCCGATGCCGATGCCGCCACCGCCCGGGCGGCCTGGCAGGCGCTGCCGCCCGCACCTGCGTTGTCGCCCCGCCAGATGCTGGACCACTACACCCTGGTGCGGCCGCTGCACACCGGCGCCCGCAGCCAGGTGCACCTGGCCCATGACGACGCCAGCGGGCAGCCGGTGGCCCTCAAGTTCCCGTCGGCGGACACGCTGGCCGACCGCACGCTGCTCGACCGCTTCCTGCTGGAGGAATGGGTGGCCCGGCGCATCCACAGCCCGCATGTGCTGCGGCCGGCCGCCGATCACGGGCCGCGCAGCCACCTGTACGTGGCGATGGAGTACCTGCCCGGCCAGACGCTGGCGCAATGGATGCGGGACCATCCCCGGCCCGGCCTGGCCGAGGTGCGGGCCATCGTCGCCCAGCTGGGCCAGGGGCTGCAGGCCTTTCACCGGCTGGAGATGCTGCACCAGGACCTGCGGCCGGAAAACGTGATGATCGATGCCAGTGGCACCGTGAAGATCATCGACTTCGGCACCGTGCAGGTGGCCGGGCTGACCGAATGCGGACCCACGCCGGCGGCCAGCGCGCTGGTGGGCACGCTGCAGTACGCGGCGCCCGAATACTTCGTGGGCCAACCGGCCGACACCCGCGCCGACCTGTTTTCGCTGGCCGTGCTGGCCTACCAGATGCTGAGCGGCCAGCTGCCCTATGGCCTGCAGGTGACGCGGCTGCGGGACGCCTCCGGCCTGCGCCGCCTGCGCTACACGCCGCTGCGCCACCACCGGCCTGACCTGCCGGCCTGGCTGGACGCGGTGCTGCACAAGGCGCTGCAGCCGCAGCCCGCACGCCGCCAGCAGGCGGTGTCGGAGCTGCTGCACGACCTGAACCAGCCCGGCCCGGCCTTCCACCGCCAGCGCCTGCCACCGCTTGCGCAGCGGCATCCGGTGCGTTTCTGGCAGGCCACCAGCGCGTTGCTGGCGCTGGTGGCGCTGCTGCTGTTGCACGCGCTGCTGCAGCGCGGGCCGTAGCCTGCAGCGCGCAGGCCCGGCCCGCGGCGCCTCAGGCGGCCACTGGCTCGCGCTGCCGGCGCCGCCGCGCCACCAGGCCCAGCACGCCGCCACCCAGGGCCAGCATCAGCCAGGTGGAAGGCTCGGGCACCGCCTGGATGGTGTCCCAGGCCACGCCCTGCAGCGCCACCGCTTCGCTGGCCGTCATGCCCAGCTGCAGCGCGGCGTACTCGGTGCCGCCCAGGCTGCGCGGATCGATGCCGGTGATCATCCCGAAGTCGACCAGCGCATGCAGGTAGTAGCCGTAGTTGCTGGCGTGGTAGTTGTCGCTGGCCCAGAGGTTGATCTTGCCGGCGTCGATGCCGTCGTACGGGTTGGCATCGGCCAGGCCGGTGGTGATGGCGCGGTTCCAGGCCAGGCCCACGGGGTTCACGCGGCTGACGATGGTGGGGTTCTGCGCCGCGGCGAACTCATAGCCCGCCTGCACGTCGATGCCCATCTGCGTGATCGGCTTGCCGAACCAGGGGCTGGTGGCATTGCTGAAGGTGAGGTCGGCGCGCGACCACGTGGCGGTCAGGCTGATGTCGACGTTGGGGTTGCGCGCCTGGAACACGTTGCCCAGGATGCCGGTGTAGGTGGCGATCTTGGTCGGGTTGTTCGGCGCCTGGAAGTCCAGGTTGCTCTGCCCGTGCATCACCACCTTGTCCCACGGCTTGTCGATCAGCGACAGGCGGTTGTTGTAGTGGAAGTCGAGGTTGCTGCCCGGCTCCGTCTCAAGGCTGACGTTGTAGTCCAGCCCCGACTGCACGGTGAAGGCCTTGAACAAGGCCGGTACGCCGCCGATGTTGGTGCCGTTGAGGTCGGTGACGGTGTTGGTGCCCCAGTTCTGCACCGAAGCCAGCGCACCATAGGTGAAGCTGTTGCCGATGAAGAGGATGGAGGTGGCGGCGCCGGCCGGCATGGCCTGCAGCCCGCACAGGGCCAGGGCCGCGGCAGCGGCCACGTGGCGGGGGTGGAATCGAACTCCTGGCATGGTTGTTGTCTCCTGCTTGTCTATGCAACTTCGCTGGCCGGCGTGTTCCGGGCAGCCCTTGAATGTGGCGCGCGCCCGGGTCCGACGCCTCCGTGGCCACCCGTAGCCCGGGGTGGCAAATGCAACCGTTGGTACCGCTCGCCTGACATGGCTGCGCAGGTGATGCGCGCCATCGGTCAATAGTGATCAGCTCTGCGCCTGGCACTCAGCAAACAGTGCGTGCCAAGCGGGTGCAAAGGCGGCGACACTCCATCGCGTCCCATCTCTGGTGCACCGCTGCGTGAGCATCCGTACCCGCCTGTTGCTGATCGTTCTGTCGGTATGGTTGCCCGCGGCAGCGGCCTTTGGGCTGCTGGCCCGCAGCACCTACCTGCGCGGTGCCGACGCGGCCCGCCAGCAGGTGCAGCAGCTGGCCGAGCGGCTCAATGCCGCGGTGGAGCGTGAGCTGGAACGCCGCGAGGTCATGGCACGCACGCTCAGCGTCTCGCAGGCGCTGGCCGACGGGCGCTATGCCGCCTTCCATGCCGAGGCCACGGCCGCGGTGCAGCAGACCGACAGCTGGGCCCTGGTGAACACGTTGAACCGCCAGCTGCTCAACACCCGCGTGCCCTTCAGTGCCGAAGGGGTGCCGCGCATCAACCAACGGCCGCTGCTGCAAACCGGCGCGGAGGTGCGCTTCGTGCTGCGCGGGCCGATGAGCCAGCAACCGGTGGTCGGCGTCTTCGTGGCCGACACCGTGAGCCCGCCGCGGCACAACGTGGGCGTGGCCTTCAACGCCGTGGTGCTGCAGCAGCTGGTCGAAGCGCTGCCCTACCCCGAAGGCAGCGTCGCTTCGGTGATGGACCAGCAGCAACGCGTGGCCGCCCGCAACCGAGAGCCGGGCCGCTGGGTGGGGGTGCAGGCCACCGGCGAGCTGGGCCGCCGCGCCGCCGCGCGCGAACATGGTTTTGCGCAGACGGTGACGCTGGACGGCGTGGCCTCGCTCAGCTACCTCAGCCCGCCCAACCGCCATGGCTGGACCACGGTGATCGCGCTGCCGATGCGCACCCTCACCCAGGCGGCCAACCGCCTGACGCTGCAGGCCCTGAGCGCCTCGGCCGTGCTGCTGCTGGTGGGCCTGGGCCTGGCCCTGCTGGCGGCGCGGCGCATCAGCCGGCCGATGTTCCAGCTGCGCGATGCCGCGCTGCAGCTGGGGGCCGACCAGGTGCCGCCGGCGCTGGCCACCGGCGTGAGCGAGGCCGATGCCGTGGCCGCCGCGCTGCGCCGCGCCGGCCAGCATGCACAGCAGGCGCAGCAGGAGCTGCAGGCCCGCGTGGCCGCCGCGGTGGAAGAAGCCCGCCAGGCCCAGGCCAAGCTGCTGGAATCGCAGAAGCACGAAGCCATCGGCCGCCTGACCGGCGGGCTGGCGCACGACTTCAACAACCTGCTGCAGACCATCACCACCGCCGTGCAGCTGGCCCTGCGGGTGGTGCCGGAAGGCCCGCACCGGCGCGCGCTGCAGGCGGCCGTGGGCGCCAGCGCCAAGGCGGCCGGCCTGGTGCGGCAGATGCTGGCCTTCGGCCGCGCGGCCACGCTGGCGCCGCGCCCGGTGGCGGTGAACGACTGGCTGCTGCAAAGCGAAGAGCTGATCAAGAAGACGCTGCAGGGTCGCGTGGGCCTGAGCGCCCACATCGCGCCCGGCCTGCCGGCGGTGATGGTAGACCCCACGCAGCTGGACCTGGCGCTGCTGAACCTGATCTTCAACGCCCGCGACGCGATGCCCGATGGCGGCACCGTCACCATCGCCGGCCGCGAGGCGCAGGCGGACGAGCTGGCCGGCCTGCCGCCCGGCCGCTACGTGCGCCTGTCGGTGGCCGACACCGGCCACGGCATGGACGCGGCGACGATGGCGCAGGCGGTGGAGCCCTACTTCACCACCAAGCCGGTGGGCGCCGGCAGCGGCCTGGGCCTGGCCCAGGTGCAGGCCTTTGCGCGCCATTCGGGCGGCCTGCTGCGGCTGCGCAGCGAGGCCGGCCAGGGCACCGAAGTGACGCTGCTGCTGCCGGTGGCCGACGCGGCCGCGCCCGCCCCCCTGCAGGCCGGCAGCGTGCCTGCGCTGCCGGGCGACGCCGCCCGGCGCCCGCTGCGGGTGCTGATGGTGGAAGACGATGCGCTGGCCGCCTCGGTGGTGGTGCCGGCACTGCAGGCCGCCGGCCACCAGGTGCAGCTGTGCGAAAACGCCGACCAGGCGCAGGCGGTCCTGCAGGGCGAAGCCTCCTTCGACCTGCTGTTCACCGACGTGGTGATGCCCGGCCGGCTCAACGGCATCGACCTGGCACAGTGGGTGCGCCAACACCGGCCGCAGCTGCCCACGGTGCTGGCCACCGGCTTCACCCAGCAGGCGCCCGACGCCGACCTGGTGGTGCTGCACAAACCCTATGCCATCGACCAGCTGCTGGCCACGCTCGCCAGTGCCGCCGCGGCGGCTACAGCACCTCGTTGAGCAGGTAGAAGGCGTTGTCCTTGAGCTTGTGCCAGGTGCCGCGGCGCACCCACTGGTCCAGCTCGATCTCGGTGGCGCGGGCGGCGTACTTCTCGAAGATGGCGTCCAGCCGCGTGGCCAGCGCCGCGTCGCTGATCGACAGGCTGATCTCGTCGTTGATCTCGAAGCTGCGGTCGTCGAAGTTGCTGGAGCCGATGGCACACCACACGCCATCCACCGTCACGATTTTCTGGTGCAGCAGCGTGTGCGGGTACTCGAACAGCCGCACGCCGCAGCGCAGCAGCTTCTCGAAGTTGCGGTGGCCCGCATGCTGCACCATCGGATTGTCCGAGCCGCTGGTCGAAGGCATCAGCACCCGCACGTCCACGCCGCGCTTGACGGCTGCGCCCATCGCGTCGATGGCCTCGGGCTCGGGGATGAAGTAGGGGTTCTGGATCCACAGCCGGTGCTGCGCCAGGCAGATGATGGTGTGGTGCAGGATCTTGACGGTGGGCGCCGAGTTCTCGGGCTTGGCGAACACCGCATGCATCGTGGCATCGCCCGCCGGCGGCAGCGGCGGAAACACCGCATCACCGACGAACAGCTCACCCGTCTCGCCGGCCCAGTTCTCGCTGAAGGCGGCCTGGATGCTGTGCACGATGGGCCCGTGCAGCTGCAGGCTCACGTCGGCGAAATGCTGGCCGTCCTCGGCATTGCCCAGCCAGTCGTCCACCACGCAATGGCCGCCGACGAAGGCTTCGCGACCGTCCAGCACCACCAGCTTGCGGTGGTCGCGGTCGTTGAGCACGCCGATGTTGCGCAGCGCCCGCTTGTGGAAGAAGCAGACTTTGCAGCCCGCCTGGCGCATCTGCGCCACCACCTCGCGGCCGGCGGCCTTGCTGCCCTGCGCGTCCAGCAGCACCCGCACCTTCACGCCGGCCCGGGCGCGCTCGGCCAGCGCCGCTGCCAGGCGCCGGCCCAACTGGCCGTCCTTCCACAAGAAGGTCTCGAAGTGCACCGACTGCGTGGCCTGGCCGATGCGCTCGATCAGCACGTCGAAGAAGGCGCCGTTCTCATGCACCGTCCAGCGGTTGCCGGCCAGCGCCGAGCCCAGCGTCAGGCCCGCGAGGCTGGGCATCAGCGCGTCGATCGGATGGTCGCATTCGATCTTCAGTGAAGGATCGCGGTGGCGCCGGATCGACCAGATGACCAGCAGTTGCACCACCACCAGCATGGCCAGCATGCCGCCCCAGAAAGCTCCGCTCATGTCCCCGCCCCGCGCCGCGCGCCTTGTTGTTGCAGCGCGCCGGTGCAATCAGCGCGCCCGCGTGGCGGACAACGGCATTAAAGCGTGGGCGCGGGCACCGGCCCCAGCAGGGCCTCGATCGCCAGCCCGATGGCGATCAGCCGGCGGTCGCTGCCCACCGGACCATCCAGCTCCAGCCCCACCGGCAGGCCGCCTGCCGTCAGGCCCGCGGGCAGCGACAAGCCGGGCAGCCCCGCATTGCTGCCGGGGTCGGTGTTGCGGATGTAGGTGCCAAAGGTGTCGGACGGCGGGCCGCCATTGACCGACACGGTGGACGAGCCGTTGACCGCATCGATGGTGGTGGCCGGCAGGAGGGTGGTGGGGAACAGCAGCGCCTCGATGCGGTTGTCGGCGAAGCAGGCGGCATACAGCGCCTGCATGCGGGGCCGGTGGACGTTGATCGCATCCGGATAGGCGGCGCCGAAGGCATCGGCCAGGATGGCCGAAAAGGCACCCTTCACGTCTGGGCTGGCCACGCCCGCGGCCACGTCGGCCAGCGTGAGGTTGGCCGCGCCGTTGGCGGCCAGCCAGGCCGGCAGGTCGGCGATGGGTTCGTGTAGCGCGATCTGGAACGACACCTGGTTGTTCAGCTCGGCCAGGCCCGGCAGGTCCAGGTCCACCAGCACCACGCCGGCGGCCTGCAGCCTGGCCCGCGCAGCCTGCGCCACGGCCGCCAGGCCGTTGTCCAGCCCGGCCCAGAAGCTGGCCGGCACACCCAAGCGCAGGCCGGCCAGGCTGGCGGCCGCTGGCACGGCGGTGCCGGTGATCGCGGCGTCCAGCAAGGCCAGGTCGGCCACGCTGCGGCCCATCGGGCCCACGGTGTCGCGGGTGTGGCTGATGGGCACCACCGCGTTCTCGTCGTGGTAGCGGCGGTCCGCCCCGCCGTTGCCCACCGAGGGTCGCAGCCCCGCGATGCCGCACAAGGCCGCGGGCACGCGGGTGGAGCCACCGGTGTCGGTGCCCAGCCCGGCCACCGCGATGCGTGCCGCGATGGCCGCCGCGGTGCCGCCCGACGAACCGCCGGGGATGCGGGTGCTGTCGTACGGGTTGTGCACCGGCCCGGCAAACGGCGAGAGGTTGGTGCTGGTGATGCCGAAGGCCAGCTCGTGCAGGTTGGTCTTGCCCAGCACGATGGCGCCGGCCTGGCGCAGCCGCGCCACGCTGGGCGCATCGGCCGCGGCCACAAGGTTGCGCAGGGCCGGTGTGCCGCCGGTGGTGGGCAGGCCGCGCACGTTGATGTTGTCCTTCACCACCACGGGCAGGCCGGCCAGCGGCGGCAGCGCGGCACCGCTGCGGCGCTGCGCATCCACCGCACGGGCGGCGGCCAGCGCGCCGGCTTCGTCCAGCGTGATGAAGGCATTGAGCGAGGCCAGCGCGCGTGCGCGGGTCAGCAGCGTGGTCACCAGTTCTTCGGCCGTCAGCAGCCCCTGGGCGATGGCCGAGACGGTCTCGGCCGCGCTGAGCTGGCGTTGCTCGCTGGCGCTGTAGCCGCCGTCGCCCCCGCAAGCAGCCAGCAGGCCGGCGGCCCCGGTGGCACTGCAGGCGCCCAGGGCGCCGGTGGTCTTGAGGAAGTGGCGACGGTCGATGGCAGCAGGCATGCGTTGGCTCCGGCAGTGGAGCCACGACGGTACGGGCGGCCCCCACCCGCCCGCCATCCTTGGGAATGAGGAGGGTTGTTCAGCCGTGCAGGCGGTGCGCCAAGGCCGCGCGGTTGGGCACGTCCAGCTTGCGGAAGGCGTGGTCCAGGTGCGTGCGTACCGTGGTGATGGAGATGCCCAGCCGCTGCGCGATGGTCTTGTCGGGCAGGCCCTGTGCGGCCAGCCCGGCCACCTGGCGTTCCCGGCCGCTCAGCAGGGCCTGCCAGTCCGGCGCCTGCGTCGCAGCCGCGGCGGGAGCAAGGGCGGCCGGCGCCACCAAGGTGGCATCACGGCTGCGCCGCAGCGCCGCCACGAAGGCCGGCCGCACCAGGTCCAGCAGCTCACGTTCGTCGTCGCCGAAGTCGGCATGCCGGCGGTCGCGCCAGATGCGCATGTCGCCGATGTTGTGCTCGCCGTCCCAGGCGTAGAGGTTGATGCCCCAGTGCAGCCCGTCACGCGCCAGGAAGTCGTTGAAGAACTAGGTGCGCCGCAGGGCGGGATGCGGCAGCACGTCGGTGGCACGCACCGCGCGGCGGTGCTGGCGCATCGTCAGCGTGATGGGGTCGTGGAACTGGTAATGCTGCTCGTAGCGGGCCAGGTTGCCGGGGTCCATCTCCAGGTGCACGCCATGGCTGAAGCGCTGGCCGGCTTCGTCCCACACATAGCTGGCGAAGAACTGGGCCCCCAGCAACTGCAGCATCTGCCCGCCCAGTTGCAGCCGCACCTGCTGCTCCTCCAGCGGCTCGGCCAGGGTGGCCATGACGCGGGCCAGCGTGTCGGCCCGGCTGCGGCTCAAGTACATGCAACCCCCGGTGCGCCGTGGAAGCAGGCGCAGCGCGGGGGATGATAGGGGCGGTGCCGCCGAAGCGGCAGAGGGTCAGCCGGCCTTCTTGGCCCAGGCGCTGCACCAGCCGGCGCCGGCCACCTGCTTGGCGCCGAACAGCGGGCAGCCGCCCGCCTTGTCGGTGGCCTTGCCCTGGAACAACGCGCAGTTGCCGCAGTGCTGACCGGCGGCGAACTTGGGGTACTTCTTGGTGTCCACCCGCTTGGCATCGGCCACGTAGCCCAGCGCAGCGGCCTGCGGGTCCTTCTCGTCCAGCAGGGTCTGGGCGCGGGCCCGCGGCGCCGCCAGCACCGCGGCGCTGCCGGCCACGGCCATCAGGAACACCCGGCGCTGGCGGGGGGCGGCCGGATCGGCTGCCGCGGTGGTGGCGCTGGCCTGTCGGCGGGGGTCTTGCGGTTGGCGGCTCATGTCAGGTCTCCTTGCGATGGCTGGGATGAGCCTGCAGCGTAGCCCTGAAGCGCGTCATGGCCTTTGATGAATCGCAACAACCGGGGCGATTGGTCTCATACTCCGGTTCAAACCCGATTCAGTGAAGTCGCCATGAAGCGCCCCGCCCCGGAAAACCCGACGAGCCCGCCCGAAACCACCACGGCCAGCGGTGGCAGCCTGCACCGCAGCGGCGCCGTGGCCCGCATGCTGCAGATGCCGGTGGCCACGCTGCGCGTGTGGGAGCGGCGCTACGGCCTCAGCCAGCCGCAACGCTCGGCCAGCGGCCAGCGGCTGTACTCGGCCGACGAGGTGCGCCGCCTGGCCCTGTTGAAGCAGCTCACCGACCGCGGCCATGCCATCGGCCAGTTGGCCGGGCTGAGCATGGCCCAGCTGCAGCAGGTGGCCAGCACCCATGCCAGCGTGCTGGCCGAGCACCACAGCATGCCCGCACCCGCGCCGGCCGGCCCCGCCCCTGCATCACGCCGCTGGCAGCTGGCGGTGGTGGGCAGCGGACTGGGTGCACGCCTGCAGCCGCAGTGGCTGGCCGGACGCGCAGCCGTGCCGGTGGCGGTGCTGGGCCCGTACGCCACGCTGGCCCAGGCCCAGGCCGCATTGGCCGGCCAGGCGGTGGACGCCTGGCTGCTCGAAGCCCCGCGCCTGCACCCGGGCTGGCTGGCCGAGCAGCAGGCGGCCTGCCCAGCGCTGCGCGAGGCGCCCTGCGCGGTGCTGTACCGCTATGCCGCCGATGCCACCTGCCAGGCGCTCGCCGAAGCCGGGCTAGCCTTGCTGCGCGAGCCGCAGCCCGATGCGGTGCTGGGCCCGTGGATGGCCGGCTGGCTGGCCAGCCTGGCACTGCGGCAGGCCGCAGCGGCGGGCCTGGCTGCGCCGGGTCTGCTGCCGCCCGGCCCGGCCACACCCGATGCCGCCGAAGCGCCCCTGCCCGCCCGGCGCTGGGACGACGCCGCACTGGCCGAATTCGCCGGCCTGTCCACCACCATCGCCTGCGAATGCCCGCGGCATGTGGCCGAGCTGCTGATGCAGCTGTCCCACTTCGAGGCCTACAGCGCCGAATGCGCCGACCGCGGCCCCAGCGACGCGCAGCTGCACAGCTACCTGCGCCGGGTGGCGGCCACCGCGCGCGCCAGCTTCGAGACGGCGCTGGAGCAGGTGGCGCTGCATGAAGGGCTGTTGCCTCACGCGATCAGGCCGAGCGGGTCGCAGGTCGCCGAGCCCCGCGCCGCCGGGCCGTCCCAAGGCGCGGAGAGCCCCCCTGGGGGGTAGCGAGCGACCGCGAGCTTGGGGGCCTTAGACTGCGCAAGCTGCGTCCCACGCGGGTGGCCGTTGCCCGGGCAGTTCCGCCGCGGCAGCCGCGCCTCCGCACCGTTCCCTGCCTTCGCCTTGACCCCTCTTTCCGTGTTCACCCGGCCGCGCAACGTCGTGGCCCTGGCCCTGCTGTGCTGCCTGCTGTGGGGCAGCTCCTACGCTGCCATCAAGAGCGGCTATGCGCTGCTGCAGATCGTGCCGGCCGACCTGCCGGCCAAGCTGCTGTTCGCCGGCTGGCGTTTCCTGGCGGCCGGGTTGGTGCTGCTGGCCGCGCTGGCCCTGATGGGCCGCACGGTGCGCCTGCCCGATGCACGCGCCTGGGGCCGTGTGGGCCTGCTGGGCGTGGCGCAGACCACGCTGCAGTACCTGTTCTTCTACGTGGGTCTGGCCTACACCACGGGCGTCAAGGCCTCCATCCTCAATGCCACCGGCACCTTCTTCAGCGTGCTGCTGGCGCACTGGCTGCATGCCGACGACCGGCTGTCACCGCGCAAGGCACTGGGATGCGCCATCGGCTTTGCCGGCGTGATGGTGGTGAGCCTGGGCCAGGGCCCGCTGGACTTCGACTTCACGCTGCGGGGTGAAGGCTGCATCGTGGCCGCGGCAGCGGTGCTGGCCGCTTCCAGCATCTACGGCAAGCGGGTGTCGCAAGGCATGCACCCGGTGCTGATGACCGGCTGGCAGCTGGCCATCGGCGGTGCGGTGCTGCTGGTGTTGGGCTGGGCCGGCGGCGGCCAGCTGGGGCACTTCAGCCTGGGGGCGTGGCTGCTGCTGGGCTACCTGGCGCTGCTGTCGGCGGCGGCCTTCTCGCTGTGGAGCCTGCTGCTCCAGCACAACCGGGTCAGCCGCATCACCGCCTTCAACTTCATGGTGCCGGTGTTCGGCACGCTGCTGTCGGCGCTGTTTCTGGGTGAACGCATCCTGGAGCCCAAGTACGCGCTGGCCCTGGTGCTCACCTGCGCGGGCATCTGGCTGGTGACGCAGCAAGGCGCGGCCCGGGGCCGCGCCTGCGCTCAGGTGCCGCAGAAGGTTTGATAGCCGGCCGTCACGGCCGCCGGGGCCGGCTCGCCGTAGGGCTGCAGCTCGGGCGTTTCGCTGAACGGTTGCTGCAGCGCGGCCAGCAGGCGCTCGAAGGGCTGCAGGTCGTTCTCCATCATGGCGGCGGTCAGCGCCTCTTCCACCCGGTGGTTGCGCGGGATGACGAAGGGGCTGGCGCGGCGCATCGCCGCGGCGCGCTGGGTGGTGGCTTCGCTCACCACGCCGTCCGCCGCCGCCGGCAGGTCGGCCCGCTGGCGCCAGCGTTGCAGCCAGGCCTGCAGCGGCGCGGTGTCGGTGAACAAGGCCTGCAGCATGTCGTCGCGGCCCTCGGCCGCGTCGGCCAGGCGGCGCCAGCCCAGGGTGAAGTCCACCGCCTGCGCTTGCAGCAGCGCCAGCCAGTCGGCGGCCAGCTGGCGGTCTTCGGCATCGTCGCCGCTGCCTGCCACCAAGCCCAGTTTGGCGCGCTGGCCGGCCAGCAGCGCCGCTTCGTACAGCGCCGGAAAACCGTCGATCACCGCCATCGCCTGCTCGACGGCCCGCTGGGTCTCGGCTTCTTCTTCGCTGCCGGCGATCAGCGGCAGCAGCGTTTCGGCGAAGCGGGCCAGGTTCCAGCGCGCGATGTGCGGCTGGTTGGCATAGGCGTAGCGGCCGCCGTGGTCGATGCTGCTGAACACCGCGGCCGGGTTGTACGCCTCCATGAAAGCGCAGGGCCCGTAGTCGATGGTTTCGCCCGACAAGGCCATGTTGTCGGTGTTCATCACGCCGTGGATGAAGCCCACGTTGATCCACTGCGCGATCAGCCGGGCCTGCCGCTCCGCCACGGCCTGCAGCAACGCCAGCGGCGCATCGGGCCGGGCGGCCAGCGCGGGGTCGTGGCGGTGGAGGGTGTAGTCGGCCAGCTGGCGCAGCCGCGCCAGGTCGCCGCGCGCGGCATAGAACTGGAAGGTGCCCACCCGCAGGTGGCTGGCGGCCACGCGGGTGAGCACGGCGCCGGGCAGCGGCAGCTCGCGCATCACCCGCTCGCCGGTGGCCACCACCGCCAACGCGCGGGTGGTGGGAATGCCCAGCGCATGCATCGCCTCGCCGATCAGCACCTCGCGCAGCATCGGGCCCACCGCAGCCTTGCCGTCACCGCCGCGCGAGAACGGCGTACGGCCCGAGCCTTTGAAGGCGATGTCGCGGCGCCGGCCCTGGCGGTCGATCACCTCGCCCAGCAGCAGCGCGCGACCATCCCCCAGCTGCGGCGAGAAGCCACCGAACTGGTGGCCGGCATAGGCCTGGGCGATGGGCTCGGCGCCGTCGGGCAGCTGGTTGCCCACCCAGGTGGCAGCGGCCTGCGGGCCCTGCAGCAGCGCCGGGTCCAGGCCCAGCTCGGCGGCCAGCGCCTCGTTGGCATACAGCAGGCGCGGCGCGGGGGCGGTGGCCGGCTTCCACGGCACGTGAAAGCCCTCCAGCTGGCGGGCGTAGGTGTTGTCGAAGGCGATGACGGTCATGGCAGGCAATGTTGGCAGACGGTGGCAGTCTGCCGGCAAACCGGAGACCGTGCCGCCGGGCGGGCTGCCCCAGGTCAGCGCCCGTGGCGGGGCCGTCAGGCTTCGTCCGAGGTCGGCATGCCGGCGATGCGTGCCGAGATGGCCTGCACCGCGGCCAGCAGTGGCTGCACATAGGCCGCCTGCACGTCAGCCGGCTGGCGGTAGCGCAGCGTGCTCACGCTCACCGCGCCCACCGGCTCACCCTGGCCGCCGCGGATGACGGCGCCGTAGCAGGTGATGCCGGCTTCGTTCTCCTCGTCGTCCACCGACCAGCCGTCCGCCTGCACCCGCTGCAGCTGGCGTCGCAGCGCCTCGGGCCGCACCACGGTGTGGTCGGTGTGGCGGGTCAGCTCCAGCGTGGGCAGCAGCGCCTCGCGCCGCGCTTCGTCCAGCGCGGCCAGGTAGGCCTTGCCCACCGCGGTGGAATGCATCGGCATGCTGCTGCCCACGCGGGAGGCCATGCGCACCGCACTCGGGCTTTCCAGCTTCTCGATGTAGACCATGCGGGTGCCGCTGGGCACCGCCAGGTGCACCGTCTCGCCGGTGGTGTCGCGCAACTGGCGCAGTGCCTCGCCCGCCGCGCCGCGCAGGCCCGAGCGGCCCCAGCTGCGGCTGGCCAGTGCCATCAGCCGCGGGCCCAGCTCGTAGCTGCCGCCGCCTTCGGCTTCGCGCAGCAGGCCTTCGGCCAGCAGCGCCGCGACGATGCGGTGCAGCGTGGGCCGCGGAAAGCCGCTGGCGCGGGTGAGTTCGGCCGTGGTCATCGGCCCCGGCGCATCGGCCACCAGTTGCAGCACCTGCATGAACTTGCCGAAGGCGGCGGTACCCTGGACGGCCGTGGGCATGGCTTGTCTAGGCAACCAGGTAGCCGCCGTCCACCGGCAGCGTGACGCCGGTGATGAAGCCGGCCGCCGGCGAGCACAGGAACAGCACCGCCTGCGCCACGTCGGCCGGCGTGCCCCAGCGGCCCAGCGGCGTGCGCGCCAGGATGGGGCCGTTGCGCGCCGGATCGTCCTGCAGCGGCTGGGTGAGCGGCGTGGCGATCCAGCCCGGCGCCACCGCATTGACGCGGATGCGGTCTTCGGCATAGGCGATGGCCAGCGACTTGGTGAGCTGCATCACCCCACCCTTGCTGGCCGAGTAGCCCGGCACCAGGCCGCCACCGAAGAAGCTGAGCATGCTGGCGATGTTGACGATGCAGCCCTGCGTGGCGCGCAGGTGGGCGCGCGCGGCGGTGCACACCCGCATGCTGCCGGTGAGGTTGACGGCCAGCACCTGCTCGAACACCGGCAGCGCATGCTCGGCGCCGCGACGGATGATGCCGGCGCAGTTGACGACGATGTCCACCCGCTGCAATCCGGCCATCAGCGCCTGCACGCTGTCTTCGCTCGTCACGTCGGCCTGGCGCAGCGCCACGCCTGCGGCCAGCGAGCCGTCGCCCGCGCCCAGGTCGGCCGCGGTGACCTGCGCGCCGAGGGCCGCCAGCTGGTTGGCGATGGCCGCGCCGATGCCCTGGGCACCACCGGTGACCAGGGCATGGCGGCCCTGGAGCATCGTCGGCAGGTAGGTGGGGGTCGTCATCAGTTCTTGACTCAGTTCTTGATGTTCAGCTTGGCCATCAAGGCCTTGAAGTAGGTGTTGTCGCGCGCCATCGCGGTGCGGAAGGCCGCGTCGTCGGCATACGAGTAGCCCAGGTTCAGCTTGTCCATCGCCTCGCGCAGCGCAGGCTCGTTGGCGGTCTTGGCGGTGACGCCACGCAGCCAGGCCATCACCTCGGGCGGCGTGCCCTTGGGCGCCGCCAGCCCGCGCCAGGTGCCGATCACCAGGTCGATGTTGCGTTCCTTCAGCGTGGGCACCTTCTCGAAGCCCTTGACGCGGTTCTCGGCCATCACCGCCAGCGTCTTGAGCTTGCCGCTGGCCACGTAGGTGCCCACCTCGGCCGGGCTCACGGCCACCGCGTCGATGTGGCCGCCCATCAGCGCCTGCACCGCCGGGCCCGCGCCCTGGAAGGGCACGTGGTTGTACTGGGTGCCGGTCTTGTCTTCCAGCGCGGCGGCGGCGAGGTGCCAGATGGAGCCGTTGCCGGCGTTGCCCACCTTCATCTCGCCCGGCGTCTTGCGGGCCGCGGCCAGGAACTCCTCGATGGTGTTGTAGGGCGCATCGGCCTTGACGGTGATGGCCGCCTGGTCGGCGTTCAGCCGCGCGATCAGCGAGAAGTCTTCATGCGTGAACTTGGCCAGGCCCATGTGCGGCAGCGTGGTCAGCTCCACCGTCACCAGCGCCAGCTTGTAGCCGTCGGGCTTGGCGTGGATCACCTCGTTCCAGCCAATGGCGCCGCTGGCGCCCGGCTTGTTGACGATGACGATGCCGGGAGGCACCTGCTTGCGCGCCGCCTCCGCGAAGGCGCGGGCCAGCGCGTCGGTGCCGCCACCGGGCTGGAAGGGCACCACCAGCTCGATCGGCCGGTTGGGGTAGTCCACGGTCTGCGCGGTGGCCGGCGCGGTGAAGCTGGCGGCCAGGCCGGTGGCCAGGGCCAGTGCGGGCAGCCAGCGGCTGCACAGGGTGGGGATCAAACGCATCTCGGTCTCCTCTCTCGGGTTCTGGTTCAGCGGATGTAGCGCTGCACGAAGTCTTCGCCCAAGCCCACCCGGGCATAGTGGCGGCGGCATAGGTCGATCTTGGTGAACACGTCTTCGTAGCCCAGCACCGCGCCCTGCGGGTCGGTGTAGACCATCACGCCATTCACCTGGAAGAACGTGATCATTTCCTCCACGCCTTCGGGCACCACCAGCGTGTGCGTTTCGCCCGGCGGCTCGAACACGTAGCTGCCGGCGGTGGCTTCCCAGTCGTGCTCCAGGTAGCGCCAGCGTCCCTTGAGCACGAAGCCGTGCACCGCCTGCGGATGCCGGTGGCGGCTGAGCACGCCCGACTTGCGCACCCGCAGCAGGTTCATCCAATAGCCCTGGCTGGCGTTCAGGCACAGCGGGCGGAACCACACGTTCTCGGCCTGCGGCACCCACAGGCGCTCGTCCACGGGCACCGCGTCGGGCACCACGATCTCGGGCAATGCATCGGGCGGAAACGGCAGCTGGTAAGGCACCAGCGGATCGGCATCGGGTCGGTCGAGGGGCACGGCAATCTCGGACGGACGATGAAGACACGCGCCACGGTCCGCTGGACTGCCAGACCGGGTTTGTCCACCATGTGGACAGCGCATCCATAAAGTGGACAAACGATAAGCCAGCGCCGGGCGGGCCGCCATAGGGCTAACCTTGGGTGCATGGCTGAAGTTCAATGGCCCCTCCATGTCCATACCCTGGCCGACCTGCAGGCGCTGCAGCACGCCAGCACCGTGCTGCATACGCCTTGCGGGGATGGCGCGCTGGCCTGGCATGCCTGGGGCAGCGGCCGGCCGGTGGTGCTGCTGCACGGCGGCGCCGGCAGCTGGACCCACTGGGCGCGCAACATCGCGCCGCTGGTGCAGGCCGGCCACCGCGTGCTGGCGGCCGACATGCCAGGCTTCGGCGATTCGGCCGAACCGCCCGACGGCCACGATGCCGACGTGCTGCCCGGCTGGCTGGAGCAAGGCCTGCACGCCTTGATCGGCGATGCACCGGTGGACCTGGTGGGCTTTTCGTTCGGCGGCCTGGTGGGCGGCCTGTGGGCCGCGGCCCACCCCGCCCGCGTGCGGCAGCTGGTGCTGGTGGGCGCACCGGCCTTGAGCGAAGCGCCGATGGCGCCGCTGCCCCTGCGTGCCTGGGACACGGCGCCACCCGGCGAGCGCCGCGACGCCCTGCACCGCCACAACCTGGGCGTGCTGATGCTGTCCCGGCCCGAGGCCATCGACGCCCTGGCCGTGGCCCTGCACGGCGCCAACATCGAACGCGACCGCATGCGCCGCCGCCGGCTCATGCGCACCGACCTGCTGCTGCGCACGCTGCCCCGGCTGCGCTGCCCGGTGCACGGCCTGTGGGGCGACGACGACGTGCTCTACCGCGGCCGGCTGCAAGTGGTGCGCGACGCCCTGGCCCAGGCCCCGGCCGGCGGCTCGCTGCGGTTCATCGCCGGGGCCGGGCACTGGGTGCCCTACGAAGCGGCGGAAGAGTTCAATGCCGCGCTGGCGGCGCTGCTGGACGAGGCGCGGCCCTGATCGGCAACGGGGCGCCCTGCGGCGCCACGGGCCGGCCAGCCAGGCCACCGTCACCCCCTAACGCGAAGGCCGGCCCCCAGCCTGCCCCGCGCTATCGTGCCAGCGCGCCGCGCGGGCCTGGCCTGCCGGCCCCATGCCCGTCCCACCCCTGGACCCGCCATGCGCCGTCACCTGCTGTTCCCCGCTCTCCTGCTCGGCCCCCTGCTCGGCCTGCTCCCCGCCCTGTCCTGGTCCGCGCCAACCGGTTCGGCCGGGGTGATCCACCGGCCGGTCAAGCCGACGGCGCAGGCGCCGGGTGGCGGCGTCGGGTACTCGGCCGAGCACATGGACCGCAGCGTCGATCCGCGGCAGGACTTCTATGCCTATGCCAACGGCCGCTGGTTGAAGCGGCTGACCATTCCCGATGCCGAATCGGACATCGGCGGCTTCTCGATGCTGGGGGCCAACCTCGATGCGCAGCTGCAGCAGCTGGCGGTGCAGGCCAGCCAGGCCGCCGCGCCCCGGGGCAGCCCCGCGCAGCAGGTGGGCGACTATTACCGCGCCGCGCTCGATCTGCGCCAGCGCGACGCCGCCGGGCTGCAGCCGGTGCAGGCCGACCTGGACGCGGCGGCACAGGCCGGCGGGCCCACGGACCTGGCCCGGTTGTCGGCGCGGCTGCAGGCGCGCACCGGCAATTCGCCGCTGCTCAACTTCGCGGTGATGACCGACTTCCAGGACAGCGCGCGCACGCAGCTCACGCTGCAGCTGGGCGCCTTGTCGCTGGAGCGCGACCAGTACAGCGACCCGGCCAGCCAGAAGATCCGCGACCTGTACGTCGACCACGTCACCCGCATGCACCAGCAGCTGGGCGATGCGCCGGACGTGGCCGCGGCCAAGGCACGCAGCATCCTGGCGATGGAGTCCGAGCTGGCCGCGCCGCGGCTGACGCCGCTGCAGGCCTACGACCCGGCGCGCATCTACAACCTGATGTCGGTGGACGAAGCGCAGGCGCTGATCCCGGCCATCGACCTTCGGGCCATGGCCACCGCCGCCGGGCTCACGCTGCCGGCGCGGCTGCAGCTGCCCGACCTGGCCGGCCTGAAGGCGTTGAACCAGCTGCTAGCCAACCGGCCGGCGCCCGACCTGCAGGTACTGCTGCGCTGGTCGGTGCTGGCGCGCAATGCCGACTTCCTGGGCCAGCCCTGGTTCCAGCTCAGCCAGGAGTTCCAGCGCCAACGCGACGGGTTGGCCAGCACGATGCCGCTGGAACGGCAGGCGGTGCAACTGCTGACGGTGGAGCTGTTTCATCCGCTGTCGCAGTTGTACGTGCAGCGCTACTACACCGAAGACACCCGGCGCGAGATCACGCGCATGGTGGGCCACATCAAGGACGAGTTCGCGCGGCGGCTGAGGACCAACCCCTGGCTGGACGCGCCCACCCGCGCCGCGGCGCTGGCCAAGCTGGCGCAGGTGGACATCCAGGTGGGCTACCCGCAGCGCTGGATCGACTTCAGCGGCGTCGAGATCCGCCCCGACGACCACCTGGGCAACCACCAGCGCATTGCCGCCTTCCAGCTGCAGCGCGAGATCGACAAGGTGGGTCGCCCCGCCGCTCGCGAGCGCTTTGCCGAGGTGGGCCACACCACGCCGGTGTCGATCAACGCGGCCTACGACCCGCAGCTCAACGGCATCGACATCACCGCCGCGATCTCGCAGCCGCCCTTCTTCACGCCCGGGGCCGACAGGGTGGTGAACTACTGCACCATGGGCGCAGTGATCGGCCATGAGCTGACGCACGGCTTCGACAGCACCGGCCGCCAGTACGACGCCCAGGGCAATGTGCGCGACTGGTGGACGCCCGCGGCCACGGCCGAGTTCAAGAAGCGCAACGACCGGCTGGTGGCGCAGTTCAACCAGGTGCAGCTGCTGCCCGGCCTGCAACTGGACGGCGCGCTGACGCTGGGCGAAAACACGGCCGACCTGGGCGGCATCACGCTGGCGCATGCAGCGCTCCAACGGGCGCTGAAGGGCCAGCCGCAGCCGCGCGTCGATGGTCTGACCACCGACCAGCGCTGCTTCGTGGCCTGGGCGCAGTTGTGGATCTACAAGGCCCGCGAAGAACGCATCCGCCTGCTGGCCGCCATCGACTACCACGCCAACAGCGCGGTGCGCGGTTATGCGCCGCTGCTCAACCTCGACGCATTCCACCGCGCGTTCGGCACCCGGCCGGGCGATGCGATGTGGCGCGCCCCGCGCGAACGCATCCGGATCTGGTGACGCTGCGGCCCGCGCTGCGAGCTTGGGGGGCCAACCGTCAAGCCGCTGACGCCAATCCGCCATCCAGGCTGAGCAGGAAGTCCGCGAACCCACCCCGCGCCCTGGCCTGCCGGCGGGCGCTGGTGCGCACCTGCGGTGTCACGCTCCAGGCGATGCGGGCGCCGGTGGCCTGCAGGTCCTCCACCAGGGCCACGTCTTCCGAGCAGGCCAGCGGGCGGAAGCCGCCGGCCCTGCGGTAGGCCTCGGCGCACACGCCCAGGTTGGCGCCATGGATGTGGCGGTGGCCGTCGATGGCGCGGTAATGGGCCTCATAGCGGCCACGCACCTGCGCGCTGTGCAGCGACCAGTCGGCCACCGTCACGCAGCCGCACACCGCATCGGCACCCGCCTGCTGGTGGCGCAGCTGGGCCACCAGCCAGTCGTCGGCCACTTCGCTGTCGGCATCGGTGAAGGCCAGCCAGCGGGCGCCGGCCGCCAGCAGGGCCTGGGCACCGGCCTGGCGCGCCAGGCCGACGTTGCGGGCCTGCAGCGGCAGGCCACGGGCACCGCCCGCCTCGGCAATGGCGGCGCTGCCGTCGGTGCAGGCATCCAGCACTACCAGCAGCAGCACCGACTCACCCGCCAGCGCCGGGTGTCGCGCCGCGCGTTGCAGCGCGGCCAGGCAGCGGCCCAGCACCGCTTCTTCGTTGTGGGCGGGCACGGCGATGCCGATCACACCAGCCCCTCCCGCGCCGCGACGGAGCGGCCGTCGGTGGCCCAGACCGACAACACGAAGTCGGCTTCTTCATGCCGCAACAGGCGCGGCAACGCCAGCGTGTGGTGCAGCAGCGCATCCACCGCATCGCCGTTCAGCGTGCAGCCTTCGATAGGGTGGCGCCAGTGGCAGGCCAGCACCACGCCATCGCCAGCCTGCACGCTGTGCCGCGCCTGGCGGGCCACCTGGGTCAGGCCTTCGGCGCCCAGGTAGTAGCCCAGCTCGCTCAGCACCACCAGGTCGAAAGGGCCATCGGCCGGCCATCCATCGGGCAGGCTGAGCTGCCGCACCTGCGCATGCGGCAGCTCAGCCAGCAGCCGGCGCGCCGCGGCCACGGCCGTGGGTTCCAGGTCGGCCGCCAGGTAGCGGTCGCAGCGCGGCGCCAGCACCGCGGCCAGGTCACCGCCCGCGCAGCCGGGCTCGAAGCCGCTGGCATAGCGGCGATCGGGCAGGCAGGCGGCCGTCAGCGCGCGTTTGCGCTGCTCGTACCAGCGGGTGCGGTAGCCCCAGGGGTCGTCGCCCTGGGCATAGAGGTGGCGAAAGTAATGGGCGTCGATCTCGGGCATGGGCGTCGGGCGTGGGCGTCTGGCGTCTGCGTCGCGTTTGGGGGTCCGCCTCAGGCGGGCCAGCCGGGCGGTGGATCGATGGCCGGCGCCATCACGTACTCCACCGGCCGCAGCCAGCGGGCCAGCGCCCACGGCGGCAAGATGGGCTGGGCCCCGGCCGGCGCCTGCAGCTGTGAGTGGTGCAAGGCCAGCGCCTCCCGCTTGGCGCGCAAGGCCTCGGGCGGCAGCATGAGCTGGCGCAGGCGTTGCCAGGGCACGCGGGCGTCGCCGGGTTCGGCCCAGTGCCAGGTCCACACCGGCACTTCCACCAGTTCCGCCCCGGTGGCGGCACAGGCCGCGGCGCAGGCGCGGCCGGTGGCTTCATGGTCGGGGTGGCCGTCGTGGCGCCAGGTGGTGAACACGCGGTCGCCCGGCTGCAGCAGCGGCAACAGTGCCTGCACCAGTGCGCCCTCGTGCAGGGTCACGCCGCCATCGGGCAGGCCCAGGGGGTGGATGGCGTCTGCCGGCAGGCCCAGCCGGGCCAGGCCCTGGCGGCGCTCCTGCCGACGCGTGGCGGCCAGACTGTCGGGCGGGGTCGGGTCGCCTTCGGGCACACCCACTTCGCCGTCCGTCACGCCCAGCACTTTCAGCGTGCGGCCGGCGCCAGACCACTGCCACAGCAGGCCGCCGACGGCCAGCACTTCGTCATCAGGGTGCGGAGCCACCACCACGGCGCGGCGGCCGTCGGGCAGCAGCGCCATCGCCTCCAGCCGTGGCAAGGCTTGCAGCAGCGGGCAGGCGGCCCAGGCCGCTGCCGGCGTGCCCTGGCCGTGGATCAAGGGCGCTGGGGCTACAGCGTCCATGCGGCGGCCCCTTCGGCGGTGCCCACCCGCCGCGCCAGGCTGGCCAGGTCGCGGTCGGCATGGGTCTGCCGCACGAACACCGGCAGGTCGGCCGCCAGACGGGCGAACTGCGGGTCGCGGCAGTACGGAGTGGCCCCCAGCGCACGCCCGGCCAGCACCAGCAGTCGCTGGGCCGCCATGTCCACCGCGCTGCGCACCTGCAGCGCGAGCACCTGGGCGTCGTCGTGGGGATGGGCATCGACCCAGGCGGCAGCCTGCCGCAGCAGTGCAGCCAGCGTCTGCAGTTCCACATCGGCCTGGCCCAGCGCCACCTGGGCGGGCCAGCGGCGGTCGGCCGGGGCATCGGCCAGGCGGGCCGCCGCCCGGTGCAGCGCCTGGCCCAGGGCCAGGCAGCCGCCGTACCAGCAGGCCGCCACGCCGATGCCGCCCTGCCAGAAACCCGGCCGCCGCAGGTACGCGCCGGACGTGCCGCACAGGCGTGCCGTGGCACCTTCCAGCTGCACGTCCAGGCTGCGGCTGTCGGCCATGCCCACGGCACACCAGGCACCGGGCTGCACCTGTACTTCCGGCTGGGCCATGTCCACCAGCACCAGCCAGGGGCCGCTGTCGGCCGCGTCCGGCCCGTCGGCCCAGGCGGTGAGCAGGCCATGGGTCACGTCACCGGCACCGGAGCACCAGCGCTTGGTGCCGCGCAGGCGCACCTCACCCGTCGGCAGGCGCTCAAAAGTCACCCGGCCATCGGGCGGCTCGGCGGCCCACATGCCTAGACAAGCGCCGGCCGGCGGGGCCGGCTCGTTCAGTTCATTCAGCACGGCCAGGGCGTCGGTATGGCCTTCGTACCACTTGGCCAGCGACAGGTCGTGGGCCGCCACTGCCGCCAACGCCTGCCAGCGCTGCAGCGTGCGCCCGCTGCCGGGCCACGGCAGCTCATCCAGCCCGGCCGCCACCAGCGCCTGCAACTGGGCGCCGGTGCCGTGCGCAGCGCCCTGCGCCAGGCGCTCCAGCACCGAGCCGATGCGGTCGACCAGTGGCCGGGCAGCCGCGGCCGGCAAGGGGCTCAAGAGGCCAGGACGCACCGGCGACAAGACAGGAGAGGCGCACATCGATGGACGGCACGGCGCCGCTGTGAGGGTGTGCAGGCATGGTCGCCCGCACCGCCGTACGCACCGTGTAGGACGCTTGCGCGTATGGCCGTAGGTGTCTTGCGCGGCTGGCCCTTTTGGGTTGATGGGCGGCCCTCCCGGGCCTGGTGATTGCCGAACCGGCGTCATCCCCGACCCGGAGCACATTCCCATGGACAGTCCCCACCTGGCGCTCTCGCGCCGCGAACTGCTGCTGGCCAGCGCCGCTTCCGTGGCGGCCAGCTCGGCCGCCGCAGCGCCCGCGGCCCCGGCCGATGCCACCGCCAGCACCGAACCCCCCACCACCCGCGTGAGCCTGCAGGTCAACGGCCGCGTGCATGCGCTGGAGCTGGACAACCGCACCACGCTGCTGGATGCGCTGCGTGAGCACCTGCAGCTCACCGGCACCAAAAAGGGCTGCGACCACGGCCAGTGCGGCGCCTGCACCGTGATGGTGGACGGCCAGCGGATCAACAGCTGCCTGTCATTGGCGGTGATGCACGAAGGCGCCGCCGTCACCACCATCGAAGGCCTGGGCCAGCCCGGCCAGCTGCACCCGATGCAGGCGGCCTTCATCAAGCACGACGGCTACCAGTGCGGCTACTGCACGCCGGGGCAGATCTGCTCCGCCGTGGCGGTGCTGGACGAGATCCAGCGCGGCGTGCCCAGCCACGTCACGGCCGACATCACCGTCAAGCCTTTGCTCAGCGCCGAGGAGCTGCGCGAGCGCATGAGCGGCAACATCTGCCGCTGCGGCGCGTACAGCAACATCGTCGATGCGATGACCGAAGTGGCGGGGGTGCGCGCATGAAGGCCTTCAGCTACGAACGGGCCAAGTCGCCCGCCGAGGCCGCAGCCGCGGCCGCGCAGACGCCCGGGGCCCGCTTCATCGCCGGTGGTACCAACCTGCTGGACCTGATGAAGCTGCAGATCGAGACGCCGCCGCACCTGATCGACGTCAACGGCCTGGGGCTGGACAAGATCGAGCCCAGCGGCGGCGGGGGGCTGCGCATTGGCGCGCTGGTGCGCAACACCGCCCTGGCGGCCGACGAGCGCGTGCGGCGCGACTACGGCGTGCTGTCGCGCGCGCTGCTGTCGGGCGCCTCAGGCCAGTTGCGCAACAAGGCCACCACCGCGGGCAACCTGCTGCAGCGCACCCGCTGCCCCTACTTCTACGACACGCAGCAGCCCTGCAACAAGCGCCAGCCCGGCAGCGGCTGCTCGGCCATCGGCGGCTATTCGCGCCAGCTGGCCATCGTGGGCACCAGCGCGGCCTGCATCGCCACCCACCCCAGCGACATGGCGGTGGCCATGCGGGTGCTGGACGCCACGGTGGAAACCGTGCGCGGCGACGGCCGCCGCCGCACCATCCCGATCGCCGACTTCCACCGGCTGCCCGGTGACACACCGCAGATCGACACCACGCTGGAAGCGGGCGAGCTGATCACCGCGGTGACGCTGCCGCCGCCGCTGGGTGGCAAGCACCTCTACCGCAAGGTGCGCGACCGCGCCTCGTACGCATTCGCGCTGGTGTCGGTGGCCGCGGTGCTGCAGCCCGATGGCCGCGGCCGTGTGGCCGTGGGCGGCGTGGCCCACAAGCCCTGGCGCATGGAAGCGGCCGAGCCGCAGCTGACCCAGGGCGCCAAGGCCTTCACCGCCCAGCTGCTGGCCGATGCGCGCACCGATGAACACAACGCCTTCAAACGTCCGCTGGTGGAGCGCACGCTCGCCGCGGTGATGGCCGAAGCGAGGACCTGAGATGAAATTCGACCAACCCGCCACCACCAACCCGATCGACCAGCTCAAGGTCATCGGCCAGCCGCTGGACCGCATCGACGGCCCCATGAAGACCACCGGCACCGCGCGTTATGCCTATGAACGGCACGACGTGGCCCGCAACGCGGCCTATGGCCATGTGGTAGGCGCCGCCATCGCCAAGGGTCGCATCGTGTCGATGGACCTGCGGGCCGCCCGTGCCGCGCCCGGGGTGCTGGCCATCGTCACCGCCCGCAATGCGGGCAAGCTGGCCAAGGGCAAGATGAACACCGCCAAGCTGCTGGGCGGACCGCGGATCGACCACCACCACCAGGCGGTGGCGGTGGTGGTGGCCCGCAGCTTCGAGCAGGCGCGCGCCGCGGCCGAGCTGGTGCAGGTGCGGTATGCCACCGCGCCCGGTGCCTTCGACCTGTCGGCCGCGCGCGATGGCGCGCCGATGGCCAAGGCCAACGAGAACAGCGGCCCCACCCACACCGCGGTGGGCGACTTCGCCGGGGCGTTCGCCAAGGCGCCGGTGCAGCTGGACACCACCTACACCACGCCCGACCAGTCGCACGCGATGATGGAGCCGCATGCCACGCTGGCCGCCTGGGAAGGCGAGAAGCTGACGGTGTGGACCAGCAACCAGATGATCGACTGGGGCGCCGGCGACCTGGCCCGCACGCTGAACATGAAGAAGGAGAACGTGCGCCTGATCTCGCCCTTCATCGGCGGCGGCTTCGGCGGCAAGCTGTTCCTGCGCGCTGATGCGGTGCTGGCCGCGCTGGGTGCCCGCGCGGCCGGCGTGCCGGTGAAGGTGGCCCTGCAGCGGCCGCTGATCTTCAACAACACCACCCACCGGCCGGCCACCATCCAGCGGCTGCGCATCGGCTGCGAGCAGGATGGCCGCATCACCGCCATCGGCCATGAGAGCTGGTCGGGCGACCTGCCCGACGGCCAGCCCGAGACCGCGGTGAACCAGACGCGCCTGCTGTACGCCGGCGCCAATCGCATGACAGCCATGCGGCTGGCGGTGCTGGACCTGCCCGAAGGCAATGCGATGCGCGCGCCTGGCGAAGCGCCGGGCCTGATGGCGCTGGAAATGGCCATCGACGAGATGGCCGAGCGCCTGGGCATGGACCCGGTGCAGTTCCGGGTGGTGAACGACACCCAGGTGGACCCGGAGAAGCCCTCGCGCCGCTTCTCGCAGCGCCAACTGGTGCAGTGCCTGCGCACCGGGGCCGAGCGCTTCGGCTGGGCGCAGCGCAACCCGCAACCCGGCCAGCAGCGCGAGGGCCGCTGGCTCATCGGCACCGGCGTGGCGGCGGCGCTGCGCAACAACCTGCTGCAGAAGTCCGGCGCCCGGGTGAAGCTGGAGCCGGGCGGCCGGGTGACGGTGGAAACCGACATGACCGACATCGGCACTGGCAGCTACACCATCATTGCCCAGACGGCGGCCGAGATGATGGGCGTGACGGTGCAGCAGGTGGCGGTGCGGCTGGGGGATTCCAGCTACCCCACCTCGGCCGGCTCGGGCGGGCAATGGGGCGCCAACAACTCGACCTCGGGCGTGTATGCGGCCTGCGTCAAGCTGCGTGAGCAGGTGGCCCGCCAGCTGGGCATGGACCCGGCGCAGGCCGAATTTGCCGACGGCCAGGTGACGGCCGGTGGCCGCAGCGTGCCGCTCGCGGATGCCGCCGGCAGCGCCGGCCTCGTGGCCGAAGACGCGATCGAGTATGGCGATCTGGACAAGCAGTACCAGCAATCCACGTTCGGCGCCCACTTCGTGGAGGTGGCGGTGGACGCCGCCACCGGCGAGATCCGCGTGCGCCGCATGCTGGCGGTGTGCGCGGCCGGCCGCATCCTCAACCCCAAGTCGGCGCGCAGCCAGGTCATCGGCACGATGACCATGGGCGTGGGCGCGGCGCTGATGGAAGAGCTGGCGCTGGACAAGCGCCGCGGCTACTTCGTCAACCATGACCTGGCAGGCTACGAGGTGCCGGTGCATGCCGACATCCCGCACCAGGACGTGATCTTCCTGGACGAGACCGATCCGATCTCGTCGCCGATGAAGGCCAAGGGTGTGGGTGAGCTGGGCCTGTGCGGCGTGGCGGCGGCCATCGCCAACGCGGTGCACCATGCCACCGGCATCCGGGTGCGCGACTACCCGGTGACGCTGGACAAGCTGCTGGACCGGCTGCCGCCGGTGGCCTGACCAGCTGCACAGGCACGACCACTGTCAAGCTGGCGCTACAGCGGCCGATATCCGCAGCTGTTGCGTCTTGTCTTGAAGTGGTCGTCCATGAAACTCCGTACCCGAATCCTCTGGCTTTGTGCCGCAGCCCTTTGCGGCGCGCTGGCGCTGATCGGGCTCTCGCTCCATGGGCTCCGCCAGACCATGCTGGAAGAGCGCACCGCCCAGGTGGACAACATGGTGGTGCTGGCGCTGGCCGCGGTGGACAAGCTGCATGAGCAGGAAAAGGCCGGCAAGCTCACCCGCGAGGCCGCCCAGGCCCAGGCCGTGGCCGTGCTGAGCAGCCTGCGCAAGGATGAGCGCTACTACTTCGTCCGTGGCTACACCAACGACATCAACTACGTCCACCCCAACCCCAAGCGCATCGGCATCGTCGACCCCAAGGGCGGCAAGGAAGCCGGTGAACGCTACCGCGCCGCGCTGCAGGGCAAGGCCATCGGCAACGTGGTGGCCCCCGGCACCCGCCCCGGCCTGCAGGAGAAGGTGGACAAGCTGTATGCCGTGGCGCACTTCCAGCCCTGGGACTGGATCATCGGCACCGGCGACTACATCGACGACATCGACACCGCCTTCTGGCGCGCCGCCGCGATGATGATGGGCGTGGGCGGCACGCTGATGGCCGTGGTGGGCGTGATGGGCTGGACCATGTCGCGCCGCATCTACCGCGACCTGGGCGGCGAGCCCGACTACGCCGCGCAGATCGTGCGCCGCATCGGCGCCGGCGACCTCTCGGTGCAGGTGCAGCTGCGGCCCGGCGACAGCAACAGCCTGCTGGCCGCGATGCACCAGATGCAGCAGGGTCTGGCCGGCACGGTGGGCAGCATCCGCCTGGCGACCGACCACATCGCCACCGCCTCCGGCGAGATCGCCGCCGGCAACCTCGACCTGTCGGCCCGCACCGAATCCCAGGCCAGCGCGCTGCAGCAGACCGCCGCGTCGATGGAAGAGATCACCGCCACCGTCAAGCAGAACGCCGAGAACGCCCGCCAGGCCAACGAGCTGGCCGTGGCCGCCTCGCAGGTGGCCGCCCGCGGTGGCGCGGTGGTGGGTGAAGTGGTGCAGACCATGAGCGCCATCAGCGACAGCTCGCGCAAGATCGCCGACATCATTGGCACCATCGACGGCATCGCCTTCCAGACCAACATCCTGGCGCTGAACGCGGCGGTGGAAGCCGCGCGCGCCGGCGAACAAGGCCGCGGCTTTGCGGTGGTGGCGGGCGAGGTGCGCACGCTGGCCCAGCGCAGCGCCGAGGCGGCCAAGGAAATCAAGTCGCTGATTGGCAGCTCGGTGGACATGGTGGAAGCCGGCACCCGCCTGGTGGGCCAGGCCGGTGCCACCATCCAGGAAGTGGTGGGCAGCGTGGAACGCGTGACCACCGTGGTGGCCGAGATCACCACCGCCTCGCAGGAACAGACCTCCGGCATCGAGCAGGTGAACCAGGCCATCGCCCAGATGGACCAGGCCACCCAGCAGAACGCCGCGCTGGTGGAGCAGGCCTCGGCCGCCGCCATGTCGCTCAAGGAGCAGTCGCGTACGCTGGTGGAAACCGTCGCCTCCTTCCGCTGATGTTGGCCCCCAGGCTCGCTGCGCTCGCCACCCCCCGGGGGGGCTCTCAGCCCCTTGGGGCGGCCCGGCGGGGCTGATGTCTGCCCCCAAGCTCGCTGCGCTCGCCACCCCCCGGGGGGGCTCTCAGCCCTTTGGGGCGGCCCGGCGGGGCTGAGGGGCCCTGCCTGCATCGGCGGGTGACAAGCAGGTAGACTGCGAGGTTTTTTCCCGACCCGAATGTCTGCTGGCGCGATGGCGCGCGCCCCCCGGCGCGCGGAGATCACCGGGGCTGCTCTGGTGCGGCTGCTGGCGCGGCTGACCGAGGCCGACGTGCCCGAGTCACGCCTGCAGTTTGCCCAGCGCCTGGCCCACTGGCTGGGCTGGGCCGATGCCATTTCCCTCTACGGCGCCCTGGGCCCCGTGGGCAGCGCGCCTGCGCCTGAGAGCACCGGCAGCCGGCCCGCGCCGGCCGCAGCGCCCGCCGCCGACCCCCACGCCGACGCCGACCAGGTGCGCCAGCAGCTGGCCCGCCAGCTGACCGAGCCAGCCCTGGAAGCGCGTGAAGCCCAGGACGCCGAAGGTTTTGCGCCCTGGCGCCGCCACTGCAACCAGCGCCAGAACGCCATGGAACGCGCCATCGCGCCGCTGCGCGAGCGCCTGCGCCAGCAGCTGGCCGCCTGCTCCCCCGCGATGGCGCGGCTGGCCGAGGTGGACGCGGTGATGGAACAGGTGCTGGCGCCGCAGGAGCAGCGGCTGCTGGCCACCGTGCCCGGCTGGCTGGGCAAGCACTTCGAGCGCCTGCGCCGCAGCAGCCAGCCCGGCTTCGAGCAGGACCTGCAAGCGGTGCTGCTGGCCGAACTCGAGATCCGATTCCAACCGGTGGAGGGGCTGCTCGAAGCCCTGGCCACCGCGCAGCGACAAGCAAGCACATGAACCGACACCTCCAACACGCCGTGTTCGCGGCCGGCCTGGGCGCCATCGCCTGGGTGGCCGTGGGCTATGCCGGCCGCAGCCCGCTGGCGCTGGTGATGATGGCGCTGATCGCCGCCACCTACCTGGCCGGCGCGCTGGAACTGCGCCGCCACCGCGCCGCCACCGACGCGCTGCAGGCCGCGCTGGCCGACCTGGCACAACCCCAGCAGGAGCTGGCCCCCTGGCTGCAGCGCCTGCCCGCCGCCCTGCGGCAGCCGGTGCGGCTGCGCATCGAGGGTGAGCGCAGCGCCCTGCCCGGCCCCGCGCTGACGCCCTACCTGACCGGCCTGCTGGTGCTGCTGGGCATGCTGGGCACCTTCCTGGGCATGGTGGTCACGCTCAACGGCACCGGCCTGGCGCTGGACAGCGCCACCGACCTGGCCTCGATCCGCGCTTCGCTGTCGGCGCCGGTCAAGGGCCTGGGCCTGGCCTTCGGCACCTCGGTGGCCGGCATCGCCGCTTCGGCCATGCTGGGGCTGCTGTCGGCCCTGCTGCGGCGCCAGCGCCAGCAGGTGGTGCAGCAGCTGGACGGCCACATCGCCGGCCCGTTGCGCGTGTTCTCGCAGGCGCACCGCCGCGACGAACAGCTGCGCCTGCTGCAGCAGCAGGCCGAGACGCTGCCGGTGCTGGTGGACCGGCTGCAGGCCCTGATGGGCGGCATTGAGCGCCAGGGGGAGCTGCTGGGCAGCCGGCTGGCCGATGAGCAGGCCCGCTTCCATGAGCAGGCCGGCCAGGCCTACACCCAGCTGGCCGCCTCGGTCGGCCGCTCGCTGGAGCACAGCCTGGCGGCCAGCGCCCGCGCCGCCGGCGCCACGCTGCAGCCGGTGGTGGAAGCCACCATGGCCGGCATCGCCCGCGAGACGCAGGCCTTGCAGGCCACGCTGGCCGGCGGCCTGGACCGACAGCTGCAGGCCCTGACCGATCGCGTGGAAACCGCCCACACCCGCGTGGCCGACCACTGGCAGCAAGCGCTCGCCGACCACCAGGCGCAGCAGGCCGGCCAGGCGCAGCACTGGCAGGCGCGGCTGGACGCGCTGGCCGAGCGGCTGGAACAACGCTCCAGCGCGATGGTGGACGCCGTGGCCCAGCGGCTGGACCACACCGCCGACGCCGTGGCCACCCGCTGGCAGGCCCTGGCCGCCGAGCAGCACCGGCTGCAGCAGGCCACGGTGGCCGAGCAGCAGCGCGCCCAGCAAGCCAGCGCCGCCGAACAGCTGCGCTTGCACCAGGCCAGCGCAGCCGAGCTGCAGGCCCTGCAGCGCAGCACCGCCGAGACGCTGCAGCGCCAGCAGCAGCAGGCCACCACCGCGCTGCAGCAGGCGATGGACGCCGCCGCCAGCGGCTTTGCCCAGCAGGCCGCGGCGCTGCTGCAATCGGTGGAGCGGGTGCATGCCGGCCTGCAGAGCAGCCTGGCCGAGGCCGATGCCCAGCGCCTGGCGGCCTGGACGGGCCGGTTGAACGGCATGGCCCACTCGCTGCAGCAGGCCTTCGAGCAGACCGGCCAGCGCACGCTGGCCGAGATCGGCACGGTGCTGCAGGCAGCCGCCGATGCGCCGCGCGCCGCGGCCGAGGTGATCAACGAACTGCGCGACAAGCTCAGCGACAGCATGGCCCGCGACCAGGCGATGCTGGCTGAACGCGAGCGCATGCTGCAGACCCTGGGCACGCTGCTGGACACGGTGCAGCACGCCAGCCAGGGCCAGCGCCAGGCCATCGACACGCTGGTGGCCTCGTCCGCCGAGCTGCTGGACGGCCTGGGCCAGCGCCTGGCCGCCAGCACCGAGGCGCACGAAGGCCGCATGGCCGAGGTGGCCGCGCAGCTCACCGGCAGCGCGGTGGAAGTGGCCAGCCTGGGCGAAGCCTTCGGCACCGCGGTGCAGCAGTTCAGCCAGACCAGCGAGCAGCTGGCCGCGCAGCTGCAGCGCATCGAAACCGCGCTGAGCCAGTCGCTGACGCGCAGCGACGAGCAGCTGGCCTATTACGTGGCGCAGGCGCGTGAGGTCATCGACCTCAGCATCAGCTCGCAGCAGCAGATCGTCGAAGACCTGCAGCAGCTGGGCCGCCAGCGCGCGCTGGCCGGCAGCGACGCATGAGCCTGGCCTGGGACACCCCCGAAGACGGCGTTGAGGAGGCGGGCACGCCGGTGTGGGCCGCCTTCGGCGACCTGATGGCCGGGCTGCTGGGCGCCTTCGTGCTGATCCTGGTCTACGTGGTGGGCCAGCAGCTGGACCTGAGCCACCGGCTGCAGGCCGAGGTGGCACAGCGCCAGGCCGAGACTCAGCGCCGGCAGTCGCTGGAACAGGTGCTGGCCGGGCCGCTGGCGGCCGGCCGCGTCTCGCTGGTGGATGGCCGCATCGGCATCAGCGGCAGCCTGCTGTTCGAGTTCAACTCGGCCGACCTGCAGCCCGAGGGCCGGCGCCTGCTGCGCAGCCTGGCCAGGCCCCTGGCCGCCTACCTGCGTGAGCGCGACGAGATGCTGATGGTCAGCGGCTTCACCGACGACCGCGGGGTGCGCGAGCGCAGCAAGCATTTCGAGGACAACTGGGAGCTGTCGGCCCAGCGCGCCCTCACCGTGACCCGCGCGCTGATCGAAGAAGGCCTGCCGGCCCCGTACGTGTTCGCGGCGGCCTTCGGCGCGCAGCAGGCTGTGGCCAGCAACGCCGATGCCGAGGGCCGGGCCAAGAACCGCCGGGTGGAGATGTCGCCGATGCAGCGGCCGGCCCGGGGCCCCGCACGCGCAGCCTCCGCCCCCACCCTCGCCCCCGCTGCCGCGGCCAGCACCGCTGCCCCGGCGCCCGCCCCCCGCCGTGACTGAGCTCTTGCAGCCGCCCCCGCTGGCCGACTGGCTGGCCGAGCGCCGCGCCCAGGGCGCGCAGCAGCGCGACCCGATGCGCTTCCGCTTCATCGAGGCCATGGCCCGGCGCGCGGCCGGGCATCGCGGCTTGGCGGCCGAGCGCCTGGCGCAGCGGCTGCAGCAGCTGGCTGCGGCCTACGATGGTGCCGCCGCGGCGGCACCGCAGCCCGCTTCGGCGGCCCCGGCCGCAGCGCGCCCACCCGGCCCGCTGGCCGCCCTGGTGGCGGAACTGGCGCAGCAATCGCCGCCCGAGACCGAGCTGAAGACGCTGCGCGACTTCCGCAGCACCTGGTCGCGGCTGAGCGCCGAGCGCCGGCTCACCCAGTCGCTGGCGGTGGTGCCCGACAACGCGGGGCCGCTAAACTCGCAGCAGCTGGTGCACCGCGCCCTGCGGCTGATGCGTGAGCTGTCGCCCGGCTACCTCGACCGCTTCGTGCAGCACGTGGACGCGCTGCTGTGGCTGGACCAGCTCAATGCCGCCGGTGCCGCGCCCCGCAAGACCAGTGCCGCCGACCGCCGCCGCAGCAGCAGCCCTTAGCGCGCCGCCCAGATATGATGGACATCAGCCCTACTGATGTCTTGATGGTCGACCTACCGCGCCCTGGCCCCACGCTGCGCTTCATCCGTTGGACGGCGCGCTTCAGAACCCGGCCCCGCCTGGCCTACCCCGTGGCGGTGATCGCCTTCCTGCTGGCCCTGGGGGCCCGCTTCCTAGCCGATCCGCTGCTGGGCAACGGCTTCCCGTTCCTCACGTTCTTCCCAGCCATCCTGCTCAGCGCCTTCGTGTGCGGCCGCGGGCCGGGCACGCTCTGTGCGCTGCTGTCCATCGGGGCGGCGTGGTACTGGTTCATCCTGCCGCGGGAGAGCTTCGCGCTCGATGGCACTGCGGCCCTGGCCATCGCCTTCTTCGTGCTGATCAGCGTGGTCGACATCGTGGTGATCGACCTGCTGTCGCAGGTGACGAGCCAGCTCGAGAAGAGCCAGGAGCGTTCGCAGGCGCTGTTGGCACAACGCACCACGCTGTTCCAGGAGCTGCAGCACCGGGTGGCCAACAACCTGACGCTGGTGGGCAGCGTGCTGGCGGTGCAGGCCCGCCAGCTGCGCCACAACCCCGAGGCCACCGCTGCGCTGAACGAGGCGCGGCGCCGCTTCGACCTGTTCTCGCGCATCCACCGCCGGCTGCACGACCCGGCCGCGGCCGACCAGCCGCTGGCCGAGCGCCTGCGCGAGATGTGCGACGACATTCTGAAGGCGGCCGAGGCCGGGCAGGTGCGCTGCGAGGTGCATGCGGCCGACCTGGTGTTCGACATCGACCGCACGACGGTGCTGTCGATGATCGTGCTGGAGGTCATCAGCAATGCGCTCAAGCATGCCTTCGAGCCGGGCGAAGCTGGCCACATCGTGGTGAACCTGCAGCCGCTGGACGCCCGGCAGCTGGAGCTGGCCATCACCGACGACGGCCGCGGCATGCCCGAGGGCTACGACAGCAGCCGCAGCGAGCGGCTGGGCATGAAGATCCTGTCGGGCTTCGCCTCGTCGCTGCGCGGCACGGTGGAACTGCGGCCGGGGCCGCGCGGCACTGGCACGTGCGTGCGCGTCGTATTCCCCGCCTGATGGAGCCCCCAAGGCCCGGGCTTCGCCCGGACCGCCCCCCCGAGGGGGAGCCACGAAGCTTGGGGCGGCCCGGCGCTTCGTGATGGAGCCCCCAAGGCCCGGGCTTCGCCCGGACCGCCCCCCCGAGGGGGAGCCACGAAGCTTGGGGCGGCCCGGCGCTTCGTGACCCTGCCTAGCCGTTTTCGTCCGCAGCCAGATTCGCCCGCACCCGCTGCAGCAGCGCCAGCAGCTGCTGGCGCTCGGCCTCGCTCAGGCCTTCCAGGCTTTGCCGGGCCACGGTGCTCAGCGCACGCTGGTTGTCGCGCTGCAGCTGGCGGCCGGCCTCGCTCAGGTGCAGCCGGATCTTGCGGCGGTCGGTGTCGTCCACCTGCGCTTCCAGCAGCCCGCGCTCCTTCAGGCCGGTGACCAGCCGCGCGATCTGCGCCTTGTCGCGGCCCGAATGGGTGGCCAGGTCGCCGGCCATCGCCCCCGGGTGGCGGGCGAAGAAGCCCAGCACCTTGTCCTCCAGGTGGGTGATCGCTGGCGCACTGTCACGCAGCAGCCGGTACTGGCGGCCGCGGTACAGGTGCATCAGCGCATGGATCGCGTCGAAGACCTCATCAGCGGCGGCATGGTTGACATTATCAACTTTAGGTCTCATGATGGATGACATTGTCACCTATCTGTTCCACCATGACCACCGCTTCCATGCCCACCTCCACCCGCCGCGTGCAACGCGTGCGCCATGAACTGCGCCGCCGCGATCTCCAGGTGCTGCGCACCGAGCCGCTGGGCCCCGGCTTCGTCGCCATCACCTTCGGCGGCGAATCGCTGGCCGACTTCGTGTCGCTGGGCTTTGACGACCACGTCAAGTTCATGCTGCCCGGTGAGACGCCCGAGGCCGAGCCCGTGCGGCGCGACTACACGCCGCGCCGCTTCGACGCGGCGCGCCGCGAGCTGACCATCGAATTCGCGCTGCACGGCCACGGCGCCGCCAGCGACTGGGCGCGCCAGGCCCGCCCGGGCGACAGCGCCACCATTGGCGGGCCGCGCGGCTCGATGGTGGTGCCCACCGACTATGACTGGCACCTGCTGGTGGGCGACGCCACCGCCCTGCCCGCGGTGCACCGCCGCCTGGAAGAGCTGCCGGCCGGTACCCGCGCGGTCGTCCGCCTGCTGGTGGCCGAAGCCGACCGCCGCGCGCTGACCAGCGAGGCCACGCTGGACCTGCAATGGCTGGACACGCCCGACCAGCTCCTGCAAGCCCTGCAGGCCCAAGCCCTGCCCAGCGGCGAAGGCTTCGCCTGGGCAGCCGGAGAAGCCGCCACCATGGCCCGCGTGCGCGACCTGCTGCTGGTCGAGCGCGGCCATCCGAAAGAGTCCGCCCGCATCTCGGCCTACTGGCGGGCGGGCACGTCGAGCTTTCACGAGGATCTGTGAGCCGGTCCGCTGGACCGTTCAGTCACTCCGGCTGTATGCCGGCTGCCTTGATCACCGCCCCCCAGCGCTGGATGTCCTTGGCCAGCAGCTCGCGGGCCTGGGTGGGGGTGCTGGATTGCAGTCGCATGCCCAGGGCCTCCAGGCGGGTGCGCACGCCGCCATCGGCGACCGCGCTGGCGATGGCGCGCTGCAGCGCGTCGATCACCGGCTGCGGCGTGCCGGCCGGCGCGGCGATGGCGTTCCAGCTGCTCACGTCGTAGCCCTTCAGGCCCGCCTGCTGCACCGTGGGCACGTCGGGCAGCGCCGCGTTGCGCTGGCTGGCGGTGGTGGCCAGCGCGCGGATCTCGCCGGCCTTGAGCTGGGCCATCATCGGCCCGACGATCTCCAGCGCCACGTCGATCTCGCCGCTGCGCAGCGCCATCAGCACCGCCGGCGAGCCTTTGTAGGGCACGGTCAGCAGCTGCACGCCGGCCACGGTTTCGAACAGCTTGGCCGCCAGGTGCTGGGTGCTGCCCACCGCGATGGTGCCGGTCTTCAGCGCTCCGGGCTGGGCCTGCGCATGCCGCAGCAGGTCGGGCAGCGTCTTGAACGGCGAGTTGGCGGGCACCACGATGCCGAGGTCGAAGAAGCCCAGCGTGGAGATGGGCTGCAGGTCCTTCAGCGTGTCGTAGGGCAGCTTCTTGAAAAGGCCCACGCTCACGGCGTTGCCGTTGCTCATCAGCAGCAGCGTGTGGCCGTCGGGCTTGGCGCTGGCCACGGCCTGGCTGGCGACGATGCTGCCCGCGCTGGGCCGGTTGTCCACCACCACGGTCTGCTTGAGGGTCTGGCCCATGGCCTCGGCCACCGCGCGGGCGGTGACGTCGGCGATGCCGCCCGGCGCAAAAGGCACGATCAGCGTGATCGGCCGGCTGGGAAACGCCGGCTGCGCCTGAACGGCAGCCGGCAGCCAGCCCGCGGTGGCGGCCAGCAGCGCGGTGCCCAGGGCGGCGCGACGGCGCCGCTTGAAGAATGTCGTCATCTCAACTCCTGATGCGTGAAGGTTCTCAGAACCGGTGACGCAGGCCCAGCACCAGGCCGTTCTGGCTGCCCAGGGTGCCCATGAAGGCCGGCTTGGCATAGCCGCCCTCCACCTCGTTGCGGTCGACCACGGCATAGACGTCGCTGCGCTTGGAGAAGGCATACGACGCCGTGACGTAGGCCACCTTGCGCTTGCCGGCCAGCCGCGCACTGCCGGCCTGCTTGTCATGCAGGTAGGCGGCGCTGATGGTGACGGTGGGCAGCACCCGGGTGCTGGCGCCCAGCGTCCACACCCGGTTGGTCTGCGGGCTCACCTCGTCGTCGCGGCGCATGGCACCGGCCAACAACGTGAAGGCTTCGGTGAGCTTCCAGTTGCCGCCGGCGCCCACGATGCGGCGCTGCTCGGTGTCGGCCAGGTTGTTCAGCCGCTGCACGTACGCCCCCAGGCTCACCGGGCCGGCGGTGTAGGCGGCCGACACGGCCCAGGCATCGCTGCCGTTGTTGCCGGCCACCTCACCCAGCGTGCGTGCGGCGGCCAGTTCCACGCCGGCCAGCTTGGCCTCCAGCTTCACCATGTTGTCCTGCCGCGCCACGTGGTGGCTGCTGAAGATGGAGTGCGCGGTGCTGTTGGGGTTGCCCTCGGGCTGGAAGCGCGCCGTCATCTGGTGGGCCAGGGTGTACTGGCGCCCCAGGCTCAGGCCCCAGCCATCGGTGCTGCGCAGGCCGATGTAGATCTCGCGGCCCCAGAAGCGGGTGGCAGCGGCCACCTGGCCGTAGTCGGCCGTGGGGCTGGCCTGGGCCGAGGCGCCGGTGCTGGGGTCGAAGCCCGACTCCATGGCCAGCAACGCCGAGAGGCCGCCGCCCAGGTCTTCCCGTGTGCGAAAGCCCAGCCGGCTGCCGGTGAAGATGCCGTCGTCCATGCTGACACGCGAGGCGCCGTCGGCGCCCACGTTGCTGGCGCGGCGCACCGCGGCATCGAAGAGGCCGTAGATCGTCACGCTGCTGGTGGCCTGGGCTGCCGCCAGCAAGGGCAGGCCGGCCAGCGCGCAGGCAGCGACGCAACGGGCCGGCAGGCGGCGCTGGCGTTGGGTGAAAGAAGGGGTGCGGTTCATCGGTCTTGTCTCCTCTGGGTTGAATCTGGGCATGCGGCGGCCCGGCCAGGGCCTTCGAGGGCCTGGCTGCGGGTGGCGTCAGGGATGAGCCGCGGGCGCGCCCACGGCGTGCAAACGGCTAGTCCGGCTTGACCTTGCCGGCGCGCACCACCTCGGCCCAGCGGGGCAGTTCGCGCACGATCAGCTCGCCGAAAGCCTTGGGTGTGCCGGGCGTGGGAATGGCGCCTTCGGCGGCCAGCTGCTGCGCCACCTCGGGCGTCTGCAGCGCCTTGTTGACCTCGGCATTCAGCCGCGCCAGCACCGGGGCGGGTGTGCCTGCCGGCGCGACGAAGCCGTACCACTGGTCGGCGTCGAAGCCGGGGTAGCCGCTTTCGGCCACCGTGGGCACGTCGGGCAGGCTGGCCAGGCGTTGCGGGCTGGATACCGCCAGCGCCCGCAGCTTGCCCTGGCGCACATGCGGCAGCACCACCGGCGCGCCGGTGAAGGTGGCGTCCACCTGGCCGCCCAGCAGGTCGGTGATGGAAGGCGCGGTGCCGCGGTACGGGATGTGCAGCACGAAGAAGTTGCCGCGCAGCTTCAGGTACTCGAAGGCGATGTGGGCCGCGCTGCCGTTGCCGCCCGACGAGTAAGTCATGCGGCCCGGCTGGGCCTTGGCCTGGGCGATGAACTGCGCCAGCGTCTTGATCGGCGAGGCGGCATTGACCACCAAGATGTTGGGCACCCGCGCCACCATGCCCACGGGGTCGAAGCTCTTGACCGGGTCGTAGGCCAGCTTGGGGTACAGCGCCGGGTTGACCGCCAGCGTGCCGATGTGGCCCATCAGCAGCGTGTTGCCATCGGGCTCCGCCCGCGCCGCCTCGGCCGCGCCCAGCGAGCCGCCGGCGCCGGCCTTGTTGTCCACCAGCACCGTCTGCCCCAGCGCCGGGCCCAGCCGTGCGCCCACGGCGCGCGCCAGGATGTCGGTGGAGCCGCCCGGCGGAAAGGGCACGATGAGCCGCAAGGTGCGGCCGGACTGGGCCTGCACCGTCAGGCCCGGCAGCACGAGGCTGGCGGCAGCGCCGATGAGCAGGGAGCGGCGGCGCAACGGGAACGGGGTGGGTGGCATGGGTGTCTCCGGTTTCTTGTTGTGGTGGGCCGTGGGCGGCCGTCAATCGGGCTGGATACGGGCCTCGCGGATCAGCTTCTGGTAGCGCTGCTGCTCGCTGGCCAGCAGGCTGGCGAACATCGCGGTGCTGCCGGGCGTCACTTCACCGCCGGCGGCCGACAGGCGCTCACGCACCTCGGCCGTGGCCAGCGCCTTTTCCACGGCCTGGTGCAGCCGCGCCACCACCGGCGCCGGCAGCCCGGCCGGGCCCACCAGGCCGTACCAGACCGAGGCCTCGAAGCCCGGAAAGCCCGATTCGGCGATGGTCGGCGCCTCGGGGAAGATGGGCGAGCGCCTGGCGCTCAGCGCCGCCAGCACCTTGAGCTTGCCGCCCTTGACGTGCGGCTGCACTTCCAGCGCGTTCACCGCCACCAGCTGGATGTGGCCGGCGATCACGTCATTCATCGCCTGCGAGCCGCCCTTGTACGGCACATGCACCGGCTGGATGCCGGCCGCACGTGCGAACAGTTCGATGGCCAGGTGCGGCGTGGAGCCGTTGCCCGGCGTGCCGTAGTTGAGCGAACCGGGCTGCAGTTTCAGCCGCGCGATCAGCTCGCGCAGCGAGCCGATGCCGGCCTGTGCATTGGCGGCCAGCACCACCGGCACCCTGCCCACCTGGGCGATGGGCGTGATGTCGCGCGCCAGGTTGTAGGGCGCGGGCTGGTACAGCGAGACATTGGCCGCCAGCGCATTGGCGGCCAGCATCAGCGTGTAGCCGTCGGGCGGGCTCTCCAGCAGCGCCTTGATGGCGATGTTGGTGCCGGCGCCGGGCTTGTTCTCGATGATCACCGACTGGCCCAGGCCCGGGGCCATGGCCTGGCCGAGCGCGCGAGCGATGATGTCCACCGCACCGCCCGGGCTGTAGCCCACCAGCACCCGCAGCAGGCGGTTGGGATACGCGGCCTGCGCATGGGCGCTGCCCAGGGCGGCGGGCGCGCAGAGCAGCCCGGCCAGCCGGGCCAGGGCCTGGCGGCGTTGCATCGGGGTCATGGCGTCTCCTTCGGGAACTGCAGGAACAAAGGGATCGGCAGCGGTCAGCGCTCTTCGGGCCAGTACAGGCGCATCGGGTTGTCCACCAGCAGCTGCTGGCGCTGCGCCGGCGTGGGCGCGATCTGCCCGATGTGGTCGACCAGCAGGCCGTCGTCGGGCATGTGGTCCTTCAGGTTGGGGTGCGGCCAGTCGGTGCCCCACAGCACACGGTCAGGGAAGCGTTCCATCAAGTGGCGGGCGAAGGGCACCACGTCGCGGTAGGGCCGCGGCTCGCCGTTCAACGCGGGCGGGCCGGCCACGCTCAGCCGCTCGGGGCAGCTGAGCTTGCTCCACACGTTGGGGTGCTCGTCCATCAGCCGCACGAAGCGGCTGAACTCGGGCCCGTCGACCGGCTGGCGCACGTCGGGCCGGCCCATGTGGTCCACCACCACCGGCGTGGGCAACGTGGTGAAGAAGTCCCACAGCTCGGCCAGGTCGGCCGCCTCGAAGTACACCACCACATGCCAGCCCAGCGGCTGGATGCGTGCGGCGATCTCCATCAGCTCGTCGCGCGGCGTGAAGTCGACCAGCCGCCGCACGAAGTTGAAGCGCACGCCGCGCACGCCCAGCGCATGCATGCGCTGCAGCTCGTCGTCGGTCACGCTGCGCCGCACCGTCACCACGCCACGCGCCCTGCCCTGCGAATGGGCCAGCGCATCCAGCAGCGCGCCGTTGTCGGCGCCGTGGCAGGTGGCCTGCACGATCACGTTGCGGGCAAAGCCCAGGTGGTCGCGCAAGGCAAACAGCTGCTCGCGGCTGGCATCACAGGGCGTGTACTTGCGCTCGGGCGCATACGGGAAGCGGTCGCCCGGCCCGAAGACATGGCAATGCGCATCGACCGCGCCCGCCGGCAGCTGCAGCCGCGGCCGGCTGGGACCGGCGTACCAGTCCAGCCAGCCCGGGGTCTTGGTGAAGGCGCTCATCGCTGGCGCTCCTGGGCCACCGCGGCCAGCAGCCGGTCGGCCTCGGTGCGCCAGTCGGCGCTGCGGGCAAAGCCGGCTTCGCCGCGTTGGCCGAACACACCGGCATCGGCCAGGTCGGCCACCCAGGCCTGGCGCTCGGCGGTGCCGCTGGCGCTCCAGGGTTGCAGGCCGGCCTCGCGCACGGTCTGGGCCACCTCGCGCACTTCCTCGGCGCGGCGGCGGCCATGCTCGATCACACGCTGGAAGAAGTAGGCCGCCTGCTTCTCCCAGTCGATGCCCGGGAAGGTCTCGTACAGAGAAGCGATCACCGCGTCTTCCACGCCGTAATGGCGGGCGGTGCTCAGGCTTTCGATGACCATGGCCTCCAGGCCTTTGATCATCACGCTGCGGCACATCTTGGTGGCCGAGGCCACGCCCAGCCGCTCGTCGGCGAGCTTGGCGGCAAAGCCCAGCGCATTCAGCGGCGCCACCACCGCGGCCGCATGCGGCCCGCCCAGCAGCAGCGGCACGCGGATGCGGTACGGCGGCACGCTGGTCATCACCGCGCCTTCCACGTAGCGGCCACCGGCGGCGTCCACCACGCCGGCCGCGCGCTGCTTGGCGCCCGGCGAGGCGGAGTTCATGTCGATGAACACCGCGCCCGCCTGCAGGTGCGGCGCTGCGGCTTCGGCCACCGCCACCGCCTGGCTGGCGGTGACGGCACTGATCACCAGATCGGCACCGGCCACGGCGCCGGCGGCCTGGGCGTGCAGCTGCACGCCATGTTCTTGCGCATGGGCTTGCGGCGCGGCTGCCTGCGCGGGCTGCTGCAGCTTCAAGTCATGGGCGGCCACGGCCAGGCCCTGCGTGCGCAGGTCCTCGGCCAGGATGCGGCCGACCTCGCCATAGCCGATGAGCGCGATGCGGCCGAAGGCCTGGGGTACTTCGCTCATCATGTTCAATCGATGTAGCGCAGGCCGGCCTGGGCCAGCGGCTCGCGCATCTTGTACATGTCCAGGCCCAGCACGCCGCTGGCCAGCTTCTCGCGCTTGGCGCCTTCGTTGGCCTCGCGGGCCTGGGCGGCCTTCAAGGTGTCGGCGGCGCGCTCGCGCGGCACGCACACCACGCCGTCGTCATCGGCCACGATCACGTCGCCCGGCGTCACCCACATGCCGGCGCACACCACCGGGATGTTGACCGAGCCCAGCGTGGCCTTGATGCAGCCCTTGGCGCTGATGGCCTTGCTCCACACCGGGAACTGCATCTCGGTCAGCGTGCGCACGTCGCGCACCCCGGCATCGATGACCAGCGCGCGGGCGCCACGGGCCTGGAAGCTGGTGGCCAGCAGGTCGCCGAAATAGCCGTCGGTGCATTCGGCCGTGATGGCCGCCACCACGATGTCGCCAGGCTGGATCTGCTCGGCCGCAACATGCAGCATCCAGTTGTCGCCCGGATGCAGCAGCACGGTGACGGCCGTGCCCGACACCTGGGCGCCGGCATAGATGGGCCGCATGTAGGGCTTGAGCAGGCCCACGCGGCCCATGGCCTCGTGCACCGTGGCGCTGCCCAGTGCGGCCAGCGCGTCGGTGGTGGCCCGGTCGGTGCGGGTGATGTGGCGATAGACGACGCCGAGTTCGTACATGGCAGGAGCTTGTTCCGTGGTCAGGGGTTGGCTCAGCGGCCCTTGGCCTTGAGCTGCTGGTCGAGGCGGCCGAACACGCGGCGGGCGTTGCCTTCGTACACCTTGTGCTTGTCTTCGGCGCTCAGGATCGTGCTTGCCTCGATGTAGCGCTTGGTGTCGTCGTAGTAGTGGCCTGTCTCGGGGTCGATGCCGCGCACCGCGCCGATCATCTCGCTGGCAAACAGGATGTTGTCCACCGGGATCACCTTCGTCAGCAGGTCGATGCCTGGCTGGTGGTACACGCAGGTGTCGAAGAAGATGTTGTTCAGCAGGTGGTCTTTCAGCAACGGCTTCTTCAGCTCCTGCGCCAGCCCGCGGAAGCGGCCCCAGTGGTAGGGCACGGCGCCGCCGCCATGGGGGATCAGGAACTTCAGCGTCGGAAAGTCCTTGAACAGGTCGGACGTCAGGCACTGCATGAAGGCCGTGGTGTCGGCATTCAGGTAGTGGGCGCCGGTGGTGTGGAAGCACGCGTTGCAGCTGGTGCTCACATGGATCATCGCGGGGATGTCGTACTCGACCATCTTTTCGTAGATCGGGTACCAGTGGCGGTCGCTCAGCGGCGGGCTGGTCCAGTGGCCGCCCGACGGATCCGGGTTCAGGTTGATGCCGACGTTGCCGTACTGCTCCACGCACTTGACCAGCTCGGGGATGCAGGTGGCCGGATCCACACCGGGGCTTTGCGGCAGCATGGCCGCGGGCACGAAATGGTCGGGGAACAGCTGGCTCACGCGGTAGCACAGCTCGTTGCAGATGGCGGCCCAGGCGGCCGAGGTCTCGAAGCCGCCGATGTGGTGCGCCATGAAGCTGGCGCGCGGGCTGAAGATGGTCAGGTCGCTGCCGCGCTCCTTCATCTTCTTGAGCTGGTTGGTTTCGATGGACTCGCGCAGTTCGTCGTCGCTGATCTTCAGGTCGGCAGGCTTGGGCGCCTTGGCCGGGTCGGTCAGGCCGGCGATCTGCAGGTCGCGCCAGGCGCCCAGCGCGGCCGGCGCCGTGGTGTAGTGGCCATGCACGTCGATGATCATGAAAGAGGCGTCCTTGTCGCTGCTACGGTGCTCAGCGTCGGATTCTCGAAGTGCGGCGGCGCCCCACCTAGCGGTGCCGGCCGCTAGCTGCTATGCCGGTTCGGCATGGCTCGGCCGTTGCTGGGCACAATGGCGCGGTGGACATCAAGCAGGTCGAATACTTCATCCAGGTGGCGCAGACGGGCAGCTTCAGCCGCGCGGCCGAGCTGCTGGGCATGACCCAGCCCGCCCTCAGCCGCCAGGTGCGCGCGCTGGAGGTGGAGCTGCGCGAAACCCTGCTGCTGCGCAACGGCCGCGGCGTGGTGCTCACCGAGCCGGGCCGCCGCCTGCTGGAGCGCGGGCGGCAGATCCTGCAGCTGGTGCAGGCCACCCAGCATGAACTGGGCAGCATGCGCGGCGAGCCGCAGGGCCAGATCGTGGTGGGCCTGCCGCCCAGCCTGGCGCGGCACATCACGGTGGCGCTGATCGAGCGCTTCCAGGCCGAGATGCCCAAGGCCCGGGTGGCCATCGTCGAGGGCTTCTCGTCGCACATCACCGAATGGCTGGGCACCGGCCGCGTGGACCTGGGCCTGGTCTACAACCCCGAGCCGCAGGCCAACCTGGAACAGGAGCCTGTGCTCCGCGAAGAGCTGTGCCTGATCGGCCCGCCCGGGGCGCCCCGGCGGGCCGAGATGCCGCTGGCCGAGGTGGGCCGGCTGCCGCTGGTGCTGCCGCAGCGCGGCCACAGCTTCCGCCGGCTGATGGAGCATGAGGCGCTGCTGGCCAGCGTGAAGCTGCAGGTGGCCTGGGAGGTATCGAGCGTGCCCACCATCCTGGACATGGTGCGCCGCGGCCATGGCTTCGCGGCGCTGACGGCCAGCGCGGTGAACGAAGGCGAAGGCCCGGGCGCCCTCACCCGCACGCTGATCGTGGAGCCGCGCATCCGCAGCACCTTGTGCATCGCCTGGAGTGCGGCCACACGGCGTGATGCGTTGCAGCTGCGCACCGCAGCGCTGCTGCAAGACCTGGCCCGCGGATTCGCAGCCTGATGTGGATGTCGGCCCCCAAGCTCGCTGCGCTCGCTACCCCCCGTGGGGGCTCTCCGCGCCTTGGGGCGGCCCGGCGGCGGGATGTAGGCCCCCAAGCTCGCTGCGCTCGCTACCCCCCGTGGGGGCTCTCCGCGCCTTGGGGCGGCCCGGCGGCGCGGAGCCTGGGATCAGGCCACTGTCAACGAACCTTCATGCGCGCTCCCTACCCTGGAGGTCCACGCCGACCCCACGAGGAGAGCTCCGCATGACCGAAGACCGTCATTCGACCCAACGCCGACGCCTGCTGCACGGCGGCATGGCCCTGGCTGGTGCCGCCCTGCTGCCGCGGCATCAGGTCGCGTCCGCCGCCATCGTCACCGCCGAAGGCGACCGGCCGTTGATGGCCCAGGGCATCCAGTTCGGCGACATGACGCTGGGCAACACCATGCTGTGGAGCCGGGCCGACCGGCCGGCGCGGTTGGTCGCTGAGTACGCCTTCGACGAAGCCTTCACCCGCCCGGTGCGCCGCGTGGGCCCGCATGCGCTGGAAACCACCGACTTCACCGCCCGCATGGACCTGACCGGCCTGCCGGCCGACCGCACGGTGTACGTGCGGGCCTGGTTCGAGAGCCTGGCCAACAGCCGCGCCACCAGCGAACCGGTGCAGGGCCGCTTCCGCACCCCGGCGCTGCAGCGCAGCGTGCGCTTCGTCTGGGGTGGCGACACCGCCGGCCAGGGCTGGGGCATCAACCCCAGCTTCGGTGGCATGCGCATCTATGAGCAGATGCGCCGGGTGCAGCCCGACTTCTTCTTGCACAGCGGTGACACCATCTACGCCGACGGCCCCATCCAGGAAACCGTGACCGCCGAGAACGGCCAGACCTGGAGCAACCTGGTGACGCCCCAGGTGGCCAAGGTGGCCGAGACGCTGGACGAATACCGGGGCCGCTACCGCTACAACCTGCTGGACGAGAACATGCGCCGCTTCAATGCCGAGGTGCCGCAGATCTGGCAGTGGGACGACCACGAGGTGACCAACAACTGGAGCGCCAGCAAGAATCTGGCGGCCGACAGCCGCTACACCGTCAAGGACGTGCCGTTGCTGATCGCGCGCGGCAGCCGCGCCTTCATGGAGTACGCGCCGATGCGCCCCTACGGCGCCGCCGAGCTGGAACGGGTGTACCGCCACATCCCGTACGGCCCGCTGCTGGACGTGTTCGTGGTGGACATGCGCAGCTACCGCGGCCCCAACGGCACCAACCTCGAAGCCACCGATGGCGACGCCAGCCGCTTCCTGGGCGCCGAACAGCTGGCCTGGCTGAAGGACGGCCTGCGCCGCTCGCGCGCCACCTGGAAGGTGATCGCCGCCGACATGCCCATCGGCCTGAACGTGGGCGACGGCCGCGACGCCAACGGCCATGCCCGCTGGGAAGCCATTGCCAACGGCAACGACGGCCAGGCCCGCGGCCGCGAGCTGGAGATCGCCGGCGTGCTGCGCGCCATCAAACAGATGGCGGTGCGCAACGTGGTGTGGCTCACGGCCGACGTGCACTACTGCGCCGCCCACCAGTACGACCCTTCGCGCGCGGCCTTCACCGACTTCGACCCCTTCTGGGAATTCGTCGCCGGCCCGCTGAATGCCGGCACCTTCGGCCCCAACACGCTGGACGGCACCTTCGGCCCGCGGGTGGACTTTCAGAAGGCGCCGCCGGCCGGCCAGGCCAACCTGTCGCCCTATGCCCGCATGCAGTTTTTCGGCGAGGTGAACATCGACGCGGCCAGCCGCACCTTCACCGTGGCCTTCAAGGACCTGGACGGCCAGCAGATCTACAGCCGCACGCTGGTGCCGGCATGAAGGGGCGCACGGTGCATGGCATGAGCATTCCGCGCCGCTGGCGCGCTGCGCTGGCCCTGAGCCTGGCCGCCCTGGCCACCCAGGCCCAGGCGCTGCAACTGGTGGGCGTGCAGGCCGCCGGCAACGACGCCAGCGTGACGCTGAACGGCAGCAGCCTGGCGCTGGACCTGACGCTGCGCAACAGCGCACCGGTGCGGGTGGAGCTGGCGCTGGAAGCGGCCGACGTGGGCCAGTGGCTGGCCTTCAACGCGGTCGTCGGCGCCGCAGCCGGCGCCGCGCTGCCCGGCTTGCAGCTGAGCCTGCAAGGCGCCAGCTTCGGCCTGGTGGGCAGTGTCACGCCGGCCTTCGGCCAGCTGGCCTCGATCAGCGGCGACGACCTGCGGCAGACGCTGCAGTTCAACCCCGCTGAGACCTACGCGGTGGACCTGGGCGCGCCCTTCGGCCAAGCCGGCACGCAGGACTGGCTGCTGGCGCCCACCGGGCTGCAGGCCGGCGACCGGCTGGCCTTGACGATCAGCGCGGTGCCGGAGCCGACCACGACCGCGATGCTGGGCCTGGGGCTGGCGGCGTTACTGGTGGCCGCACGGCGGCGGGGCTGACCGCGGCCTCAGGCCGCCAGCTTGAATCGCGTGAGCAGGCCGCTGAGCCGCGCCGCCTGTTCACGCAGCGATTCGGCCGCGGCGGCGGCCTGCTCGACCATCGCGGCATTCTGCTGGGTCATGCCGTCCACCTGGGTGACGGCGGCGTTGATCTCGCGCAGGCCATCGCCCTGCGCCTGCGCCCGGCCGCGGATCTCGCCTACCACCTCCGCCACCTGGCGGATGCCGCCCTGCAGCGATTGCATCGCGGTGCCGGCCGCTTGGACCAGCCGCGTGCCCTGCCCCACATGCTCGGTGGAGTCACCGATCAGCTGCTTGATCTCACGCGAGGCATCGGCCGACTGCCGCGCCAGCCGCCGCACCTCGCCGGCTACCACCGCAAAGCCCCGGCCCTCTTCGCCGGCACGGGCAGCTTCCACCGCTGCGTTCAAGGCCAGCAGGTTGGTCTGGAACGCCAGACCGTCGATCACGCCGGTGATGTGTGCGATGCGGCCGGCGCTGTCGGTGATGCGGTCCATGCTGCGCACCGCCTGCGCCACCACCTCGCAGCCTTCGTCGGCCGAAGCCCGGGCCGATTGCGCCAGGGCCGCGGCCGAGCCGGCCGCCTGCTCGGCCGCCGAGACGGCCGCGGTCAGCTCGCCCATGCTGGCCGCCGTTTCCTGCAGGCTGCTGGCGGTGTGCTCGGTGCGGCTGCTCAGGTCCTGCGTTCCCTGCGCGATCTCGCTGCTGGCCGCGTCGATGGCCACCACGCTGGCACGCACCTCGGCCACCAAGTGGCGCAGATGGTCCTGCATGCGGGCCAGCGCCGCCATCAACTGCGCCACCTCGTCGCGGCCCTGCGCCTGCACCGGCGTGGCCAGGTCCCCCGCGGCCACCCGTCCCGCCACGCCGATGGCCCGGTCCAGCGGCCGGGTGACCGACAGCACGGTGAACGCCATCAGCGGCAGATAGACGGCCAGCGTCAGCACCGCCGCGCCGACGATCAGGGCGCGCCAGCGGTGCACCGCGCCGGTGGCGGCCGCGCTTTGCTGCTGGGCGTGGTCTTCCAGCGTGCGGGCAATGGCCTCCAGCATCGGCTCGGCCGCATGCATCTGCTTCTTGGCCGGGCCCAGTTGGTCATTGGCGTCGTTGGCGGTGACGATCTGCCCGTTGATAGAGCGCTGGATCACGTCACCCGCCTGAGCGCGGTAGGCCTTGAGCAGCGGCAGCAGACTGTCCAACTGCCCGGCCGGCAGTCGGTGGCGCAAGGCTTCGAGCTGGGTCATCGCGGCGTCGAAGGAACGGGCCCACTGGGCCTGGTACTTCTTCGCCGCCGAGGTGTCGTCGATCTTGAGGATGGTGTCCTTCTCGAAGCGACGCAGATTGCCGAACTCGGCCCGGAAAGCGGTCAAGGCCGTGTGCGTGGCCACACTCTCGCTGGCAAAGGCATTGAACTGGGCATCCAGCCGGTGCAGCGCCAGCACGGCTGCACCGCTGACCAGCACCAACGACAACGAGGCCAGCACTGCGGCCCCCATCAACCTGGCCTTGATCGACCATTCGCGCAGAATCTTCATGACGACGACATCCCCATCCACCGATGGGCCGATATCGACCTCCGAAAGCGTGACTGAAACGCCCCTCTTGCCGCCTTTGCGGGCCTGGAAAGTCAGCTGTCGTCAGGCCTGACGCGGCTGTAATCCCAGGCGCTTGGCTACCTCGGCGATGGCCGGGCTGGCCAGCGCGGTCAGGGCCTGCAGCGCCGCTTCGGGCCGGGCGCTGGCGCTGGCCACCGCGCCGCTGAAGGTGGTGGTGATCTGCACGCCAGCGGGCATCTCGCCCAGCACATGCACGCCGGGTTGATTGATCAGCTCGCTCAGCTGCTGGAAGCCCAGGCTGACTTCGCCGCTGGCCACCAGCGAGGCCACCGGGACGCCGGCGCGGGCCTGCACCAGGCGTGCGCGCAGCGGCTCCATCACACCCCAGCGCTCGAACAGCGCCATCAGCGCCACGCCGCTGGGGCCGGTGGAGTAGCCGATGCGCGGCGCCTGCAGCACCGCCTCGCGCAGCGCGGCTTCGCTGCCGACATCGGGCACCGGCGCGCCCTCGCGCGCGGCGATGGCCATCGGCGAATCGACCAGCGGCCGCAGCGTGCCGGGCTGCAGGTGGCCGGCGGCCATCAGCTTGTCCATCGCATCGGCTGCCAGCACCACCAGGTCGAAGGCCTCGCCCTCGGCCACGCGGCGCGCAGCGTCCACGCCGCCCACCGATTCGAACTGCAGCGTGCTGCCGACCGGCGCGCAACGCGGGGCCAGTTCGGCCAGCAGCTGCCGGGTGGCCATGGACGAGATGCCGACGAGGGAAAGGGCTGCGCTCATGAAGCAAGGTCTCCGGACTGCTGGGATGGGGCGCGAGTGTGCAGCAGGTTCAGAAGCTGTGCCGCATGCCCACCGCGAACCCGTTCTGTGAGCCCCCGGCCGCCGGCGCGTTGCCGGCTGCGGCATTGCTCACCCCCAGGGCCAGCGTGCCTTCGTTGTTGATGTGGCCGGCGGTGGCGTACACGGCCGTGCGCTTGGACAGGCTGTAGGTGCCGCGCAGCGCATACAGCATGGCTTCGTTGGCGCTGTGGCGGTAGTCCAGCTTGAACACCTCGCCGTCCACGGTGAAGGCCGGCGTGACGGCGTAGGCCGCGCCCGCATACCAAAGGCGGCTGCGCGGCGTGGTGGCGCTGGCCTCGTTGTCGCGGGCGATCACGCCGGCGCCCAGCTTCAGCGCATCGAACTTCGCCCAGCCGGCCACGGTGCTGCGGCGGTCCTTCAGGCTGCTGCGGGTCAGCCCGGCGAAGGCGCCGCTGCCGCCGCGGATCTCGTCGACGGCCGCCGACACGCCCCAGGCCGCGGCGTCGTACTTGGCCAGCACGCTCCATTGGCGGCAGGCCTGGCTGTCGTCGGCATTTTCGCCGGCACAGTTGGTGCCCGAGGGGCTGGGGCCGGCGTTCACCGCATCGCGGCCCAGGCTGTAGGTGGCACCCACGGTCAGGCCGCTGGACGTGCCGCGCCAGGCGATGGCGTTGTCCACCCGTGCATTGGGCAGGTAGCTGTCCAGCGAGCCGGAACCGTAGGCGGCCGGTCCCAGGATGTCGGCATCCAGCTGCGACCAGAACAGCATCGAGTACTGGCGGCCCAGCGTCAGGCTGCCCCAATCGCCCGACAGACCGACGAACACCTGGCGGCCCCAGCTGCGGCCGCCCTGGTTCAAGGTGCCGCTGTCCACGCCGATGCCCTGCTCCAGCGTGAAGATGGCCTTGAGACCGCCGCCCAAGTCCTCACTGCCGCGCAGGCCCAGGCGCGAAGGCACGCCGCCCGTCAGCCCCGGCATGCGGGTCACGCTGCTGCCGGCGGCGCCGACGTGGGTGAGATGCTCCACCGCCACGTCGATCACGCCGTAGATCGTCACGGACTGTGCGTGGGCGCCACCGGTGGCGGCAGCAACGGCGGCGGCCACCAGGCCGAACATGTGCAATTTCTTTGTCATCGAGGTCTCCTCCAGGTTGTCTAGGCAAGTCAGGTCGGCTCGGCCGGGGTGTCCCAGCCCAGTGAGGCGGCGTCCTTGGCGGCCACCGAGTACAAGGCGCCCGGCGCATTGCGGGTCTGCTGGAAGACTTCCAGCGTTTCGCCGCGCATCGCGGCATAGATGTGCAGGTTGCTCACGCCGACCACGGCGCCCAGCTTCTCCAGCATGAAGAAGATGGCGCCGTAGCGGATCAGGCCCTGCCAGTCGCGCTCGCGCACCAGGCGGCGCTCCTCGTCGCTGAGGTCGGCCGCAGCCAGGCAGGCCGCCTCGTCGTCCAGGAAGCGGGCGCGGAACGCCGGCTGCACCAACTGGTGCAAAAAACGGTTGAGCCGGTAGCCCTTGACGCTACGCTCCAGCGTGAACGGGTAGGTGCCGGGCAGCGCCTCTGCGCCGGCCAGCTGGGCCTCCACATGCGCCCGGTGCCGTTCGGCGGCGGCCGGCGCCATGCCCTGCCCGAGTGGCTCATAGATGGCGGTGGCGATGCCGGTCATCGACGGCAGGTAGTAGCTGCGGTGCAGGCAGCGCACCTGCTGCGACAGCGCACCGCGCATCACCAGCCACATGATGACCTCGGCCCCTTCCAGCCCGCCCAGCGTGGCGTACTCGGCATGCGTCATGCCGGCCAGCTGTTCGGGGTCCTGCTCCAGCAGGTCGAGAAAGCGGGCATCCCACTCAGGATTGTTGAAGCCGGCACGCTCGCCGTGCACCTGGTGGCTCAGGCCGCCGGTGGCCACCACGGCCACGCGCAGGTCCTCGGGGTAGCTTTCGATCGCGCGGCGCAGCGCCTGGCCCAGCTTGAAGCAGCGGCGGGCGCTGGGCAGCGGGAACTGCAGCACCCCCATCTGCAACGGCACCAGCTGCACCGGCCACGCCGGCTCATGCGGGCACATCACCGACAGCGGCGAGAAGCAGCCGTGGTCCAGGCACCGCGACTGGAAGAACGACATGTCGAATTCATCGGCCATCAGGCTGCGGCCGATGTGCGCAGCCAGTGCCGGATGCCCGGGCACCGGCGGCAGATCACGGGCGCCGCCGCCCTCGTCAGCCACCTGCCACTGTGGGCCCACACCCAGCGCAAAGGCCGAGTAATGGTCGAAGAAGAAGGAGGTGACGTGGTCGTTGTAGATGAACAGCAGCACGTCGGGCCGCAGGTCGGCGATCCACTGCTGCACCGGCGCGAATGCCTCGAAGATCGGCGCCCAGACCGGGTCGTGGCGCTTGTCGCGGTCGAAAGCGAAGCCGATGGTCGGCGTGTGGGAGGCGGCGAGGCCGCCGATGATCTTGGCCACGGGTGGGGCACTCCTTGCAGGGGCTGGGCGTCAGGCACCGAAGTGGTGGATGAGCACCAGCGAGATCGCCGGGAACAGCAGCAGCGCGACGATGCGCACCAGGTCCGAGGCCAGGAAAGGCATCACGCCCTTGAAGGTGTCGACCAGGGGCACGTCCTTGGCCAGCCGGTTGATGATGAAGACGTTCATGCCCACCGGCGGATGCACCAGGCCGATCTCGACCACCATCAACGCCAGGATGCCGAACCAGATGCTCTTGTCGCCCTGGGCCAGGCCGTGGAAGTCCAGGCCCATCACCACCGGGTAGAAGATCGGGATGGTCAGCAGGATCATGGCCAGGCTGTCCATCACGCAGCCCAGCAGGATGTAGATCACCAGGATGGCCACCATCACCAGCATCGGCGGCAGGCCGCTGCCTTGAACCCAGGCGGCCAGCTCCACCGGCATCTGCGACAGCGCCAGTGCGGTGTTCAGCATGTCGGCGCCCAGCAACACCAGGAAGATCATCGCGGTGGCCTGTGCGGTGCCCAGCGCACTGGTCAGCAGGCCTTTGAGCCGCATGCCGCCGGTGGCCACGGCCAGCACGCCGCAGGCCGCCGCGCCGATGGCCGCCGCTTCGGTGGGGTTGGCCCAGCCGCCGTAGATGCCCACGATGACCACCACGAACACCGCCAGCACCGGCAGCACCTGGGCCAGCGCCTTCAAGCGCTCGTTCCAGGGCACGCGCGGACCCGCCGGCCCGGCCGCCGGGTTCAGGCTGACGATGATGCGCACCACGATCATGTAGCCCACCATCGCGATCACGCCGGGCAGCACCGCGGCCATGAAGAGCTTGCCGATGGATTCCTGCGTGAGGATGGCGTAGATCACCAGCGGCACCGAAGGCGGGATCATGATGCCCAGCGTGCCGCCCGCCGCAAGCGCGCCGGTGGCCAGGCTGCCGGCATAGCCGAAGCGGCGCAGTTCGGGCAGCGCCACCTGGCCCATCGTGGCCGCGGTGGCCAGCGACGATCCGCAGATGGCGCCGAAGCCGGCGCAGGCGCCGATGGACGCCATGGCCATGCCGCCGCGCCAGTGGCCCATGAAGGCCGCGACGAAGCGGAACAGCGCCGCGCTGAGCCCGCCATGGGTGGCGAACTGCCCCATCAACAGGAACATCGGAATGACGATCAGGTCGTAGTTGGACAGGCGCGCATAAGCCACGTTCTTCAGCGCGCTCATCAGCGGCGCCGCCTCGAAGCCCGACAGCGCGAGATAGCCGCCCGAGCCCATCACGAACATGGCAATGCCGATGGGCACCCGCAAGGCCAGCAGCGTCATCAGCAGCGCGAAGATCAGTCCGCCGGCTGCAATGCCGCTCATGACTGCACCTCCACCGCCCGACGCAGGTGCAGGCCAGCCATGTACAGGCCTGCCAGCGCCATCAGCACGAAGCCGGGCACCATCAGCACCTGGGCCACCCACACGGGCCAGCCGAGGATGATGCTGGTTTCACCCGCTTCCTTCACGCCCATCGCGCCCACCCAGGAGCGCCAGGCCAGCGCCGCACCCACCAGGGCGAACAACAGCGAGCCGAGGGCGTCCAGCAGCTGCACGGTGCGCCGCGAGGCGCGGGCGGTGAAGAAGTCCACCTTCACGTCGCCACCGGCCAGGTGGCAGTAGGCGAAGAAACTGGCGCAGGCGAAGGCCGCGCACATCTGCAGCACTTCCACGTCGCCGGGCAGCGGCGCCGAGGCCAGCTTGCGGCCGACGATGCTGACGATGCTCATGCCGACGAGCAGCACGAAGACAAGGCCACCGGCCAGGGCGAGGGCCTTGGCAGCGGCCAGCAGCGGGCGGCCCCAGGGGCCGATGGCCGACAGCGCGTCATCGCTGCTGCCGGGGATGGGTTCTTGCATGATGGTTCCAGAGAGGGCGGCGCCCATGCAGCGGCCCGGCCGAGGCCGGCCCTGCAGGACTCGAGAGACGGTGAGGGGGCCGGCTTCAGCCGCCCGCGTGCTTGGCGATCAGCGCCCGCGCGTTGTTCAGCAGCTGGCGGCCGTCAGCACCCTTGGCCCCCACTTCGGTCACCCACTGCTCCACCACCGGCTCGGCGGCCTTCTTCCAGCCGGCCAGCTCGGCCGCCGGAATCACGTTGACCGCATTGCGACCGGTGAGCTTCTTGCCTTCGGCATCGGCGGCGGTGAACACCTTGCCGATCTGGCCCGACAGCGCCTGGCCGCTGTTGGCATCGATCACCTTCTTCAGGTCCGCCGGCAGGCCTTCGTAGCGGCCCTTGTTCATCACGAACATGAAGGTGGAGGTGTACAGCGCCGGCTCGGCCGGATCGGTCTCGCTGTGGAACTTGGCGATCTCCTGGATCTTGGCCGAGGGCATCACCTCGTAAGGCACCACCGCACCGTCGATCACGCCCTTGCTCAGGGCCTCGCTCACCTGCGGCACCGGCATGGCCACCGGCGTGGCGCCCAGTACCGCCAGGAAGCGGTTGGTCTGCCGCGTGGGCGCGCGCACCTTCAGGCCCTTCAGGTCGGCCCGCGTCTGGATGGGCTTGCCCGTCATGTGGAACACGCCAGGGCCGTGCACGTGCAATGCAATGGGCTGCATGCCCTTGTATTCCTGCAGCGCCGACTGCTGGACGTAGTCCCACAGCGCCTTGCTGGTGGCTTCGGGGCTGCGCATCATGAAGGGCAGCTCGAACACCTCGGTCAGCGGAAAGCGGCCGGCGGTGTAGCCCGACAGCGTCCACACCACGTCGACCACGCCGTCCTTGACCTGATCCACCAGCTGCTGCGGCGTGCCGCCCAGCTGCATGGAAGGATAGATCTGGCAGCGCATGCGGTTCGCCGACTCCTTGGCGATCTTGTCGCACCAGGGCTGGATGAACATCTGCTGCGCATACGAGCCGGCAGGCAGGAAGTGGTGCACCTTCAGCACCACCTCATCGGCGGCGCGGGCGGCGGGTGCCCCGGCCAGCAGGCAGAGGCTGACGGTTGCAAGGGCAAGGCGTGGCAGGGTCATCGGGCTTGTCTCCATCTTGGTGTTCAGGCTGAGCGGCAGTCTAGGAATCGACCCCAGCGTCAGGAAGATGGCGCATTGCGCGGCGCGATAACCAATCCATATCATGGTTTGCATGAAGCTCACCAGCCTGCGTGCCCTCGTCGCCGCCATCGAAGAAGGCAGCCTGCGCTCGGCGGCACGGCGCCTGGGCGTCTCGCAGCCCGCATTGACCAAGCTCATCCGCGAACTGGAGGCCGAGCTGGGTACCACGCTGCTGCTGCGTTCCACCACCGGCGTGGCGGCCACGGCCCAGGGCGTCGTGCTTTACGAGCGCGCTTGCACCGCCGAGCGCGAACTGCAGCAGGCGGTGGACCAGATCCGCCAGCTGGACGGCCGCATGACGGGCTCGCTGACCATCGGCGCGGTGCCGCTGGCGGTGATGCTGCTGGTGCCCGAAACCCTGCGCACCTTCGGCCAGGCCTTCCCCGAGATCCAGCTGCGCGTCAGCGAAGAGCTGTACATCGCCCAGCTCACCCGCCTGCGCAAGGGCGAGGTGGACATCGCGCTGGGCCCGCTGCCACCCGAGCTGCCACCCGGCGAGTTCGCGGTGGAAACGCTGATGCCCGCCGCCATGGTGGTGGTGGTGCGCAAGGGCAATCCATTGGCCAAGGCCCGCCGGCTGGCCGACCTGGGCCAGGCGCCCTGGGTGTACACCGGGGCCACGTCCGATTCAGGCTATGCGCGCACGCTGTTCGAGCAGCATGGCCTGCCGCCGCCGCCGGCCGGCGCGCTGGTCAATTCCACGCTGGGGCTGCTGTCCATCGTCACCAGCGGCAACTGCGTGGGCCTGCTGCCGCAGCAGATCGCGGCCCATCCTTTCGCGGCCCAGTACGTGGACGTGGTGCCGGTGGCCGAAGGCCCGTTGATGCTGACGCTGTGCGCGCTGGCCCGCACCGAGATGCACCGCAAGCCCAGCGTGCGCCACTTCATGGCCCACCTGCACCGGGCGGCCCATCACCTCACCGGCGGGCTGCCGGCATGAACCGGCGGCCGCAGGCGCTGCTGCGCGCCTAAGCCGCGGCCGGCAAGCCCGCCAGGTACTGGTGGATGGCCGCCACCACCGCCGCCCCTTCGCCGATGGCGCCGCCCACCCGCTTGACCGAGCCGGCCCGCACATCGCCCACCGCGAACACGCCCGGGATGCTGGACTCAAGCGCCGAAGGCACATTGCCCGGCTTGGCCGCGCCTGCCGGCAGCCCGGCGCCGGTGAGCACGAAGCCGTTGGCATCCACCGCCACGCCGCAGTCCTTCAACCAACGGGTTTCGGGCTCGGCGCCCACGAACAGGAACACGCCGCGCACCGGCCGGGTCACCGCCTCGCCGCTGTCGCGGTGGCGCCAGCTGGCGGCGTCCAGCCCGGCCACCGGGTCGCCGTGCAGTTCGGTGAGCTCGGTGCGCGTGCAGAGGTGGATGTTGGGCGTGGCCTCGATGCGGTCGATCAGGTAACGCGACATCGTGGCCGCCAAGCCCGGCCCGCGCACCAGCATGTGCACCTGGCTGGCATGTTGCGAGAGGAACACCGCGGCCTGTCCGGCGGAGTTGCCGCCGCCCACCAGCGCCACCTCGGCCTGGGTGCAGCCGCGCGCTTCCAGCGCCGAAGCCCAGTACGACACGCCCTTGCCTTCAAACTGTTCCAGCCGCGGCACCGCGGGCCGGCGGTAGCGTGCGCCGCTGGCGATCACCACGCTGCGCGCGCGCAAGCGGCTGCCGTCGCTCAGGCGCACCGCCAGTTCGCCGCCGGGCTGGTCGCGGCTGCAGTCCAGGCCTGCCACTTCAGCCGGTATCAGCATCTCGGCGCCGAACTTCTGCGCCTGCACGAAGGCCCGGCCGGCCAGCGCCTGCCCGGTGATGCCGGTGGGAAAGCCCAGGTAGTTCTCGATGCGGGCGCTGGCGCCGGCTTGGCCGCCATGGGCGCGGCAGTCCAGCACCGCCACCCGCAAGCCTTCGCTGGCCGCATACACCGCGGTCGACAGGCCCGCCGGCCCGGCGCCGACGATCACCACGTCGTAGGTGGCCAGCCGCTCGGCGCTGCCCACCATGCCCAGGCAGCGGGCCAGTGCCGGCTCGCTGGGGTTGACCAGCACCGTGCCGTTGGCGCACACCACCACCACGTCGGTGGCGCTGGCGCCGTACTGCAGCACCATCGCCGCGGCGGCGGGGTCGTCGGCGGGGTCGGCCACGTGGTGCGGCTGCGCATTGCGCGCCAGAAAGCCCTGCAGCGCCAGCAGCGCATGGCCGCGCGGCGCGCCGATCAGCACCGGGCCGCTGATGCCCGATTCGATCAGCGCCACCCGCCGCAGGATCAGCGCCCGCACCATGCGCTCGCCCAGGTCGGCCTCGGCGATGATCAGCGCCCGCAGCTGCTCGGGCGACATCACCAGCACTTCCACCGGGCCCACCGCGTCGCCGTCCACCATCGCCGGCCGGCCCGAGAGCTGGCCGGCCTCGGCCAGGAACTGACCCCGGCCCTGCACGCCCACCGGCCGCGTGCGACCCAGGCCGTCGCGGTGGCTGATGGCCACCTGGCCCTGCAGCACCACGAACATGCCGGGCCCGGATTCGCCCACCGCGAACAGCCGCTCGCCATCGGCATGCTGGCGGATGACGCCGAACCGCTGGATGCGCTGCAACTCCTCGTCCGTGAGCACCGGGTACATCTGCGCCTGCCGGTTGTGCAGGGTACTGTACGGGGTATAGGGCGCGTTGTCGGCCATGCGGGTACTCCAGGTCACTGCTTGGCGCGCAGCTTACTCAAGCACGGGCCCGGCGGGGTGGCCTGCCGGCGTCACCATCGCGGATGACAGGCACGCGCCGGCCGCTGGCGTAACTTCTTGCCATGACTGCCACCCACGTGCACTTGGCGCTGCAAGCCGCCGCCCGCGCCCACGCGCAACGCATCGCCATCACCGCGATCGACGAGCCCGAGCCCGGCGTGCCGCTGCGCCACTGGACCTACACCGAGCTGATGGCGCGCGTGAACCAGGCCGCCAATCTGCTGCATGCCCTGGGCGGCGGCAGCGCGCCGCGGGTGGCCCTGCTGCTGCCGCCCACGCCCGAGGCGCACGTGGCCCTGTGGGCGGCCGAGACGGCGGGCACCGCCTGCCCGATCAACCACCAGCTGGGCGCTTCCCACATCGCCGACCTGGTGAATGCCTGCGGCGCCAGCATCCTGGTGGCGCTGGGGCCGGCGCCCGACCTGCCCATCTGGCCGCAGGTGGACGCGGTGCTGGCCGCCTGCCCCGGCCTGCGCCATGTGCTGGCCGTGCCCTGCGCCCCCAACGCCACGCTGCCGCCTGGCGTGCGCCACTTCGTCACCGAAAGTGCCACTTACCGCGCCGACGGACTGGATTTCACGCTGCCGGCCGCGCCCTTGGCCGCCCTCTTCCACACCGGCGGCACCACCGGCGCGCCCAAGCTGGCCCAGCACACCCATGCCAACCAGCTGCATGCGGCCGGCGGCGCGGCAGCGATGTTCGGCACCCGGCCCGAGGACGTGATGCTCAGCGGCTTTCCGCTGTTCCACGTGGCCGGCTCCTTCGTCTACGGCCTGTCGACGCTGATGAGCGGCGCCCAGCTGGTGCTGCCCACCCGCCTGGGCCTGCGCAACACCGGCTTCATGGCCCGCTATGGCGACTACACCGAGCAGCTGGGCATCACGCTGATGGCGGCGGTGCCCACCGTCATCGCCAGCCTGCTGTCGCTGCCGCTGCAGGCGGCGCAGTTCCGCCGCGTGCGGGCGCTGCTCACCGGCGGCTCGCCGCTGCCCACCGAGCTGGCCGCCGGCTTCGAGGAACGCTTCGAGGTGCCGGTGCGCAACATCCTGGGCATGACGGAAAGCGCCGGTGTCATCTGCATCGAGCCGGTGGACGGCCCGCGCACGCCCGGCTCCTGCGGGCTGCCGCTGCCCGGCACCGAGGTGAAGGCGGTGCGACCCGACGGCACGCCCGCGGGCCCCGGCGAGCCCGGCATCCTGCGGGTGCGCGGCCCCAACGTCAGTCCCGGCTACACCGACCCGGCGCGCAACGCCGGCACCTTCGAGGACGGCTGGCTGATCAGCGGCGACATCGGCCACCTGGACGAGGCCGGCCGGGTGTACGTCACCGGCCGCTCGAAGGACGTGATCATCCGCGGCGCCCACAACATCGACCCCGGCATGATCGAAAGCGCCCTGCTGCGCCACCCCGACGTGCTGATGGCCGCCGCCGTCGGCCAGCCCGACGCTTATGCCGGCGAGCTGCCGGTGGCCTTCGTCAGCCTCAAGCCCGGCGCGCAGGTGGATGCGCAAGCCCTGGCCGCCTTTGCCGCGCCCTACATCCCCGAGCGGCCGGCCATGCCCAAGCGGGTGGACGTGCTGCCGGCCATTCCCACCACCGCGGTGGGCAAGGTGTACAAGCCGGCCTTGCGCGCCCTGGCTACGCAGCGGCTGCTGGAAGAGCAGCTGACCGCCGCCGGCCTGCCCGCCGAGGCGGTGCGGGTGGAGGTGCTGGACACCGCCGCCGGCCTGCAGGTGCAGTTCCACCTGGCCGCACCGGACACCGAAGCGGCGGTGCGGCGCCTGATGCAACCCTACCCGCTGGCCTACCGCTGCCTGACGACCTGACCCGCAAGGAATGAACACCGCATGACCGACAGCCTGCACCTCCACCGCGAAGGCGCGGTGCTCACCCTCACGCTGGACGCGCCGGCCCGCCGCAATGCGTTGACGCCCGAGATGCTGTGCCGCCTGGCCGACGCGGTGATCGACTTCGCGGCCGACCCGGCGCTGCGCGTGGCGGTGATCACCGGCGCCGGCAGCCAGGCCTTTTGCGCGGGTGGCGACCTGCAGCGCACGCTGCCGCTGATGACCGGCGACCGCCAGGCCGAAGACGACTGGGACCGCCGGCTGCTGACCGACCCGCTGGTGATGGCGGCCTCGGGCCTGCGCGACTACCCGCTGGACAAGCCGGTGATCGCCGCCATCAACGGCCACTGCCTGGCCGCCGGCTTCGAGCTGATGCTGGGCACCGACATCCGCATCGCCGCCGACCATGCCCGCTTCGGCCTGCCCGAGGTGCAGCGCGCGCTGCTGCCCTTTGCCGGCAGCATGGCGCGGCTGCCCCGCCAGGTGCCGCAGGCGCTGGCGCTGGAGCTGATGCTCACCGGCGACCCCATCGACGCCGCGACCGCGCTGCGCATCGGCCTGGTCAACCGCGTGCTGCCGGCGGCCGAGGTGCTGCCCGCCGCCCAGGCCCTGGCCCACCGAATCGCCGCCAACGGCCCGCTGGCGGTGCAGGCCGTCAAGCGCACGGTGCGCGAAGCCAGTGGCCAGCCGCTGGCAGTGGCCTTCGAGCTGGAGAATGAAGCCAAGCGCCAGATCATGGCCACCGAAGACGCCCGCGAAGGGCCACGGGCCTTCATGGAGAAGCGGGCGGCGGTGTACAGGGGGCGGTGAGTCACGGCGCCGGGGTGGCGCCATGTGCCGCGCCAGGCCCGCTCAATCGCCCTTGAACCCCGTCGCCTTCACCAGCCCCGCCCAGCGCTGGCCTTCGGACTTGATCAGCTTGTCGGTGTCGGCCCGGCTGCTGGCGCTGACGCTGAACCCGGCTTCCACCATCTTGGCCTGCACGTCGGGCAGGCGCAGCGTGGCCTGCAGCTGCTTGTTCAGCAGGTCCAGCACCGGCGCCGGGGTGCCGGCCGGGGCCAGCACCGCGAACCAGGTGGACACGTCCACCTTGGGCAGGCCGGACTCGGCGAAGGTGGGCACGTCGGGCAGCAGCGGAGAGCGCTGCGGCGCGGTGGTGGCCAGCGCGCGCATCTTGCCGCCCTTGATCTGCGCCGCGCCCAGCGCGGTGGATACGAAGCTGCCCGCCACGTCGCCCGAGACGATGGCCGTCACCGCATCGCCGGTGGCGCGGTAGTGCACCGGCTCCACCTTGAAGCCGCCCGCCTCGGCCAGCAGTTCGGCCCCGAAGTGGCCCGGCGTGCCGGCGCCGAAGGTGGCGATGTTGGTCTTGTCGGCCTGCGCCTTGGCGGCCTTCACGAAATCGGCCACCGTCTTGTGCGGCGAGTTGGCGGGCACCACCATCACGAAGTCCACCTTGCACAGCTCGCCCACGCCCACCAGCTCCTTGGTGGGGTCGTAGGGCAGCTTGCTGAAGGCGGCCGGCGCAATGGAGATGGAGCCCGCCTCACCCAGCAGCAGGGTGTAGCCGTCGGCCGGGCTCTTGGCCACCGTCTGGGCGGCGATCTGGCCGCCGGCGCCGGCGCGGTTGTCCACCACCACCTGCTGCTTGAGCGCCTGGCCCAGCCGGTCGGACACCAGCCGCGCCAGCACGTCGGGCGCGGTGCCCGGGGCATAGCCCACCACCAGCTTGACCGGCTTGTCGGGGTAGCTGCCCTGCGCATGGCCGGTGCCCACCCAGGTGCCCGCCACCAGGGCTGCGGCTGCGGCCAGAAGTCGTCGCTTGTTTGCTTGCATGCGCTTGTCTCCGTGTTGTGCTGCAAGCAGTGTGGTGCGACGCGGCCGGCGCCGCTGTCATCCCCGGTGGGGACACGTCAGATGGAAACTCCTCCGCTGACCTCGATGCTCGTCCCGTTCACGTAGCTGGCATCGTCGCTGAGCAAAAAGGCGGTCACCGAGGCCACTTCCGACGGCTGGCCCACGCGGCGCAGCCAGCAGGCTTGCTCGATGTTGGCCAGTGCCGCCTGCGGTATGGCCATCAGCATCGGCGTGGCCACCGAGCCCGGCACCACCGCGTTGACCCGCACGCCCTTGGGCCCCAGCTCACGCGCCCAGGTCTTGGTCAGGCCCAGCACGCCGGCCTTGGCCGCCGCGTAGTTGCCCTGGCCGAAGTTGCCGTACACGCCGGTGATGCTGGCGGTGTTGACGATGGCCCGGCCCTGCGGACCCTCCCTCGGCGCCAGCAGCGCCGGCAGCAGCGCCTGGGTGCAGTGGAAGACGCTCTTCAGATTGACGTCGATCACCGCGTCCCACTGCGCTTCGCTCATGTTCACCAGCCGCGCGTCGCGGGTGATGCCGGCGTTGTTGACCAGCCCGTCAACACGGCCGAAGCGTGCCAGCACCGCCGCCACCATGGCGTCGACGGCCGGCCGATCGGCCACGTTCAGCACATGGGCCTCGGCCTTGGCGCCGCCCTCGCGCAGCGCGGCCGCGGCGGCCTGCACCGCCTCGGCCGACAGGTCGCACAGCGCCACCGCCGCCCCTTCGGCCGCCAGCCGCTGCGCGGTGGCCAGGCCGATGCCCTGCCCCGCCCCGGTGACCACGTAGACCCTGCCTTGCAGACGCATGCCCCGCTCCTTGCATCGATGGAAGAAGCAGCCAGCCTAGCAGCGCCGCGGGCGGCCGTCTGTCCGCCGCGGCGCGGACGGCGCTACGCGGACAGCCCGCCCGACACCAGCGCGAAGAGTTCGTTGCGGTGGTGGATGCCCAGGCGGTCGAAGGCGCGGTCGCGGTAGGTCTTGACGGTGGCCGCCGACAGGCCCAGGTCGGCGGCGATGCCGTCGTAGGTCCAGCCCTTGAGCATGCGTTCGCACACCTCGCGCTCGCGCGGGGTCAGGGCCTGCATCACGTCGGGCCGGCTGGTGGCCAGGTGGCGCTGCACGCAGGCCAGCAACAGCCGCGCGGTGGCGGCCACGGCATCGATCTCATCGTCGGAGAACGCCGACTGGCTGCGGTGCCGGTACAGGTTGATGGCCAGCAACGCATCGCCTTCGTCGGCCGAGACGATGGACAGCCGCTCGCGCAGGCCGTGGCGGTCGTAGATCTGGGCGCGGTGTTCGGCCGGAATCTCGCGGGCGTCCCAGTGCACCAGCAGCGGCGTGGGGCCGCTCAGCCGCTCACGCGCGGCGTGGAAGGTCTCGTCATGCCGGTACAGCTGCTGGCGGTACACCTGCCAGCAGTGCGCGGTGCCGTCGTCCACGCCGAAGCTGCCATTGGCATGGATGGTGGGCGGCGCGTCGTTGAACAGCCGGTAGATGGACCACCAGCACATCGGCATCCAGCGGTTCAGCTGGGCCAGCGCCGACTGCGCAAAACCCGCGTCGCCGATGGCCGCCACCACGCCGGCCATGGCCTCGGGCATCGCGGCCACCTGCTGCGCCGCGGCGCGTGCCGCCCTTGCTTCTGTCGCGATGATCTGCATCTGCGCCGCCCCAAGTTGCGTTGCCCGCGCCCCTGGAACGCGGGCGCGGGGCAGCATAGGTCGCAGGCGCGCCGCACGCAGACGGGGTTATCCCGCGCGGCGGGCGCACAGCGCCCGGGCGGCGCAGCCGGCGCTACGGCTGCTGCAGGCGCTGCAGCTGCGCCGCATCGGGGTAGCCGTCGGCCGGCAGGCCCACGCTGCGCTGCCAGCGGCGCAACGCCTCCCGTGTGGCCGGTCCCATCACGCCGTCGGCCGCACCGGCATCGAACCCCTTCTGCGTGAGCGCCGTCTGCAGCGCCCGCATCTGCGTGCGCGACAGCGGCTGCAGGTCACGCGGCCAGGCCGCCTGCACGCCAGGCGCGCCGTCGATCTGCTGCGCCAGCAGCCCCACCGCCAGCGCATAAGAAGTGGCGTTGTTGTAGCGCAGGATGGCTCGGAAGTTGGGCCCCACCAGGAAGGCCGGGCCACGCACGCCGGCCGGCAGCAGCAGCGCCGCATCGGGCAGCGCCGGCAGCGGCGCATCGCCCACGCCACGCACGCCTTCAGCCGCCCAGGCGCCGGCGGCCTGGCGCTGCTGGCCGTCGGCCCGGGCCAGGTCGAAGCCCGGCGGCAGCACCACCTCCACGCCCCAGGGCTGGCCGGCGCGCCAGCCCGATTGCGCCAGGAAGTTGGCGGTGCTGGCCATCACGTCGGCCATGCTGCCCCAGATGTCACGGCGGCCATCGCCATCGGCGTCCACCGCATAGGCCAGGAAGTTGGACGGCAGGAACTGCGTCTGCCCCATCGCGCCGGCCCAGCTGCCCACCATGTGCGCATGGTCGATGTCGCCGTTCTGGATGATCTTCAGCGCCGCCAGCAACTGGCCGCGGGCCCAGGCCTCGCGCCGGCCCTCGAAGCCCAGCGTGGCCAGCGCGTCCACCGTGGGCGTGCTGCCGTAGTTGCTGCCGAAGTTGCTTTCCATGCCCCAGATGGCCGCGACGATGGACGCCGGCACGCCATAGCGGGCAGCGGCGGCATCGGCTTCGGTGCGGTACTGGGCCAGCTTCTCGCGGCCCAGGGCCACGCGCTGCGGCGTGACGGTGTTGTCCAGGTAGTCCCACACCGCGCGGGTGAACTCGGGCTGCGCGCCGTCCAGCTGCACCACCCGCGGCTGGAACTCGGCAGTGTCCAGCGCCGCGCGCAGCGTGGCTTCGCTGATGCCGGCGGCCAGCGCGCTGGCGCGGAAGCCGGCCACCCAGCGGGCAAAGCCTTCGCGCTGGGCGGCCTCACCGTCCGCGGGTACCGCACTGGCGGCACCCGGCGCTCTGGCCGGGCCCGGTGCGGGCGACGGCGTTGCTTCGGCCCGGCTGGCGGGCGGCGGGGTGGCGCAGCCTGCCAGCAGGGCGGCGGCGATCAGGCTGCAGACAAGGGGGACAGACGTGGCGACAAGGTGCTTCCGGCTCATGCGCCGATTGTGGCCGCGCCGTTGCACCACCCCGTGCCGGGCTGGCAACCGCTGGAAAAAGCCGTGTTTCGGCCATTTCCCACTTGACTAATCATTAATGACTAAACCTGGCAGGCCTGCTGCCGATGACACCACCGAGTTGTTTTGATTCCGGAAGCACCATGTCGGTCCACACCTCTGCTGAAACCCAGGCCTTGCAACAAGCGGAGAGCGCCGACGCGTTGCGCGACGCGCGGGTGGCCAGCGCGCTGATGCGCCACCAGCTGGTGGCGCAGTTCGACCCGCAGGGCCGGGTGATCGATGCGAACGACCGCTTCCTGGGGCTGATGGGCTACTGCCTGAACGAGGTGGTGGGCCAGCACCACCATCTGTTCTGTCCGGCCGCCACGGGCTGCGAGCCGGCCGACGCCGAATTCTGGGAGCCGCTGGCCGCCGGCCGGCCGCAGCAGGGCGAGTACATGCGCAGCAACCGCAGCGGGCGCACCGTGTGGCTGCTGGCCACCTACACGCCGGTGCCGGACGACGAGGGCCGCGTCGAGCGGGTGGTGATGCTGGCCAACGACATCACCGCCGCCAAATTGAAGGCGCTGGAGGACGACGGCCGCGTGGCCGCCATCTCGCGCTCGCAGGGGGTGATCGAGTTCGATCTGGCGGGCAACGTGCTCGCGGCCAACGACAACTTCCTGGCGTTGACCGGCTACACCGCCGCCGAGGTGGTGGGCCAGCACCACCGCATGTTCGTGGAACCCGAAGAGGCGCAGGGCGGCGCCTACCGCGCCTTCTGGCAGAAGCTGGGCAATGGCCAGTTCGACAGCGGCCAGTACCTGCGGGTGGGCAAGAACGGCAAACGGGTGTGGCTGCAGGCCAGCTACAACCCCATCCTCGACCTGGACGGCCAGCCCACCAAGGTGGTGAAGTTCTGCACCGACATCTCGCCCGCGCGGCTGGCGGCGCTGGAGACGCAGGCGCGCCTGTCGGCCGTCTCGGCCAGCAGCGGCATGCTGGAGTTCGACGCCAGCGGCCGCATCCTGCTGGCCAACGACCTGATGCTGAAATCGCTGGGCTACGACAGCGCCAGCCTGGTCGGCCAGAGCGAGAGCCTGATCCTCTTCGACGAGACGCGCCGCGACCCCGGCTACATCGAGCGCTGGCGGCTGCTGCGTGAAGGCCGCACCGTGGCCGACGAGATCCGCCGCCGCGGCGCGGGCGACCGCGAGGTGTGGTTCAGCGCCGCGATGACGCCGGTGATGGGCCTGGACGGCCAGCTGGCCAAGGTGCTGATGATCGCCCAGGACATCACCGCGGCCAAGCTGGCGCGGCTGGACGCGGCCGGCAAGCTGGGCGCGATCGACCGCGCGCAGGCGGTCATCGAGTTCGACCTGACCGGCCATGTGCTGCACGCCAACGAGAACTTCACCGCGCTCACCGGCTACACGCTGGACGAGATCCGCGGCCGCCACCACCGCCTGTTCGTGCCCGCGGCCGATGCCGCCTGCGCGGCCTACGAGGCCTTCTGGGAACGGCTGGGCCGCGGCGAGTTCGAGGCCGGCGAGTACAAGCGCCTGGGCAAGGGTGGCCGCGAGGTGTGGATACGCGCCAGCTACAACCCGATCTTCGACCCGCTGGGCCGGCCGGTGAAGGTGGTGAAGTTCGCCACCGACGTGACGGCCACCAAGCTGCGCGCGGCCGAGTTCGAGGCCAAGGTGCAGGCCATCGACCTGGGCCAGGCGGTGGTGGAGTTCGACCTCGACGGCAACGTGCTCACCGCCAACCGCAACTTCCTGGCGGCCATGGGCTACACCCTGCGCGAGATCCAGGGCCAGCACCACAGCATCTTCTGCCCGCCCGACTATGTGCGGGCGGCCGAGTACCGCGACTTCTGGCTGCGGCTGGGTGAAGGTCAGTTCATCAGCAACCGCTTCCACCGCGTGGGCAAGTACGACCGCGACGTGTGGATCCAGGCCACCTACAGCCCCATCCGCGACCTCAACGGCCATGTGACGAAGGTGGTCAAGTACGCCTTCGACGTCACCAACGAGGTGATGCTGGAGCAGCGCATCGCCTGCCAGAGCCAGGAGATGCGCCAGCGCGTGATGACGCTGCTGGAGACCATCGGCCAGATCACCACCCACTCCGCCGTGGCGGGCGAGATGGCGCAGCAGGCCAGCAGCGCCGCGCAATCGGGTGCCGAGGCGCTGCAGCAGGCGCTGGCGGCCATCGCGGCCATCCAGTCGGGCTCCAACCGGGTGTCGGAGATCGTGCGCACCATCGGCGACATCGCCGGCCAGACCAATCTGCTGGCCTTCAATGCCGCCATCGAGGCGGCGCGGGCCGGCGAGCACGGCGTGGGCTTCTCGGTGGTGGCCGGCGAGGTGCGCAAGCTGGCCGAGCGCAGCTCCGCCGCCGCGCGCGAGATCGCGGCGCTGATCGCGCAATCGGCAGTGGAGGTGGAGCGCGGCGCCGGTGTCAGCGCCAATGCGGCGCGCAGCTTCGACGGCATCCTGGGCAGCGTGCAGCGCACCGGCAGCAGCGTGCAGGCCATCGCCGGCGCCGCCGAGCAGCAGCGCCAGACGGCGCAGGACGTCACCCGCATCATCCAGGCCCTGTCGGGGCCGGGTGAAGCGGCATGAACGGCGGCAGCGCACCAGCGCGCTACGGCAGCTTCTCGCTGGGCGCACTGCGGCTGGCGCTGCCGATGACGGCGCTGCGCGAGGTGCTGCCGCTGGGCCCGCTCGCCGCGCTGCCCTGCCAGGTGCCGGGGCTGCTGGGCGGCATCGACCTGCGCGGCCGCACGGTGCCTGTGATGGACCTGCGCGGCATGCTGGGCCAGGCCGTCACGCCCAGCCCGCAAGGCGCCTGCGTGGTGGTGATGGCGCACGACCGGCCCTGCGGCACGCGCGGCCTGCTGGGGCTGCTGGCCGACCGCGTGGACAGCGTGTTCTCGGCCCGGCCCGAGGCCGCCTCGCCGATGGAGGCCGGCTGCGACACGCCGCTGATCTTCAGCCACTGCATCACCGCCGACGACGGCCAGCGCTGCAGCGTGCTTCAACCCGACGTGCTGGCCGCGCTGTCGGGCGCGCCGGTGGTGGCCGAGGCCGCCGGCCCGGCCGGCACCGAGCACGGCGGCCGGCCGGTGCCCACGCTGCTGCTGCGATGCGACAAGCTGCTGATGGCCATCGACGCGGTGGCCGTGCAGTCCACCCTCGCCGACCCGCAGCTCGACACCCGCACCGCGCTGGCCCAGGGCCATTGCCGTGGCATGGCCGCCAGCACCCTGGGCGCGGTGCCGGCGGTGGACCTGCTGGCCGTGGTGGGCCTGGCGGCCGGCGCGCACCGGCAGCCGCCGCAGGCGGTGGTGGTGCAACTGCCCACCGGGGCCGTGGCGCTGATGGTGGACGAGGTGATGGACATGATCGACCGCCCGCCCGGCGCGATGGTGCCGCTGCCCGCGCTGGCGCTGCCTGCGCCCTCGCTGTTCCACGGCGTGATGCAGGCGCCGGACTCGCTGCCCGGCACGCCGGTGATGCTGCTGTCCATCGACGCGCTGCGGGCCCACGACGAACTGCTGCGCATCGCGGCGGCGGGGCGACCACCGGCGCCGCCCGCCGCTGCTTCGCCCACCGGCGCCACGGGCCGTCAGGGCGATGGCCCGGCCGACGAACACGCGGCGTCAGCGGCCAGCGGCCCGCTGACGGCGGCCGATGCCCGCGGGCGCATGCTGGTCACCTTCGTGCTGGGCGCCGAAACGGCCACACCGCTGGACCAGGTGCGCGAGATCCTGTGCTACACGCCCGACCTGGCCCGCTTTGCCGGCATCGGCCCGATGCTGGGCGTGACGCTGCACCGCGGCCGCGCCATCCCGGTGATGTGCCTGAGCCGCCTGACCGGCGGTCCGCCGCCCGAGGTGACGCCGGCCGCCAGCGTGCTGGTGGTGGAGGTGGCGGGCGCCCCGGTGGGCTTCGCGGTGCCGGCCCTGGCCGCCATCGAACGCGCCCGCTGGGAGCCCGGCAAGCCGCGCCGCTCGATGGTGCTGGTGGGCGACGGCGAGACCGAACGCATGCTGCCGCTGATCGACCTGCAGCAGATGGCGCAGGCGCTTAAAAGTGCCTGAGCGCGTGGGGTCAGTCCTCTTCGCCCGGCACCCCGAAACGGGCCTCGAACGCTTCCAGGAAGGCCTGTGACGCGCTGAGCGTCAGCGTCACCGTGTGCCAGCCGCCCTCGTCCTGCTGCTGCAGGTCGTGGTCCCAGTCGCCGCCTTCGTCCACCGGGCCGTGGCTGTGCGCAAACGCCTGCCAGGCCCAGTCCAGCACCTGCTGCACCTCGGCCTGCACGGCGGCCTGCTGGTCGGCCCGGGTGGAGGCCATGGCCTCCAGCGTGTGGATGCCGTCGGTGCTGTCGCTGAGGTCGAAGATCAGGTAGTTCACGGTGTGTCGTGGCGTGGTGTAAGGCCATGGTAGCGAGGCCGGCACGGGCAGCTTATAGTTGCGAATCGTTCTCACTCCGCTGCTGTGCCATCGCTTTCCAGCAGCCCCACCAGATGGCACACGCACGCCCGCACGGGCCGCTCCACATCGCTTCACGCCTGCTGGCCGCTCTGGGCGGCAGCTATGCCTTCACCTATGGCGCCTGCGCGCTGGGCATCGTGCTGCTGGTGCACGGCGGCATGGGCTTTGAAGAAGCGGAGAAGCTCGTCTTCCTGCTCGCCTTTGTCCTGTTCCTGGGCCTCTTCTGCTGGGCGTTTGCGGCCCGGCGGCTGCGGGTGCTGTGGGCCGTGCTGCTGGGCGGCGCGGCATGCAGCACGGCGGCCGCCTGGTGGCTGGCCCGCACCCTGGCCTGATCATCCGGAGCCGCCGCCATGTTCTCCACCTTCCGCCAATCGATGGCCTGGCTGCACACCTGGCTCGGCCTGGTGCTGGGCTTCGTGCTGATGGCCGTGTTCTTCTTCGGCTCGCTCTCGGTGTATGACCGCGAGATCGACCGCTGGGCCCTCCCGGCCACCCGCTTCGAGCCGCAGCCGATGCCGTCCTTCGACCGCCTGCTGGAGCCGGCCTTCCGCCGCCTGCAGCCCACGGCGCTGACGATGGAAGAGGCCCGCAGCCGCAGCACCGGCGCCCTGCCGGCCACGCTGCCGCTGCATGAATGGGGCGCCTACACCACGCACCGCGACCCGGTGCTCACGGTGTGGTCGGGCTTCGAGGTGCCGAACCCGAAGAACGCCCACGACGACCATGTGTACGTGGTGGGCACCGTCGACCCGCGCACCGGCCAGGCCCTGCCCGACGACCGTCTGAAGCTGGGCAGCCAGTTCTTCTATCCGATGCACTACAGCCTGCACCTGCACTGGAAGGACCTGGGCGCCTGGATCGTGGGCCTGGCGGCGATGGTGATGCTGGCCGCGCTGGTGAGCGGCGTGGTGATGCACCGGCGCCTGTTCCGCGAGCTGTTCACCTTCCGGCCGCGCAAGCACACGCAGCGCAGCGCGCTCGACCTGCACAACCTGACCGGCGTCGTGGCCCTGCCCTTCCACTTCATGTTCGCGCTGTCGGGGCTCATCATCTTCGCGGCCATGTACTTTCCGATCGGCAGCACGCTGCTGCAGCCGCTGCACGACGCCCATGCCAAGGCCGAGGCCGCCCGCACCGGCCTGCCTGACGAGGCGGCCGGCATACCGGCGCCGCTGGCGTCGGTGGATGCGATGGTGGCCGAAGCCCAGCGCCGCTGGGCCGCCCGCGGCATGGCCGGCGAGGTGGGCATGCTCACCGTGCACCACGTGGGCGACGCCAACGCCACCGTCAGCGTGTACCGCGCGGGCACCGACCGGGTGACGCTGACCGGTGAAGGCATCCACTTCAAGGGCCCCACCGGCGAAGTGATCCGTGAGGACGAACCGCCCGCGATGGTGGACGGCATCAACAACTTCATCACCGGCCTGCACCTGCAGCACTTCCGCCACTGGCTGCTGCGGGTGCTGTACTTCGCAGGCGGGCTGGCGGGTTGCGTGTGCATCGCCACCGGCTTCGTCTTCTTCGTGGAAAAGCGCAAGAAGCAGCATGCCGCCAAGGGCCAGGCCGGCAGCCGCGTGGTGGATGCGCTGGCCGTGACCACCGTCACCGGCATGCTGGCGGCCACTGCTGCCGTGCTGGTGGCCAACCGCCTGCTGCCCGAGGCCCTGCCGGCCCGCGGCGACTGGGAAGAAGGCCTCTTCTGGGCCGCCTGGGCGCTGGCCTTCTGCCACGCCTGGTGGCGCACGGCGCCGGTGCGCCAGGCCCGCATCGCGCCGGCCTGGGCCGAGCAGTGCGTGGCCATCGCCGTGCTGGCCGTGGCCGCCGTGCTGCTCAATGCGCTGACCACCGGCGACCACCTGGTCAAGACGCTGGCCGAGGGCTACTGGCCGGTGGCCGGCGTCGACCTGGTGCTGCTGGCCACCGCCGCGCTGGCGGCCGGCGCCGCGCGGCACCTGCGCCGGCGCGCGCGGGCGGCGGTGCCGGCCGGGGCCGAGGCGGTGCCCGCCGGGGCCGAGGCGGTGCCAGTGGGCACCGGCGCCACCCCGATGCCGGAGGCCGGCCATGCCTGAGTCCGCACTGCTGGCTGGCGCGCTGCTGTGCAGCTTCATCGGCCTGGGCTGGCTGGCGCTGGCGATGGAGGCGCACTGGCAACAGGTGCGGCCCACGCCGGCCCCTGCAGCGGGCACCGCCCGCCTGCTGCGCACGCTGGGCGCGCTGGCGCTCGCCGCTTCACTGGCCCTGTGCCTGGCCGCCGACCACCCGTCGATGGCCGCGCTGGTGTGGGTGATGTCCCTGGCCGTGGCGGCGCTCAGCCTGGCCCTGCTGCTGGCCTGGCGGCCGCGGTGGGTGGGGTGGTTGGCCGGGCCGGGGTAGGCATCGTCGTGCAGGCCCAGGAGTTCGCGCGCGTGACCGAGGTGGGCCGAAGGGGGCTCGCGCGGCGTGGCCAGGCCAGCATGCCCAGCCCCGCCAGCAGCAAGGCCCAGCCAGCAGGCTCCGGCACCGCCTGCAGCACACGCGTGGCAGACCAGTGCAACGTCACATCGGCGGGACCGTCGGCCGCCGTGTCGGCAAAGGTGGCCATGCGGCGTTCGGCTGAGCCCTCGTCCAGTCCGTCCTGCGAGGCCAGCAGCAGACCCAGGGTCAGGGTGCCGGTGCTGTCGTGGTTGTCGAAGCCCGACAGCCACAAGTCCTGCACCGGCCGATCGAACACATAGAAGCCGGGCGCACCCTGCGCTTCGATGAAAGCCACCGGCTGCTTGACACCCAGGCCGCCATCGAAGAACTGGAGCTGCGACACGCGCACGTTCTCGTCGAACGTGATGCCGGTGATGAAGGCACCGCTGGACAGCGTCAGGTGATGGTCGTATTGACCGTTGAAGGCGACCCAGGCCAGGCTGTCCAGGTAAGCGCCAGGCAGCACGAACACGCCCGTCACCTGCGCCAGCACCACCGGCCCCGGAGGCTGCGGGCCGATGACGCCCCGTGTTTCCTCGCTGGCAAAGCGCGGCAGCCACGACACGCTGCCCGCGTCTGCCTGCGTCAGGCCCTGGTACAGGCCCATCGTCTGCCGGGCCGTTTGCAGGGGGGCGTAGTCGGGCGCCACGAAGCCGACATGCCGGCCTGTCAGCGCAACGGTGTCCTCGTTTCCTTCGTGCCACACGTAGCTGACCAGACCACGCAGCACCGGCTGGCCGCTGGCGGTGAAGCTGAAGATGCCACCTCCACTGTCGCCCGCGTAGTTGGTCGCACCGCCCAGCCGCAGTTCATTGGCGTACAGGTACGGCGGCACCGGAACACCCGCAGCACTGTTGGGAAGCGGCGTGCTGGCAATCTGGCGGGCCACCGCGTACTCCACCAGCAGCAAGTTGCCGACGGGGTGTGCCAGAACGGCGCCGCCGCGGGTATCGAACAGGCTCCAGTTTTGCGTCAGCACCGCAGCATGGCTGGAGGCGCCCACCTGGTAGGCCAGGTAGGTGTTGGCCGGCACGGCCTGCGTGACGCCAGGCGGCGGCTTGTAGGGCACCGGCGTGGTGTCGATGCCCGGCGTGCCGGCCAGCACGGCCATCGCGGGCGCCAGCGCGCCGCGGCTCAGGCCGACGGCCGCCAGGGCCCAGTCACGCTCGCCGAGATAGGGGTTGTGGGTGATGTAGGCCAGCACCCGGCCACCCGCGCTGGCGCCTGTGCCGAGCCGGCTGGAGATGCGGCCACCGGCCCCGACGACTTTTTCCACCAGCCGATCACCGTCACCCTGCGCCACGGTATAGCCGGTGCCCAGTCCGCTGCCGAAGTTGACGATCTCGCCGTTGACGGTTTTCCGATGCAGCGAAGGTGCCAAGCAATGGGCCGCAGTCAACACCGAGCCGCTGCTCAGCGCGGTGCCTGAGCACGGTGTGGAGGCGTAGAACGGCTGGCCATTCATGCCGATGAAATTGCCATTGCCATTGCCGCCGGCCACCACCACACCGCCCCCAAACATGCGGTCGGTGGAACCGAGTTGCGCCATGGCGGCCGTGAGCTCTTCGGCCGACAGATCATCCACCAGCGGACCGACCGCCTTGGCCACGCCTGTGTGCAGCAACAAGGCGGCCAGCGCAGCCTGGGCCGCGGAGCGCAGCTTCCCGCGTTGCCCCTTCATCCGTTGCGCCGTCATGAACGATCCTTCTCATGGTTTACAGCGCCGGCCATTTTGGGAGCTTGCGGCGACGAGAGCCCCCCCTAACCTGCAAGCGCGGCAGCGCTTGCCAGCCTGGCCTCACCCGCCCGTGTCCGCCAGCAGCCCGGCGGCCTGCACGGCGGCCACGGCGCATGCTTCGTCCTGGTCGGAGGTATCGCCGCTGACGCCGACGGCGCCCAGCAGCAGGCCGGCCGGATCGCGCACCAGCACGCCGCCGGGCACCGGCACCATGTGGCCGCCAGACAGGTCGGACAGCGCGTGGAAGAAGGCCGGCATGCGCTCGGCGCGGCGCGCCAGCTCACGCCCGCCAAAGCCCAGGCCCAGCGCGCCCCAGGCCTTGCCGGTGGCGATCTGGGGCCGCAGCAGGCTGCTGCCATCGGCGCGCAGCAGCGCCACCAGGTGGCCACCGGCGTCCAGCACTGCGACGGTGAGGGGTGCGCAGCCACGTGCCTGGCCTTCGGCCAGCGTGGCGCGTGCGATCGACAGGGCGGTTTCGAGTTTCATGGTTGCAGCTGCAGCGTGGCGACACGCTCGCGGGTGTAGAGGTCGTTCCACTTCAGGGTGTTGAAATCGCTGACGGCCCAGCGGTCGTACCGGCGCAGCTCGGGCTGAAGGCGCTGGCCGCCCACGTGCACCGCGGCCACCGCACCCGGTTGCAGCAGCACGCCCACATCGCTCAGCGGGTCGCCGTCGACGAAGATGAAGTCGGCATGCCGGCCCGCCTCGATGGCGCCGGTGGCCGCCCCGGCGGGCGTGCCGACCCGGCCCCGCGGCATCAACCGCGCCGAGACAGCAGTGGCCGCGCGCAGCGCCTCGGCCGGCGTAAAGCCCAGCCAGTCCACCAGGATGCCGATCTCGCGCGCATGCCACTCGCCGTACGGCGTGATGGCAAAGCCGGCATCGCTGCCCGTTATGAAGGGCACGCCGGCCGCCTTCAGGCGGCGCAGGTTGCGGCAGCCGATCTCCACCACGCGCTGCTGCATGGCCAGGTAGCCCGAGGTGCGCGAAGGCTCATGCGGCAGGCTGAACTCGATGTTGTTGCGCAGGAAGGTCAGCGTGGGTGCCACCGCCGAGCCCGCGGCCAGCAGCGCCTCGGCGCACTCGTCATCGGCGAAGAAGGCGTGGAACACCACGTCCACGTCGGCGCGCGCAGCCTGCAGCACCGCCTCCTTGCCGTAGGCATGGGTGGCCACCTTCTTGCCCAGGCGGTGCGCCTCGGCCACCATCGCCGAGACCTCGTCCTGGGTGAAGGCGGCGATGTGCGTTCCGTCGGCGCGCAGGTGGGTGCCGTCGAGCGCGATCTTGATGAAGTCCACGCCGGCCTTGGCCTGGCGGCGCACCTCCTGCAGCTGCGCGTCGCGGGTTTCGCACAGCCGGCCGGTGAAGTAGTCCGGCGTGCCCACATGTTCCGGGAACCAGTCGTTGAGGCTGTGGCGGTTGGCCACCACGTGGCTGCTGGCCGCGATGCGCGGGCCGTCGAACAGGCCGGCGCGGATCGCGTCGCGAACCGAGATGCTGCAGTTGCCCGCATCGCCCGGCACCACCACCGAGGTGTAGCCCGCGGCCAGCACCCGCTGCGCGAAGAACAGGCCGCGCAAGGCGCGGAATTCGGCGGTGCAGCCGAGGTCGATGTCCTCCTCGCTGCGGGCATTGCCGAAGACCAGGTGGGTGTGCACGTCCACCAGTCCGGGCATCACGAAGTGGGAGCCTGCGTCGGCCTGGGTGTCGCCCGGCTGCAGCGCGGGCGCCTGCGCCCGAGGGCCTACCCACCGGAACAGCCCGCCCTCGATCACCACGGTCTGGTCGTGGTGCAGCGTGTCATCGAGCCCGGTGAAGAGGCGCTGGCAATGAAGGTGCAGGGCCATCAAGGTGTCTCCTGCCCGGCCCGTCCGTGGGGTCGGCGCATGTTGGGGGGTGTGGAAACGCCGGAGCGGCGGCGGGGGTGCATGCTCAGTCCAGCCGGATGTCGTTGTCGCGCACCACCTTGCCCCAGGCCTGGGCATCGGCCGCCAGGAACTGCCGGAACTGTTCGGCGGAACTGCCCACGGGCGTGAGCGACACCTCACGCAAGCGGGCCTGGAACTCGGGCGCGGCGACGATGCGCTGGCTTTGGGCCTCCAGCGCGGCCAGCACCGCAGCCGGCGTGCCCCTGGGCGCGAACAACCCATGCCAGGAATCGCCCACGAAGCCGGGGTAGGTCTCGGTGATGGCCGGCACCTCGGGCAGCGCGTCGATGCGCCGCGCACTGGACACCGCCAGCGCCCGCAGCTTGCCGGCCCTGACCTGGGGAATGGCGCTGGTGCTGGCATCGAAGGCCACGTCGATGCGCTGGGCCATCAGGTCGGTCAGGAAGTAGTCCTTGTAGGGCACATGCGTCATCCTGACGCCCGCCGCGTTGAGCAGCCGTGCCATCACCACATGAAAGCCGCTGCCGATACCCGCGCTGGCGTAGTTCATCGTGCCCGGATGCGACCGCGCTTCGGCCACCAGGTCCTGCAGGCTGCGGATGCGCGACTCGCTGGACACCAGCAGCACATAAGGCACCGAGAGCAGGCGGCTGACGGGCGCGAAGTCGTCGGCCTTGTAGGGCATCTTCTTGAACACCCACGGGTTGATCGAGAAGGTGTTGTTGAACGTGTAGAGCAAGTTGTAGCCGTCGGCCGGCGCGCCAGCCACCGCCTGCGCCGCGATCATGGTGCTGGCGCCCGGCTTGTTGTCCACCAGCACCGGCTGGCTGGTGGCCCTGGAGAAGGCATCGCCCCAGGCCCGGGCCATCACGTCCGGCGAGGTGCCCGAAGGCGCAGGCACCACCAGCCGCACCGGCCGCGCCGGGTAGCCCTGCGCAACGGCCAGGTCCAGCCCCAGCAGCGCGCCCAGCCCCACCAGCGCCTGACGGCGCGACCAGGCACCCCTCGGTGTCTTCATGCAGGTCTCCTCTCGTTGTGGGTCGAGGCTAAGCAAAGGCCGCCCTCACGCAAAATGGTCTGTGTCCATGGCGCGCATCGACGCGGCCCATACATCGGGGGATAACCCTTCACCATGCGATTCAACAAGCTCGACCTGAACCTGCTCGTCTGCCTGGATGCCTTGCTGACCGAGCGCAGCATCACGCGAGCGGCCGAACGGGTGCATCTGTCGCAGTCGGCGATGAGCAATGCGCTGGGCCGGCTGCGCGACTATTTCGAGGACGACCTGCTGGTGCAGGTGGGCCGGCAGATGGAGGTGACGCCCCGCGCCACCGTGCTGTGCGAAGCGGTGCGCGACGTGCTGGTGCGCATCGAGACCTCGCTGTCGGCGCAGCCCGAGTTCGACTGCACCTCCACCACCCGAGAATTCAAGATCTTCGTCTCCGACTACGGGATGGAGGTGCTGATGCCCGAGGCGCTGGCCCTGGCGTCACGCCAGCGCAGCCGGGTGCGCTGGCGGTTGCTGCCGCACACGCCGCAGCCTGCACGGGCGCTGGAGCGCGGCGAGGCGGATCTGCTGGTGGTGCCCAAGGCCTACTGCTCGGCCGATCACCCGACCGACACCTTGTTCCACGACGAGTTCGTGTGCGTCGTATGGAAAGACAGCAGCCATGCGCGTCTCGGCGTCAATGCCCAGCGCTATGCCAACGCCCGGCATGTCGCCATGCAACCGCTGGACGCCGACCAGCCCTTGTTCAACCACTGGTTCGTGCAGCAGTGCGGCATCCACCGCCAGGTGGAGGTGAGCACCTACAGCTTTGCCATGCTGCCTGCACTGGTGGTGGGCACCGAGCTCATCGCCACCGTGCACGCCTGCCTGGCCCGGCGCGTCCAGCCGGCACTGCCCATCGTGCTGCTGCCGATGCCGGTGCCCATGCCCGCCACCGAGATGACCATGCAATGGCACAAGTACCGCACGCGCGACCCCGGCCTGCTGTGGTTGCGCGATCTGCTGCGCCAGGCCGCTGGCCGCATACCCCATGCAGTGCCGGCGTGCGCCCTACCCGCTGCAGCGCCGCCGCTCGGCATGGACCCGATGGTGTAATCCCGCCGCATGGGTGAACACATCTCTCTGGACGCGATCGACCGCAAGCTGCTGGAGCTGGTGCAGGCCGATGCCACCACGCCGCTGGCGCAGCTGGCCGAGGCGGTGGGCTTGTCCAACACGCCGTGCTGGCGGCGGCTGCAGCGGCTGAAGGAGGCGGGCGTGATCACCCGCCAGGTGACGCTGCTGGACCCGGAGAAGATCAACGTCGGCGTGACGGTGATCGTCAGCATCCGCACCGCGGTGCACACCGAAGAATGGTTCGAGCGCTTTCGCGCCACCTGCGAGGCGATCCCCGAGGTGGTGGAGTTCTACCGCATGAGCGGCGACGTGGACTACCTGCTGCGCGTGGTGGTGCCCGACATCAAGGCCTACGACGCTGTGTACAAGCGCCTGATCGCCGGCACCCACCTGCACGACGTGAGCTCCAGCTTTGCGATGGAGCAGCTCAAGTACACCACCTGCCTGCCGCTGAAGTACGCCAACTGAAGTACGCCGACTGATCCTCAGGCCGGCAGCGGTTCGGCCCCCACCCCCACCGGTGCCACCGCACGCGGCCACAGCGCCAGGCCGCCGGCCAGGCTCCAGGCGTTGGCATGGCCCAGCCGGCGCAGCGCGCGGGCGGCCTGCGCGCTGCGGTTGCCGCTGCGGCAGTAGAAGATCACCGGCGTGCCGGCCGGCAGCCGCAGCCAGCGCGGCAGCGCATTGAGCAGCTCGGGCAGCGGCACCTGCTCGGCGCTGGCGCCGGCCCCGGGCAGCCGCAGGCCGCCCATCTGCTGCTCGGTGGCTTCGCGCACGTCTACCAGCACCGGTGCGGGCGCCGCCCCCATCAGCGCCAGCAAGCGGTCGGCCGGCAGGCCCACCGGTTCGCTCGGCGGGCAGCCGTCCACCCGCGCGCCGCAGGCCAGGGTCTGGTAGGGCGTGGGTGCCAAGTCGCGCTCGATCTGGGCCTTGCGCGTGACAAAGGCTTCGTCGCTCAGCGTGCCGTCCAGCACGCCGCGCAGCAGCGGCTGCACGCGCAGCTCGCCGGCCAGCGTGCAGGCCTGCTGGTCGTCGTCGTCATGGCCGGGCAGCAGCAGGGTGTGGCGGCCGACCGCTTGATCGAGCATGCGCAGCGAGGCGGCATAGGCCATCGCATCGCTCTGCGCAAGGTCGCTGCGGCCCAGCGCGCCGGGCAGCACCGTGTCACCCACGAAGGCGCAGCGCAGGCCCCCCTCGGCGTCACGCAGCAGGTAGGCCGTGGCATCCAGCGTGTGGCCTGGCACCGCCAGCCGGGTGAGGTTCATCGCGCCCAGGTGGATACGCTGCACATCGGCCGGCCAGCCCAGCGGATCGGCCGGCGCCTCGCCCGGTTGCTGCATGTCCAGCGCCTCGCGCAGCAGGCGGGCCGACGACGCATGGTCGCCATGGCTGTGGGTGTCCAGCACCGCCACCACCTTCAGGTCGCGGCATTGCACCCAGCGCAGCAGCTCGTCGGTCAGTTCAGGCAGCGGGTCGATCACCAGGCACTGGCGGCTGGCGGCATCGGCCACCAGGTAGCAGCAGGCCCCCTCCACCACGAAGCGGTTGAGCAGCGGCGGCGCAGCGCGCCCGGGTGCCAAGGCCGGCAGCGCGCCATGGGCGCGCAACGCCTGGCCGCAGGCGCGGATGCGGGCGCAGGCTTCGTCGATGGCGGCGGCGCTTTCGGCGGCGCCGAAGGACAGGCGCACCGCCGAGGCGGCCTGCGCCGCCGGCACGCCCATGGCGCACAGCACCGGGCTGGGCTCGGGCGTGCCGGCGCTGCAGGCGGAGCCGCCGCTCATGCGCAGGCCGGCTGCATCGAACACGTCCAGCAACTGGCGCGAAGGCACGCCCGGCACCGAGAAGTTCAGTGTGGTGGGCAGGCAGGCCGCAGGGGGCGCGTTGAACACCAGGCCGGGCAGCGCCTCGCCCAGCGCGGCCATGAGCCGCGCGCGGTAGTCGGCCAGCGTGGCGGCGTCGCAGAAGGCCTCGCCCTGCTCCAGCGCGCGCAGCACCGCGCCCAGCGCGGCGATGCCGGGCATGTTCTCGGTGCCGGCACGCAGCGCCGATTCCTGGCCGCCACCGGCCTGCAGCGGCGTGAAGGGTGCGCCCTCGCGCACGTACAGCAGGCCGGTGCCCTTGGGTGCATGCAGCTTGTGGCCGGAGAACGGCGCATAGTCGATGCGCCGCTCCGCCAGCCGCAACGGCAGCTTGCCCAACGCCTGCACCCCGTCCACCAGCCACAGCGCGGCGCTGCCTTGCAGCACGGCAGCGATGCCGTCGAGGTCGCTGATGACGCCGGTTTCGTTGTTGGCGGCCATGGTGCACACCAGTGCGGCCGTGGGCGCCTGCGCCTTCAGCCAGGCCAGGTCGTGGCGGCCATCTGACCCCACCGGAATGGCGCGTATCGGCCAGTCCAGCCCCAGCACCGTGCACCAGTGCTGCAGCGCCTGCGGCACGGCCTTGTGTTCGGTGGCGCCATACAGCAGCTGCGGGCGCACCACCGCACCCGGGCGCAGCGCCGCCCGCGCATGCACCAGGGCCGACAGCACCGCCGTCTGGATGCCTTCGGTCGCGCCGCTGGTGAACACGATGCGCCCGCTGCCCACACCCAGCACCCGGCGGGCGGCGCCCCGCGCCTCGTCCAGGATGGCGCGGGCCTTCAGGCCGGCGATGTGGGTGCTGCTGGGGTTGCCGAAGTCGGCGGCCATGGCGGCCAGCGCGGCCTGGCGGGCCTGCGGCAGCACGGCGGTGGTGGCGTTGGCGTCGAGGTTGATTTCCATGCCGCCATTGTCGAAACCAGGGGGCGCAGGCGGGTTGCGTTGTTGCTGCTGAATCGCCGCGTTAGGAGAAACCTATTCCTGCAAGCACCGACCCTGCAAAAATCCATTCCTTCAGTTTCTGAGGCCTACTGTGGGCTTCCGCCACCTCCGCGCATCCATGTCCAGCTTCACCGCCATCGGCACCCAGCACTACCCGGCCCTGCAGGCCCAGGTCACCGTCTACCAGCATGCGGCCAGCGGCGCGCGGCATGTGCACATCGCCACCTATGACGAGGACCGTGCCTTCCTCATCGCGTTTCCCACGCTGCCCCTGGTGGGCGACGGCCGCGCCCACGTGCTGGAACACCTGCTGCTGTGCGGCTCACGGCGCTACCCGGTGCGCGACCCGTTCTTCTCGATGATGAGCCGGTCGCTGTCCACCTTCATGAACGCGATGACCTACCCGGACCGCACGGTCTACCCGTTCTCCACGCCCGACCGCACCGACTACTTCAACCTGATGGACGTCTATCTGGACGCCACCTTCTTCCCGCGGCTGGACCCGCTGGACTTCCGCCAGGAAGCCTGGCGCCCGGTGCTGGAGGGCGGCCAGCTGCAGCTGCAGGGCGTGGTGCTCAACGAGATGAAGGGCAACTACGCCGACCCCGGCCGCCACCTGTACCTGGGCCTGAACCGCGAGCTGCTGCCCGGCAGCACCTATGCGGTGGACTCGGGCGGCGACCCGCTGCAGATCCCAGGGCTGACGCATGCCGACCTGGTGGCCTTCCATGCCGAGCACTACCACCCATCGCAGGCGGTGTTCATGACCTGGGGCGACATGGACCCGGCCGAGGTGCAGCAGCGCATCGAACGGCAGGTGCTGTCGGCCTTTGCCGATCGCCGCGCGCCCATTCCCGCGCCCACGGTGCAGCCCTGGAGCGGCCTGCGCGAGGTGGTGATCGACGTGCCCGCCACGCCGGCCTCGCAGCACGACCACCGGCTGCAGATGGCCTGGCGCCTGGGCAGCGAGGCCGACCTGGACGCGGTGATGCGCGCGCGCCTCTTGGAAACCGTGCTGCTGGCGCAAGGCGGCGGCATGCTGCGCGAAGCGATTGAGGCGGCCGGCTTCGGCCGCCTGTCGGACCACACCGGCCTGGACGCCTCCACCACCGAGATCCTGCTGCACGTGGGCATGGCGGGACTGGAACCTGCGCAGCTGGCCGATGCCCGCCGCCTGATCACCCGGACGCTCGAGATCGCGGCCGCCACGCCGCTGCCGCCCGAGCTGCTGCAGGCCGGCGTGCGCGAGCTGCGCTTTGCCGAGCGGCGCAACGTCAAGGGCGTGCAGCGCTTGATCGGCCTGGCCCAGGCCGCCGTGCGCCACCAAGACCTGCTGGCGGTGCTGGACACCGACGCCGCGCTGGCGCGGCTGGAGCAGGCCATCACCGAGCCCGGCTTCGTGCAGCGGCAGATCCAGGCCCTGCTGGGTCCGCTGCCCACGCTGGTGGCCCACATCCGGCCCGAGCTGCAGTTCCTGGCCCGCCGCGACGAAGCGGCCGAGCGCTTCACGCAAGACTGGCAGGCCCGCATGACGGCGGACGAGCGCGCCACCATCGAAGCCGACAGCGCCCGCCTGGCCAGCCACCAGAACGCCGAACAACCCGACCTGGACGCGGTGATGCCGCGCATCCAACCCGCCGACGTGGAGCGGCAGGCGCGGCCGCTGCTGCCGCTGGCCCCGGCGGTGTGGCAAGACCATGCGCTCTCGCTGCCCACCAACGGGCTCAGCCATGGGCTGGTCAAGTTCGACCTCAGCGCCGCGCCCGAGGCCGACTGGCCCTGGCTGGACCTGCTGGCCGAGCTGCTGCCGCAGCTGGGCGCCAACGGCATGAGCCACCAGGCCGCCGCCACCTGGCGTCGGCTGCGGGTGGCGCAGATGCGGCTGCAGGCCAGTGCGCTGCAGGTCATCGACGGCAGCGCGCGGCTGGAAGTCACGCTGCAGATCGATGCACTGCGTGAAGAACAGGCCGGCATCCCCGAGGTGGCGGCGGCCTGGCTGCAGGCGCCCGACTTCGACGACACCGAGCGCCTGCGCTACCTGTTGCAGGAGCGGCTGCAGTCGCGCCTGGCCAACCTGGCCGACGAGGCGCCGCAACTGGCCATGGCCGAAGCCCGCGCGCAGGCCCAGGCCAGCGCCCGCATCGAGCGGGCGGTGCACGGCCTGCCTTCGCTGGCCTTCGAAGGGCAGCTGCAGCAGGCACTGGCGCAGCCTGAAGGCCTGCAGCCGGTGCAGGCCGCGCTGCGCCGCGTGCATGCGCTGCTGCTGCGCAGCCCGCGGGTGCTGCTGTGCGCTGGCATCGAGGGTGATGCCGCCCGCCTGCTGGACGGCCTGAGCACCTGCCTGGGCCCGGCGCCCACCGCGGCCGCCCCCGCAGCCACCCCCGCCACAACCCTGGGCGGCCAGCCGGCGCCCGGCCAGGTGACCCAGGGCGTGCTGGCCCCGGCGCAGGTGAACCACTGCAGCGCGCTGTGGTCGGTGCCTGCGCTGGGCCATGCCGACGCGCCTGCGCTGGCCGTGCTGGCCCAGCTGCTGCAGCAACAGCTGCTGCACCCGCTGCTGCGTGAACAAGGCGGTGCCTATGGCGCCCATGCCGCCTACGACGCCGCCGGCGGCGTGTTCCTGTGCGCCAGCATGTCCGACCCGCGGCTGGCCGCCACCTTCGCCGACATGCAGACGGCGCTGGACGAACTGCAGACGCGCGAGTTCACGCCGGTGATGCTGGACGAAGCCATCCTCAGCGTCATCAAGCGGCTGGACCCGCCGGTGCGTGGCCTGGCCCAGCTGGCCAAGGCCTGGCATGCCGGCCGCGCCGGCGTCACCGATGCGCAGCGCGCCGCCTTCCGCCTGGGTGTGCTGGGCTGCAGCCTGGACGACCTGCGCCGCGTGGCCCGCCAGCACCTGCCGTGGTCGGCGGCCCACCGCGCCGCCGCTCTGGGCTGGCCCGACCAGGACAGCGCCGGCCTGCAGGTGCTGGACCTGATGCAGCGGGCCCGCGAGGCCGGCCTGGCCACGGCCTGAACGGCTTTGAAGCCGGCCCCTGCCGCGGGGCCGGCCGGCCTGCATTAACCTCGCCCGTACCCTTGCCCGTACCCCCGCACCACCGCAGCACTTTCCTGACCATGGACACACGCAGCTCCATCCATCGCGCCCGCATCCAGGACGCGCAAGCCGCCCTCGCCCGCCACCAGCTGGCCGCGGTGCTGGTGCCTTCCGCCGACCCGCACCTCTCGGAATACCTGCCCGAACGCTGGCAGGGCCGGCAGTGGCTGTCGGGCTTCACAGGCTCCATGGGCACGCTGGTGGTCACCCGCGACCAGGCGGCGCTGTTTGCCGACAGCCGCTACTGGGTGCAGGCCGAAGCGCAGCTGGCCGGCAGCGGCATCGAGCTGGTCAAGATCGCCACCGGCGGCTCCACCGCGCACGTTGATTGGCTGGCCCGCGCCTGCCAGGCTGGCGACACCGTGGGCGTGGACGGCAACGTGCTGGGTCTGGGCGCCGCGCAGCAGTTGCGCAGCGTGCTGCAGGCCGCCGGCGTGCAGCTGCGCACCGACGTCGATCTGCTGCAGGAGCTGTGGCCCGACCGCCCCGGCCTGCCCGCCGCGCCGGTGTATGAACATGTCGCCCCGCATGCCACGCTGCCGCGCAGCGCCAAGCTGGCCCTGGTGCGAGAGGCCATGGCCCGCCACGGCGCCACGCACCACCTCATCTCCACCGTCGACGACGTGGCCTGGCTGCTGAACCTGCGCGGCGCCGACGTGGACTACAACCCGGTGTTCCTGGCCCATGTGCTGCTGGCGCCCGCAGGTGCCACGCTCTTCATCGCCGAAGGCAAGCTGAGCCCGGCGCTGGCCGCCACGCTGCAGGCCGACGGCGTGGCCGTGGCGCCTTATGACCAGGCCGCCGCGGCCCTGGCCGCGGTGCCGGCCGATGCCCGGCTGCTGCTGGACCCGCGCCGCACCACGCTGGGCGCGCGCGAGCGGCTGGCCTGCGCGGTGGTGGAAGCCATCAACCCCAGCACGCTGGCCAAGAGCCGCAAGACCGAGGCCGAAGCCGCCCACATCCGCCAGGCCATGGCCGAAGACGGCGCGGCAATGTGCGCCTTCTATGCCCGCTTCGAGGCCGCGCTGGCCCGCGGCGAGCGGCTGACCGAACTGACGGTGGACGAATGGCTGGCCGAAGAGCGTGCCCAGCGGCCCGGCTGCATCGGCCCCAGCTTTGCCACCATCGCCGGCGTCAATGCCAATGGCGCGATGCCGCACTACCGCGCGCTGCCCGAATCGCATGCGGTGATCGAAGGCGACGGCCTGCTGCTGATCGATTCCGGCGGCCAGTACCTGGGCGGCACCACCGACATCACCCGCGTCTGGGCCATCGGCCAGGTGACGGCCGAGCAAAAACGCGACTACACCCTGGTGCTCAAGGGCACGATGGCGCTGAGCCGCACCCGTTTTCCGCGCGGCACGCCGGGCCCGATGCTGGACGCCATCGCCCGTGCGCCGCTGTGGGCCGAGGGCCTGGACTACGGCCACGGCACCGGCCACGGCGTGGGCTACTTCCTCAACGTGCATGAAGGCCCGCAGACCATCGCCAAGGCCGTGCCCGACGCGAACATGGCGATGGAGCCCGGCATGGTCACCAGCATCGAGCCGGGGCTGTACCGGCCGGGCCAATGGGGCATCCGCATCGAGAACCTGGTGCTCAACGTGCCCGCGCCGGCCGCCGGGTTCGGCGAGTTCCTCGACTTCGAGACGCTGACGCTGTGCCCCATCGACACCAGCTGCATCGACCTGGCGCTGCTGCGCGAGGACGAATGCGCCTGGCTGAACCACTACCACGCCACCGTGCGCGAGCGGCTGCTGCCGCTGGTGCAGGGCGAGGCGCGTGACTGGCTGCTGCGGCGCACGGAGCCCGTGAGAATGCCGTGAGGATTGGGCAGCAGCCGCTGCCTAAGCTGGGGCTCTGACGGTTTTTCCACCGATGGAGTTGCCCATGTCCTTCCCCCTCCCCTCCCTGCGCCGGCTCGGCGCGACGGCGCCGCTGGCCCTGGCCACCACCTTGCTGCTGGCCGGCGCTGCCGCGCAGGCCCAGGTGCGCCAGGTCACCATCAGCGTGCAGAACCTGGCCGCCAGCGACGGCACCGTCGTCGCGCCGCTGAACTTCGGCTTCGGCAGCGGCGCGTTCGACGGCTTCGACCTGGGCCAGGTGGCTTCACCCGCCATCCAGCGTGTGGCCGAGCTGGGCTCGGGCTCGCTGTGGTTGCCGGCCTTCACCGCGGCCGACCCGGGCGCCACCGTGGGCACCATCGGCAGCTCGCCGCTGCTGCCAGGGCTGTCGGCCAGCACCACGGTCAGCGTGAACACCGCGCTCAACCCGTACTTCAGCTACGCGGCCATGGTGGTGCCCAGCAACGACTTCTTCCTGGGCAACGATTCGCCCACCGCGTACCGGATGTTCAATGCCGATGGCAGCCTGGCCATCACCAGCATCAGCGTGCGCGCCCGCGACCTCTGGGACGCCGGCACCGAGGTGTTCGACCCCGCAGCCGCAGCCTTCGTCGGCAATGCCGCGCTGCGGGGCGACCAGCAGTCGGTGGTGGCACACAACTTCGCCGAGTTCGCGGCCTTCAACGGCCTGACCACCGCCGCCGGCTACACCTTCCGCAGCGGGTTGGCGGCCGACACCGAGCTCTACCGCATCAGCTTCGTGGCGGCGCCGGTGCCCGAGCCCGCCAGCCTGGCGCTGATGCTGGCCGGCCTGGGCGCGGTGGGTTGGTTGGCGGCACGTCGACGTTCGCTGTAAGGCGGCGCGCGCGGCAGCGACTGAGCGGGGGTGTTCCACCCCTGCCGGTGCCGGCCCTCCGGCCCGGCCAGCCGCCATGACCACGCTGCCCGCCCCTCACCCTCTGCCGCCGCGGCGCCTGCTGGTGGTGGAAGACGACCCCGACATCGCCGCCCTGCTGCACCAGCACCTGGCCGGGCTGCCGGCGCAGGTGACGCTGGCGCACGACGGCCGGCAGGGCCTGGGCCTGGCGATGAGCCGCGGGCCCTGGGACGCGATGGTGCTGGACCTGGGCCTGCCCGGCCTGAACGGCTGGGACGTCTGCCGCGAGATCCGCGCCCAGGCGGGCGACCTGCCCATCCTGATGCTCAGCGCGCGGGCGACGGAAGCCGACCGCATCCAGGGCCTGGACCTGGGCGCCGATGATTACGTGACCAAGCCCTTCAGCCTGCAGGAGCTGACGGCGCGGCTGCGCGCGTTGATGCGCCGCTCTGCAGCACGGGGCGCCCACGGCGGCACCGCTGACACCCCCTCCACCCTCGAAGCTGGCGCCTTGCGCATGGACCATCCGCAGCGCCAGGCCTGGCTGGCCGGGCGCGTGCTGCCGCTGACCCCGCGTGAGTTTGACCTGCTCTGGCACTTCGCCCGCCACCCCGGCCGCGTCTTCACCCGCGACCAGCTGCTGGACAGCGTCTGGGGCGGCGCGCACGACGGCTACGACCACACGGTCAATGCGCACATCAACCGGCTGCGCAGCAAGCTGGGTGACAACCGCCGGGACGGCGGCTTCATCCGCACCGTGTGGGGCGTGGGCTACCGCTTCGAGGCGCCGTGACCCGCTGGCCCCTGCACCTGCGCCTGGCGCTGGCCATGGGCCTGGTGATGGCCGGCCTGGCGCTGGCGCTGCTGGCGGTGGTACACGCAGGCAACGGCCGAGCGGCGCAGGAGACGGCCCAGCGCATGAACCTGGGCCTGGCGGCCTACATCGGCCAGCACCTGCCGGCGCCGCTGCTGGATGACCAGGGCCAGGTGCAGCAGCCGGTGGTGAATCTGCTGGCCAGCCATGTCATGGCCATCAATCCGGCAGTGGAGGTGTACCTGCTGGGGCCTGATGGCCAGGTGCGCGCGCACGCATTGGGGGTGCCCACCACCGACGACCCGCTGGGCCGGCGGGTGGACGTGCAGGCCGTGGCCGCGCTGCTGGCGGTTGGCGGGCAGGCCGCCGCGCTGCCCGTGCTGGGCGACGACCCGCGCCGGCCCGGCCAGCGAGTGCCGGTGTCGGTGGCGCCGCTGCCGGCACCTGGCGAAGGCTATCTGTACGTGGTGCTCCAGGGCCAGGCCCAACGCAGCGTGGCCGCCCAGGTGGCGCCGTCACTGGCCGGGCGTGAACTGGCCGCCGCCTTCGCCCTGGTGGCCGTGTGCGCCGCGCTGGTGGCCTACGTGCTGCTGCATGCGCTCACACGGCCGCTGCGGCGGCTGGCCACCCAGGTGCAGGACATCCGCACCGACGGCACGCCGGGCCAGGAAGCCCCCAACGAAGTGGCCATGCTGGAAGCGGCGGTGGCTGCCCTCACCCGCCGGGTCGACGCCCAGTTCCAGCAGCTGCAGCAGGCCGACCAGCGCCGCCGCGATCTGGTCAGCGGCCTGTCGCACGACCTGCGCACGCCGCTGGCAGCCCTGCGCGGCCAGCTGGAAAGCCTGCTGATCGAAGACCCTGCGACGGGCACCCCGGACCGCACGGCGCGCCTGCACACCGCGCTGCGCCAGAGCGAGCGGCTGCGCCGGCTGATCGACCAGCTGTTCGAGCTGGCGCGGTTGGACGACCCGCAAGTGCAGCCGCGCTGCGAAGCCTTCTGCCTGGCCGAGCTGCTGCAGGACGTGGTGCAAGGCCTGCAGCCGGTGGCCCGGGCCCGGGGCGTGGCCCTGGCGCTGGCCGCCGAGAGCCATGGTCCGGCGCCCGTGTGGGCCGACCTGGGGCTGGTGGAGCGGCTGCTGCAGAACCTGCTGGACAACGCGCTGCGCTGCACGCCGCCCGGCGGCCAGGTGACCCTGGGGCTGCAGGCCGACGGCGCGCGCCAGCGCGTCAGCGTGACCGACACCGGTGGCGGCATCGCCCCCGATGACCTGCCCCGCATCTTCGAGCGCCATTGGCGCGGCAGCGGCCCGCAGGCCGGCAGCGCCGGGCTGGGGCTGGCCATCGTGCGCCGCATCCTCGACCTGCATGGCAGCCACGTGGCGGTGCGCTCGCAACCTGGCGTGGGCACCTGCATCGAGTTCGACCTGCCCACGCGGGCCTAGGCGACAGGCCTGGAGGACCGCGCTTCAGTCGTTCAGCGGCGGCGCCGGCGGAAAGTCCACCGGCACTTGCGTGGTGGCATGCAGGTAGTTGGTGATGATCTTGTCGCCGATGGCCACGATGGTGTCCACCAGGTTCTCCTGCGTCCAGCCGGCTGCGAAGAAGGCCTGCAGCAGCCCGGGGTCGGCCTGGCCGCGGCGGGTGGCGATGTCGTGCACCAGTCGCGCCAGCGCATCCAGCCGCGCATCGAAGCTGGCACGCCCGGCACGGATCTCCAGCAGCTGGCCGGGCTGCAAGCCCACCATGCCGCCGATGACGGTGTGCGCCGCCAGGCAGTACTCGCAGCGGTTCACCTGGCTCACCACCAGGTTGACCACCTCGCGCGCCTTCGGCGACAGGCTGCTGCGCGCCTTCTGCAGCGCGAGGTAGCTGGCCAGTGCATGCTCGGACAGCGCCAGCGTGGCGTACAGGTTGGGCACCTTGCCCAGGCCCTTCTCCAGTTGGTCGAACAAGGCCTGGTTGGCGGGCGACACCTGGTCGCGGGTGGGCACTTGGAAGGTGTTCATCAGGGCTGCTCCAAACGGTGTGTTGACAGCCCTCACTGTGATTGATGCCCCAGGTTCACACTAGCCATCCGCCAGGCCTAACATCCAGTCCATTCAGGCATGAGTGAGGCAGGCCCATGGACAGGCTGACGGCGATGCAGACCTTCGTGCGCGTGGTGGAAAGCGGCAGCTTCACCGCCGTGGCGCGCGAGATGCACAGCACCCAGAGCGCCGTCAGCAAGCAGGTGGCCGCGCTGGAGCGGCAGCTGGGCGCGCGGCTGCTGAGCCGCAGCACGCGGTCGCTGGCGCTGACCGAAGAAGGCGAGCGCTACTTCGAGCAGGCCCGCCGCCTGGTGGCCGAGATCGCCGAGGCCGAAGCCAGCCTGCGCCGCGGCGAGCAGCAGCTCACCGGCTGGCTGCGGGTGGCCGCTTCGGTGGGCTTTGGCCGGCTGCGCGTGCTGCCGCTGGTGCAGCAGTTCATGGCGCAGCACCCGGGCGTGCGCATCGACCTGCGACTGCACGACGGCTTCATCGACCTGGTGGAGCACGGCATCGACCTGGCGGTGCGCATCGGCGAGCTGGCCGACAGCAGCCTGGTGGCCCGCCGCGTGGCCACCAGCCGGCGCGCGGTGCTGGTCAGCCGCCGCTACCTGCAGTCGCTGCCACGGGCGCTGCGCACGCCGCGCACGCCCGAAGACCTGCAGCAGCTGGACTGCATCGTCTACACCGAGCTGGCCACCGGCAATGCCTGGCGCTTCATCGCGGGGCCTGGTGCGCCGGTGGCCGCGGGCACCGAGGTGACGCTGCGCGCGCAAGGCAGCTTCCAGACCAACAGCACCGAAGCCGTTCGCGCCGCGGTGCTGGCCGGCATGGGCATCGGCTACGTGCCCACCTGGCTGCTGGCCGAAGAACTGGCCACTGGCGAGGTGCGCCAACTGCTGCCGCACTGGGCCGCGCCCGCGCTGCCGCTGCACCTGGTCAGCCCCGCGCAGCGGCGGCAGTCGGCCAAGGTGCGGGCCTTCTCCGACCACCTGGCGGCGGCGTGGGCGGAGTGAGGCAGGGTCAGGCGCCTGCCGGCGCGCTGCCCGCCACGCGCCGGGCCAACGCCGACGGCCGCGCCTGCAGGAAGCGGCGCAGCAGCGCAGGGTAGTCAGGCCGCACCGCCTGCACCACCGAGGGCCGCGACGCCAGCGCCTGCCGCCAGGCGCCCACGCGCGGCAGCGCAGGCCAGCGCACGAACTCGCCCAGGTCGTCCAGCACGTCGAAGTAGCGGAACACCGGGCCGAACACCGCATCCACCATCGTGAAGGCCGTGCCGCCGAAGTACGGCCCGTCGCCCAGCACCGACTCCAGCTGGGTGAAGCGGGCTGTCAGCTCATCGGCGCGGGCCTGCAGCGCCGCTTCGTCAGGCGCGTTGTAGAGGCCACCGATCAGGTTCAGCACCGCGGAGCCGAACTCCATCCACGAGCGGTGCTGCGCGCGCTGCAGTGCATCGTGCGGATGCAGCGCAGGCGCGTGCGTCTCGTCCAGGTATTCGCAGATCACCGCCGACTCGAACACCGGCTGGCCGTGCACCAGCAGCACAGGTGTCTTGCCGAGGGGCGACACCTGCAGGAACCAGTCGGGCTTGTGCGCCAGGTCGATGTCGCGCCGCTCGAAGGGCACGCCCTTTTCGGCGAGCACGATGGCCGCGCGCTGCACATAGGGGCACAAGGCATGGGACACCAGCACCAGGGGTGCGGCAGGTGAAGCAGAAGTCATGTCGGTCAAGCAGTAAGGACAGGCGGCCACTGTAGGATTGCACAAACGAAACCGGAATAGACGCGCATGCAACGGCCGATTGCAGCCACGCAATACAAGCTGAGCCCTGCCGACCTGCAGCTGCTGCTGGCCCTGGCCCGTGGCGGCACGTTGGCCGCCGCCGGCGATCGGCTCGGCCTGGACGCCTCCACCGTGTTCCGTTCGCTGCAGCGCATCGAGCGGGGGCTCGGCCGCCCGCTGTTCGAGCGCAGCCGCAGCGGCTACCTGCCCACCGAGATGGCCGCCACGCTCACCGAGCATGCCGAGCAACTGGAAACGGCGATGGAGGCCGCGCGCGCCGCGGTGGAAGCCGCGCCCTCGCCGGTCTCGGGCAGCGTGCGCATCACCACCACCGACGCGGTGCTGCACGGCCTGGTGGCACCGGCGCTGCAGGACCTGGCGCGCGTGCATCCGCTGCTGAGCTTCGAACTGCACACCGGCAACGAGCTGGCCAGCCTGACCCGGCGCGATGCCGACATCGCGGTGCGGGCCACGCAGCGCCCGCCGGAGCACCTGGTGGGCAAGCCGCTGGGGCCGATCCAGGTGGCGGTGTATGGGCCCCGCCGTCGCGGCGCACCTAATTGGGCGCAGGCCGAGGCCGGCAGCGCCGACTGGATTGCGCCCGACGATGCGCTGCCCGAGCATCCTTCGGTGCGCTGGCGGCAGCGGCACCTGCCCAAGCTGGTGCCGCGCTACCGCGTCAACAGCATCCTCTCGGTGCTGGAGCTGGTGGCCCTCGGCCTGGGCGTCGGCATCCTGCCGATGTTCCTGGCCGAAGGCCGGCGCGAGTTGCGGCGGCTCACCGAGCCGCTGCCCGAGGCGCAGACCACGCTGTGGCTGCTGACGCACCCGCGCTCGCGCCACCTGCGCCGGGTGAGCCTGGTGTACGGCCACCTGGCCGAGCAGCTGCAGCTGCCTAGTGGCTGATCATCCACGGCCGCTTGGTGGGAAAGGCCTTCTGGCCCTGCGCTCCCGTCACCGTCGCGCTGCGGCGGCCACCGGCGCTGCAGCAGCCGCAGCCCGCCGGGTGCTTCAGGCGCGCATAGTCGCCTGATCGCTTCGGCTCATGCCGCGCCCGCTCGTTGGTGGCCAGCGCGGTGCGCAGCACCGGGTCCATGTCGGCGATGCGGGCTGCCGCCAGCCAGGTGCGCGGCGCCGCCGCGCCGCAGTTCGGGCAGGCCTGCGGCTGCTCGCGGTCGGCGATGCGGCGCAGCGCCTCGAACGGGCCGCACTGGTCGCAGCGGTAGTCGTAGGTCGGCATGCTGGTTGGCCTACAGGTCGGGCGACAGCGGCATGTCGATGCTGCCGTCCAGGTGCTTGACCGGCCCCGCCGCGCTGGGGTTGATGTCGAAGTCGAAGATCTGCGTGGGCAGCCACAGCGTGGCGCAGGCGTTGGGCACGTCCACCACGCCGCTGATGTGGCCCTGCACCGGCGCCGTGCCCAGGATGCTGTAGGCCTGCGCGCCCGAGTAGCCGAACTTCTTCAGGTACTCGATCGCGTTCAGGCAGGCCTGGCGGTAGGCCACCTGCACGTCCAGGTAGTACTGCTTGCCCTGCTCGTCCACCGAGATGCCTTCGAAGATCAGGTAGTCGTTGTAGGTGGGCGTGATCGGGCTGGGCTTGAAGATCGGGTTCTTGATGCCGTACTTGGCCATGCCGCCCTTGATCAGCGACACCCGCATGTGCACCCAGCCGGCCATCTCGATGGCGCCGCAGAAGGTGATCTCGCCATCGCCCTGGCTGAAGTGCAGGTCGCCCACCGACAGTCCGGCGCCGTCCACGTACACGGGGAAGAACACCTTGCTGCCACGCGACAGGTCCTTGATGTCGCAGTTGCCGCCATGCTCACGCGGCGGCACGGTGCGGGCGCCTTCGGCCGCCACCTTCGCGGCCGCATCGCCCTTGAGCTGGCCCAGGTGGGCGGTGCCGGCAAAGGGCGGGTTGGCCAGGCCGGGCACGCGGTTGGGGTCGGTGGCGATCAAGCCCGTCTCGCGCGCGTTCCACTTCTCCAGCATCGGCTTGTCGGGCAGGCAGCCGATCAGGCCGGGGTGGATCAGGCCGGCGTACTGCACGCCCGGCACATGGCGCGAGCTGGTGAACATGCCGTGGAAGTCCCAGATCGACTTCTGCGCCTGCGGGAAGTGCTCCGTCAAAAAGCCGCCGCCGTTGTTCTTGCTGAAAAAGCCGTTGAAGCCCCACAGGCTGTCGGGCTTGGCGCCGATGTCCAGCAGGTCCACCACCAGCAAGTCGCCGGGCTCGGCGCCCTTCACGCCCACCGGACCCGACAGGTAGTGCACCGTGCTCAGGTCGATGTCGCGCACGTCGTCGGCGCTGTCGTTGTTCTTGATGTAGCCGCCGGTCCAGTCGTAGGTTTCCAGCACGAAGTCGTCGCCGGGGTTCACCCAGCAGGCCATCGGGATGTCGGGGTGCCAGCGGTTGTGCACCTTCTCGTTGCTGGGTGCGGGCTGGTTCAGGTCCACCTTGATCAGGGTCTCGGGCATGTGTCGCTCCTCTTGGTTTACACCGACAAAAACTGCTTGATGCGCTCGGCGTCGATGCCGGCGCGGGGGCTCTCGTGCACCAGCCGGCCGCCTTCGATGACGAACAGCCGGTCGGCCACGTCCAGCGCAAAGCTCAGCACCTGCTCGCTCACCACGATGGTGATTTCACGCAGCTTGCGGATCTCGTTCAGCGCGCGGGCGATGTCCTTGATGATGGAAGGCTGGATGCCCTCGGTGGGCTCATCGAGCAGCAGCACCTTGGGGTTGGTGACCAGCGCGCGGGCGATGGCCAGCTGCTGCTGCTGCCCGCCGGACAGGTTGCCGCCCTTGCGGTGGCGCATCTCGAACAGCACCGGAAACAGCGCGTAGATCTCGTCGGGGATGCGCTGGCTGGCGGCGTTCTCCAGACCGGTGCGGATGTTTTCGGTGACGGTGAGCGTGGGAAAGATCATCCGGCCCTGCGGCACGTAGGCGATGCCCTTGGCCACGCGCTGGTAGCTCTCCAGCTTGGTCACGTCCTGGCCGTCCACCTCGATGCTGCCGCTGCGCGCAGGCAGGATGCCGATCAGGCTCTTGAACAGCGTGGTCTTGCCCATGCCGTTGCGGCCCATGATGGCCACCGTCTCGTTGCGCTTGGCCGAGAAGTCGATGCCGTGCAGCGCCTCGCTCTGGCCGTAGGCCACGTGCAGGTTGTGTACGTTCAGCATGCGGCGCTCCTTCAGTGGCCCAGGTACACGTCGATCACCTTGGGGTCGTTCTGCACCTGGTCCATCGACCCCTCGGCCAGGATGCGGCCCTGGTGCATCACCGTCACCTTGTGGGCGATGCGCTTGACGAAGTCCATGTCGTGCTCGATGACGATGACCGAGCGCCCCTTGCAGATGCGCTGCAGCAGGTCGGCGGTCAGCTCACGCTCGCGCACGCTCATGCCGGCGATGGGCTCGTCCAGCATCAGCAGCTCGGGCTCCTGCATCAGCAACATGCCGATCTCCAGCCACTGCTTCTGACCATGGCTCAGCAGCCCGGCTTCGGTGTCCAGCGCATCGCCCAGGCCGATCTCGTCGGCCACGGCCTGCACGCGGTCCTTCACCTCGCTGTCGCAGCGGAAGGCCAGCGCGCCGAACACGCTGCGCCCCCGCGGAAAGCTCACCTCCAGGTTCTTGAAGACCGACAGGTTCTCGTAGATGGAAGGCGTCTGGAACTTGCGGCCGATGCCCGCCCGCACGATGCGGTGCTCGGCCATGCGGGTCATCTCCTGGTTCTTGAACTTGATGCTGCCGTGGCTGGCGCGGGTCTTGCCGCAGATCAGGTCCAGCAGCGTGGTCTTGCCCGCGCCATTGGGGCCGATGATCACGCGCAGCTCGTTGCGGTCCACGTACAGCGTCAGCCCGTTGATGGCCTTGAAGCCGTCGAACGAGACGGTGAGGTCTTCCACCGCCAGCGCGAAGTCGGTGTTGCTCATGCCGCTGCTCCTTCGGCCGCGCCACGCTCACGCGGCAGCGGCTTGGGTGGGGTCACGGGTTCGGTGTTGACCGCCGGGGCAACCACGACCGGTGCAGGCGCTTTCTTGCGCCCCGCCCAGGCCTTCAAGCGCGGTGCCACCTTGTCGTTCCACACGCCGGCCAGGCCATCGGGGAAGGCCAGCACCACGCCCAGGAACAGTGCGGCCATCATGAACAGCCACAGGTCGGGGAAGCTTTCGGAGAAGTAGGTCTTGCCGTAGTTCACCAGCAGCGCGCCGTACACCGCGCCCACCAGCGACATGCGCCCGCCCACCGCGGCGAAGATCACCATCTCGATCGACGGCACGATGCCCACCAGGCTGGGCGACATGAAGCCCACCTGCAGCGTGAACATCGCCCCGCCCACCGCCGACAGCAGCGCCGACAGGCAGAACACGAACACCCGGAAGTTGGCCACGTCGTAGCCCGAGAAGCGCACCCGGTCTTCCTTGTCGCGCATGGCCAGCAGCAGCGTGCCCAGCTTGCTCTTCTGCACCCAGGTGCACAGCACGATGGCCGCCAGCAGCAGCGCCACGCACACGAAGTACAGCGTCCACTTGGCGCTGTCGGTGCGGGTGTCCCAGCCGGCCAGGGTCTTCAGGTCGGTCATGCCGTTGACGCCGCCGGTGTAGCCCTGCTGGCCGATGATCAGCACCGTGAGGATCAGCGCCACCGCCTGCGTGATGATGGCGAAGTACACCCCGCCCACCCGGCGCTTGAACATCGCAAAGCCGATGATCCAGGCCAGCAGCGTGGGCACGCCCAGCATCAGCAGCAGCGTCAGCGGCAGGCTGTGGAAGGGCTGCCACCAGGCGGGCAGCGCGGTCACCTGGTTCCAGTCCATGAAGTCGGGGATGCCCGGCGTGCTCTGGATCTTGGTGGACTCGGGGTCGCTGGCTTCCAGCTTCAGGAACATGGCCATGCCGTAGCCGCCCAGCCCGAAGAACACCCCCTGCCCCAGGCTGAGCACGCCGCCCCAGCCCCACAGCATCACCAGCCCCAGCGCCACGAAGGCGTAGCTCAGGTACTTGCCCACCAGGTTGATGCGGAACAGGTCCAGCGTCAGCGGAAACACCACCAGCAGCAGCACCGCCAGCAGCAGCACGCTGCCCAGCCCGTGGCGGGCCATGAAGAGACGGGCTGCGTTCATTTGCGCACCTTCACGGCAAACAGGCCCTGCGGCCGGAACATCAGGATGACCACGATGGCCGACAGCGTCAGCACCTTGGCCATGGAGCCGGTCATGAAGAACTCGGAGATGGACTGCGTCTGCGCGATGCCGAAGGCCGAGACCACGGTGCCGAACAGGCTGGCCGCACCGCCGAAGGTCACCACCAGGAAGGCGTCGACGATGTACAGCGAGCCCGAGGTGGGCCCGGTGGAGCCGATGGTGGTGAAGGCCGCGCCCGCCACGCCGGCGATGCCGCAGCCGATGGCAAAGGTCAGCCGGTCGGTGCGCCGGGTGTTGATGCCGGTGGCATTGGCCATCGGCCGGTTGGCCACCGTGGCCCGCACCCGCAGGCCCCAGCGCGACTTGTACAGCGCGATCAGCACGCCGCAGGTCACCGCCACCGTCAGCGCCATCACGAACAGGCCGTTGATCGGGATGTCCAGCCCCTCGGCCGGTGCCCAGCTGCCCATCAGCCAGTCGGGCAGCGTGGGGCTGACTTCCTTGGCGCCGAAGGTGGAGCGGAACACCTGCTGCATGGCCAGCGACAGGCCCCAGGTGGCCAGCAGCGTGTCCAGCGGCCGGCGGTACAGGTGGCGGATGACCGCCCACTCCACCGCCCAGCCCGCCGCGAAGGCCAACCCGAAGGCCAGCACGATGGCGAACGGGAAGTAGGCCTGCACCAGCCCGGGCGCATGGGTTTCGGCCAGGTGCGAAGCCAGGTAGATGGTGTAGGCGCCGATGGTCATGAACTCGCCATGCGCCATGTTGATCACGCCCATCTGCCCGAAGATGATGGCCAGGCCCAGCCCCATCAGCAGCAGCACCGAGAACAGGCTGAGGCCGGCAAAGCCCTGCATCAGCCCGATGTTCCACATCTCGGACAAGCTCATGTCAGCCCCCCGGCGCTTTACTTGTAGCCTTCGGGGAACGGGTTCGGCTCGATCAGCGCCGGCGACTCGGCCACCACCTTGAACTGGCCGTCCTTCTGCGCCTGGCCGATGCGCGTCTTGCTCCACAGGTGGTGGTTGGGGTGCAGCTTCACATAGCCTTCGGGCGCGGTCTTCAGCTCGATGTCGGACGAGGCGGCGGCCACCTTGTCGACGTCGAAGCTGCCGGCCTTTTCCACCGTGGCCTTCCACAGCCAGGGGCCCAGGTAGGCGGCCTGGGTCACGTCGCCGATCACCGCGTCCTTGCCGTACTTGGCCTTGAAGGCCTCGACGAACTTCTTGTTGTTCTCGTTGTCCAGGCTCTGGAAGTACTTCATCGACGAGTAGAAGCCCGCGATGTTCTCGCCGCCGATGCCCAGCACCTCGTCCTCGGTCACCGAGATGGTGAGCAGGAACTGCTTGTCCGCCGTCACGCCCGCGGCCTTGAGCTGCTTGTAGAAGGCCACGTTGGAGCCACCCACCACCGCCGCGAAGATCACGTCGGGCTTGGCCACCTTGATCTTGTTGATCAGCGAGTTGAAGTTGGTGTGGCCCAGCGGGTAGTACTCCTCGCCCACCACCTTGGTCTTGAGCACGTTCTCGATGTGCTTGCGGCCGATCTTCATCGAGGTGCGCGGCCAGATGTAGTCCGAGCCCACCAGGAAGTAGGTCTTGGCACCCTTGGTCTTCTGCGCCCAGTCCAGGCCCCACAGAATCTGCTGGGTGGCTTCCTGGCCGGTGTAGATGACGTTCTTGCTCTGCTCCAGGCCTTCGTAGAAGGTGGGGTAATACAGCATGCCGTTCTCCTTCTCGAAGATCGGCAGCACCGCCTTGCGCGAGGCGCTGGTCCAGCAGCCGAACACGGCGGCCACGCGGTCGTTGACCAGCAGCTTCTTGCTCTTCTCGGCAAAGGTGGGCCAGTCGCTGGCGCCGTCCTCCTTGATCACCTTGATCTTGCGGCCCAGCACGCCGCCCATCGCGTTGATCTGGTCGATGGCCAGCTGCTCGGCCTGGATGGAGCCGGTCTCGCTGATGGCCATGGTGCCGGTAGCGCTGTGCAGCTGGCCCACCGTCACCTCGGTGTCGGTGACGGCCAGCTTGCTGGTGTTGACCTTGGCGGTGGGGTACTGCTGGGCCCAGGCCCCGCCGGCCAGGCCGGCCAGCGGCAGCGCGGCAGCGCCCTGCAGCAGGCGCCGGCGGCGCAGCGATTCGAGCATCCGGGCGGTGTCACGGGCTTGGTCAGACATGGTTTCCTCCTGCGGGGTTGGGCTGATCGGTGTCGATGGCGGCCATGTTCCCGGCGCAGGCTACGCACGCGAATACGTCATTCAACGTAGCCCGGCGCTGCAGGCACGGTGGCCGCCGGGGCGCCCGCGGTGCCACAGTTGGGGGCGCCGGGCGCGGTTCGCTTCTTGCAAGCGCCCACGCGCCTTGCCGGCACGGAGTAACCCCCTTGGCACAGCCCACGCAGAAGATCTTCCGCATCCGCCGCGACTACAACAGCTGGGTCGCCGACGAGACGCTGGAGGACTACGCGCTGCGCTACACGCCCAGCACCTTCCGCAAGTGGAGCGAGTTCCGCGTCGCCAACACCGCCTTCGGCGCCACCTCCTTCCTGGCGCTGGAGGCCATCGGCGCCGCCATCGCGCTGAGCTACGGCTTCCAGAACGCGCTGTGGGCCATCCTGGTGGTGGGGCTGGTCACCTTCCTCACCGGCCTGCCCATCAGCTACTACGCGGCCCGCTACGGCGTCGACATGGACCTGCTGACCCGCGGCGCCGGCTTCGGCTACCTGGGCTCCACCGTCACCTCGCTCATCTACGCCACCTTCACCTTCATCTTCTTCGCGCTGGAGGCGGCCATCCTGGCCCATGCGCTGCAGCTGTACTTCGACTGGCCGCTGCTGCTGTGCTACCTGCTGTCTTCGCTGCTCATCGTGCCGCTGGTGATGCACGGCATCACCCTCATCTCGCGCCTGCAGTGGTGGACGCAGCCGATCTGGATCGTGCTGTTCGTGCTGCCCTTCATCGCCATCGCGCTCAAGCAGCCGCAGCTGTATGCGCAGTTCACCGGGCTGGCGGGCCGGGTGTCGGGCAGCGCCGGCTTCGACGGCGTGATGTTCGGCGCCGCCACCACGGTGGCCTTCAGCCTGGTGGTGCAGATCGGCGAGCAGGTGGACTACCTGCGCTTCCTGCCCAAGAAGACGCATGCCAACCGCGGGCGCTGGTGGGCCGCGGTGCTGGTGGCCGGGCCGGGATGGATCGTGCCCGGCATGCTCAAGATGCTGGGCGGTGCCTTCCTGGCCTTCGTCGCGCTGCAGCACCAGGTGGCCACCGAGAAGGTGGGCGACCCCACGCAGATGTACATCGCCGGCTTCGGCTACGTGTTCGACCACCCCGAGTGGGTGCTGCTGGCCACGGTGCTGTTCGTCATCGTGGCGCAGGTCAAGATCAACCTCACCAACGCCTATGCCGGCTCGCTGGCCTGGAGCAACTTCTTCGCGCGGCTCACGCACAGCCACCCCGGGCGCGTGGTGTGGCTGGTGTTCAACGTGCTCATCGCCGTGCTGCTGATGACGCTGGGCGTGTTCGAGGCGCTGGAACGCGTGCTGGGCCTGTACAGCAACGTGGCCATCGCCTGGGTGGGCGCGCTGGTGGCCGACCTGGTGATCAACAAGCCCATGGGCTGGAGCCCGCGCGGCATCGAGTTCCGCCGCGCCTACCTCTACGACATCAACCCGGTGGGCCTGGGCGCCACGCTGGCCGCGGCGGCGCTGGCGGTGGCCGCGTATGCGGGCCTGTTCGGGCCGGTGGCGGGCGCCTTCTCGCCCTTCATCGCGCTGGCCGCGGCCATGCTGCTGTCGCCCGCACTGGCCTGGTGGACGCAGGGCCGCTGGTACATCGCCCGCCGCAATGCCCAGGCCTGGGCGCCGGGGCAGACCGTGACCTGCTCGGTGTGCGAGAACAAGTTCGAGGCCGAGGACATGGCCCACTGCCCCGCGTACGAAGCGCCCATCTGCAGCCTGTGCTGCACGCTGGAATCGCGCTGCCACGACCGGTGCAAGACGGGCGCCCGCGCTTCGGAACAAGTGGGCCGGGCGCTGTCGGCCCTGCTGCCGCGCCACGTGGCGGTGCACAGCCACCGGCGGGTGGCGCAGTACCTGGGCGTGGCGCTGTCGCTGGTGGCGCTGCTGGCCACCATCCTGGGCGTGGTGTACGACCAGGAAACCGTGGTGGGCGCTGCCAATGCGCAGGCGCTGCGTGCACCGCTGCTCAAGGTGTTTGCGCTGCTGTCACTGGTGGTGGCGGTGGCGGCCTGGTGGATCGTGCTGGCCAGTGAAAGCCGGCGCATGGCGCAGGACGAGTCCAACCGCCAGAACCAGCTGCTGACGCGTGAGATCGAGGCGCACAAGCGCACCGACGCCGCGCTGCAGGCCGCGAAAGACCTGGCCGAAGCCGCCAACCAGGCCAAGACGCGTTACGTGGCCGGCATCACCCATGAGCTGCGCACGCCGCTCAACAGCATCCTGGGCTATGCGCAGATCCTGCTGAAGGACGAACGCATCCAGGGCGCGCGCCGCGCCTCGGTGGACACCATCCACCGCAGCGGCGAGCACCTGCGCGGGTTGATCGAAGGCCTGCTCGACCTGGCCCGCATCGAAGCCGGCCGCCTGCGGCTGGACCCGGCGCCCATGGCCATGCACGAGTTCCTGGACGACCTGGTGCGCATGGTGCAGCCGCAGGCCGAGGCCAAGGGCCTGGCCTTTGCGGTGCAAACCAGCGGCCGCGTGCCGGCCTACGTGAAGGCCGATGCCAAGCGGCTGCGGCAGATCCTCATCAACCTGCTGGGCAATGCGGTGCGCTTCACCGACCAGGGCGGCGTGACGCTGCGGCTGGATTACCGGCGCGAGGTGGTGCGCTTCGAGGTCATCGACACCGGCATCGGCATCGCCGCCGAAGACCAGGAACGCATCTTCATGCCTTTCGAGCGTGGCAGCGCCGGCCGCCGCACCGGCGAGCCCGGCACCGGCCTGGGCCTGACCATCACCCACCTGCTCACCCAGCTGATGGGCGGCGAGCTGACGCTGCGCAGCCAGCCCGGCCAGGGCAGCACCTTCACCGTGCGGCTTTACCTGCGCGAGATCGGCGAGCCCGCGGTGGCGCGGCCCACGCACCGGCCCGTCAGCGGCTACTTCGGCGCGCGGCGCACGCTTCTGGTGGTGGACGACCAGCCCACCCACCGGCAGATGCTGGCCGGCATGCTGATGCCGCTGGGCTTTCGCATCCGCGAGGCGGCCAGCGGCCGTGAATGCATCGAGAGCGTGCAGGAGCACCTGCCCGACGCGGTGCTGCTGGACCTGACCATGGACGGCATGGACGGCTGGCAGACCGCGCTGGCGCTGCGCGCCGCGGGCTTTGCCACGCTGCCCATCATCATCGTCTCGGCCAATGCCTTCGAGAACCAGGCCGACCGCCTGGCCGCAGCGCAGTGCCAGGGCTTCGTCGACAAGCCCGTGATGGAGTCGGAGCTGCTGGCCCAGCTGCAAAAGCACCTGCAGATCGAATGGCTGGCCGAGCTGGCACTGCCGCACTGGGCCGCCGGCGGCCTGCCCGCGCCCACCGCGGTGCCGGGCATGCCGGCGCTGCCGCCCGGCGTGCTGGGCGAGCTGCTGCGCGACGCGCGCCTGGGCCATGTGCACGGCCTGCAGCGCACGCTGGACAACGCGCTGCGCAGCCACCCCGACTGCGCGCTGGAAATCGCCCGCCTGCGCCAGGCGGTGGACCGCTACGAGCTGGACGCCCTGGCCGACGAACTGGCCGGCCAGCTGCGCACCGAAACCGACGATGACGACGAACTGCAAGAGGAGCCTGTGCGATGAGTGCGCGTGATCCGATGAATTTAGGCCGCATCGTCCTCGTGGTGGACGATGCCCCGCAGTCGCTCGGCCCCTTGGTGGCCGCGCTGGAAGACGACGGCTACACCGTGCTGGTGGCCCGCGACGGCGCGCAGGCGCTGGAACGGCTGGGCCTGGTGGTGCCCGACGCCATCCTGCTGGACGCGGTGATGCCCGGGCTCTCTGGCTTCGAGACCTGCCGCCGCGTCAAGGCCGACCCGGCGCTGTCGCACATCCCGGTGATCTTCATGACCGGGCTGTCGGAGACCACGCACATCGTCGAAGGCTTCGACAGCGGCGGTGTCGATTACGTGGTCAAGCCGCTGCAGGCGCCCGAGGTGCTGGCCCGCCTGGCCACCCACGTGCGCAACGCCCGCAGCGTGCGGCTGGCCCGTGAGGCGGTGGACGTGGCCGGCTTCGGCGTGCTGGTGCTGGACAACCAGGGCCGCATGGCCTGGCGATCGCCGCAGGCCGCCGCCTGGCTGCGGGCGCTGTTCCCGGATGAAGGCGCCGCCCGCCTGACCGAGATGCTGCAGGCCCTGGCCGCGCCGGCCATCGGCACCCACGAGTGCGTGGCGCCCGATGGCCGGGTGCTGACGGTGCAGCCGCTGGGCCCGGCCGGCCTGGGTGAACGCATGCTGCTGCTGCAGCTGCGCGCCGCCACCGCCGAGCCGCCCACCCGCCTGCGCATGGCCGCCCTGACCCCGCGCGAGGCCGAAGTGCTGAGCTGGGTGGCCAAGGGCAAGACCAACCGCGACGTGGCCGAGATCCTGGGCATGAGCCCGCGCACCGTGAACAAGCATCTCGAGCATGTGTTCGAGAAGCTGGGCGTGGAAACTCGCGCCGCTGCCGCCGCGCTGGCCAGCCGCGGCGGGGTGTGAAGGCGCCCCAAGCGCCCGGGCAGCCGCATGCGCATCGGGACTTACGCGCAGCCGCCGCACGCCCGGCCCGGCTGCGCGCACTAAGCCGCGCCGGCCGCGGCCGGCGTGGGCGGACGGCTCAAGCAGGGGGCCGCCACGTCCGAATCCACAGGGGCGATTTCCCATCGTCCCTCCATGAGCAGCGCCCTCGTCGCCCCCGACCCGCCCACCATCCTGACGGTGGACGACGAGCCATCGGTGCTCAGCGCACTGCGCCGGCTGTTCCGGCTGCAAGGCTGGCGCAGCCTGCAGGCCGAGTCGGGCGCCGAGGCGCTGGCCCTGCTGGCCAGCGAGCCGGTGGACCTGGTGATCTCGGACATGCGCATGCCGGTGATGGACGGCGCCCGCTTCCTGGAGCTGGCGCGCGAGCAGCACCCCGGCGTCGCCCGCATCCTGCTCACCGGCTATGCCGACATCAGCGCCACCATCGCGGCCATCAACCGCGGTGAGATCCACCGCTACATCACCAAGCCCTGGGACGACCACGAGCTGCTGCTGACGGTGGGCGACACCCTGGCCCGCCGCGACCTGGAGCGCCGCAATGCCGAGCTGGTGGCGCTGACCACCCGCCAGAACGAAGAGCTGCAGGCCGCCAACCGGCTGCTGGAATCGCGCGTGGCGGCCCGCACGGCCGAGCTGGAACAGCTCAACCGCATGCTGGAAACCTCGTTCGAGGACCTGGACCGCACCTTCATGCTGACGGTGAACGTGTTCTCCGGCCTGCTGGAGATGCGGGAAGGCAGCGCCGGCCATGCCCGCCGCGTGGCCACGCTGGCCCGCGCCACCGCGGCCCGCCTGGGCCTGGGCGAGCGCGAATGCCGCGACGTTTACCTGGGCGGCCTGCTGCACGACGTGGGCAAGATCGGCTTCCCGGACCGCATGCTGGGCCAGCCGGTGAGCACGCTGAGCGCCGAAGACCGGCAGCGCTACAACCGCCACACCAGCGACGGCGAAACCGCGCTGATGCCGCTGGCCCAGCTGCAGGCGGCGGCCCGCATCGTGCGCCAGCACCATGAGCGGCTCGATGGCCGCGGCTTCCCGGACGGGCTGGCGGGTGAGGCCATCTGCCTGGGCGCCCGCATCGTGGCGGCGGTGAACGAGTACGACGGCCTGGTGCACGGCAGCCTGGCCGAGCTGCGCCACCCGCCCGAACGCGCGCGCCAGATGCTGCGCGGTGGCGTCGGCACCCACTACGACCCGAAGGTGGTGCAGGCGCTGCTGGCCGAGATCGACGCCCAGGAGGCCCTGGCCCAGGCCGACCGCCTGATCGACGTGCGCGAGCTGCGCCCGGGCATGACGCTGGCGCGCGACCTGCTGTCGCCCAAGGGCGCCATCCTGCTGGCCGCGGGCTATGTGTTCGATGCGCGGGTGGTGCGCCAGGTGTGCGACTTCGCGGCCCGCGACCAGCTGCGCTTGACGCTGCATGTGCGCCAGGAGGCGCCACCGGCAACCGCCCCAGGAGCCCCGCCCCATGAACAGGCTGCCTGACACCGTAACCGCCCAGGCCGCCGACATCGAGCTGGTGAGCGCGCTGGCCGTGCCCGCCGTGCTGCAGGCCGGCGGCGCCATCGTGGCCACCAATGCCGCGCTGTGCCGCCTGGTGGGCCGGCGTGAGGCCGAGCTGCTGGGCCGGCCCTTCAGCGCCCTGGTGTGCGAAGAAGACCAGCCCGCGCTGCAGGCCGTGTGGCCCGCCGGCGATGCACAGGACACCGAGCCGCCCGCCCTGCCCGCCCGGCTGCTGAGCCAGGACGGCACCGCCCGCCCGGTGGAGCTGCACCTGCGCCGCACGCAACGGCCCTACGGCCCGGCGGTGCTGGCCACCTGCATGGACCAGACCGACATCGAGCATGCGCAGCGCACGATGTTCGCGATGGCCGAGATGCTGCGGCAGATCGTGGACGGTGCGCCCATCGCCTCGATGGTGATCGACAGCAGCCACCGCGTGACGCACTGGAACACCGCGTGTGAACGCATGACCGGCCTGCCGCGCAGCAACGTGCTGGGCACCTGCGACGCCTGGCGCGCCCTGTTCGCGCAGCAGCGGCCAATGCTGGCCGACCTGATCGTCGACGGCGCGGGGCCCGAGCCGCTGGCCCAGCTGTACGAAGGGCGGGCCAAGGTGTCCGGCATCATCCCCGGCGGGCTGGAGGCCGAAGCGTTTTTCCCCGACTTCGGCGCGCACGGCTCCTGGCTCTACCTCACCGCCGCGCCGCTGCGCGATGCCGAGGGCCGGATCATCGGCGCCATCGAAACGCTGCAGGACGTGAGCGACCGCCGCCGCACGCAGGAAGAGCTGATGCGCCACCGCGAAGCGCTGGAACAGCTGGTGCAGCGCCGCAGCGCCGAGCTGGCCGCCACCGCGCGTGAGCTGGAACGCTTCGTGGCCAATGCGCCGGTGGGCGTGGCCTACTTGTGCGACAGCACCATCCGCCGCGTGAACCCCGGCATGGCGCGCATCTTCGGCTACAGCGAAGAAGCGATGGTGGGCATGCCCGCCGGCCGCTGCCACCTCAGCCCCGACGACGAAAAGTCGCTGGCCCGGCGCGCGGCGGCCGTGCTCTCGCGCGGTGAGCCGCTGCACCACGAGATGTGGATGCGCCATGCCGACGGCCACCCCATCTGGCTGCAGATCGACGCGCACCTGGCCGACCATGAAGACGGCCACCACGGCACCTGGTGGATGCTGCAGGACCGCACCGAGATCCGGCTGGCGCAGCAGCAGCTGCAGGCCCGCTTCGAGGAACTGCAGCTCACCAACCGCCGCCTGGCCGAGGCGCAGAACCAGCTGCTGCAGCAGGACAAGATGGCCTCCATCGGCCAGCTGGCAGCCGGCGTGGCGCACGAGATCAACAACCCCATCGGCTTCGTCAGCTCCAACCTCAACACGCTGCGCCAGTACGTGGACGACCTGCTGGCGCTGTGCGATGCGCATGAGGCCGCGGCCGCCCAGCCCACCTTGGCCAGCGCCCAGCAGGCCCTGGCCCGCCAGCGGGCCGACACCGAGCTGGACTACCTGCGCGCCGACCTGCCGCAGCTGCTGGACGAATCGGCCGACGGCCTGGGCCGCGTCAAGAAGATCGTGCAGGACCTGAAGGACTTCTCGCGCGTGGATCAGGCCGACTGGCAGGAAGCCGACCTCAACCTGGGCCTGGAATCCACGCTCAACGTGGTGCGCCATGAGGTCAAGTACAAGGCCGAGGTGGTCAAGGCGCTGGGCGCGCTGCCGCCCGTCACCTGCCTGGCGGCGCAGCTCAACCAGGTGTTCATGAACCTCATCGTCAATGCGGTGCATGCGCTGCCCGATCGCGGCGTCATCCGCCTGGCCTCGGGCACCGAAGGCCCCTGGGCCTGGGTGCAGGTGACCGACACCGGCTGCGGCATGCCCGACGAAGTGCGCCGGCGCATCTTCGAGCCCTTCTTCACCACCAAGGAGGTGGGCAAGGGTACGGGGCTGGGCCTGTCGCTGTCGTTCTCCATCGTGCAGAAGCACGGCGGCGAAATCCAGGTGCGGTCGCAGCCCGGTCAGGGCTCGGCCTTCCGCGTGTGGGTGCCGGTGCACGGGCCGCAATCGCTGGCGGCCGGTGACCGCCCGCCGGCCTGGGACGCCGAACCCGGCCTGCCGGCCGAAGGTGTTGAAGGATGAAAGCCGAAACCCTGCTCTACCAACCCCAGGTGTGCCTGGCCACCGGCCAGGTCATCGGGGCCGAGGTGCTGCTGCAATGCGCTGCGCCCGGCCCCCAGCGCCCGGCCCCGGCCGAACTGCCGGCCACCGAAGGCCCCGACGCGCTGATCCGCGAACGCGGCCGGCGCCTGCTGCGCGCCGCCTGCGCCCAGGCCGCCGCCTGGCGGGCCGAGGGCTTGCAGCCCGGGCGCATCGCCATCGCGCTGGCGCCGCAGCAGTGGACCGACGGCGACCTGACCGCCGAGGTGCAGGCCGCGCTGGCCACCAGCGGCCTGCCGCCCAGCCAGCTGGGCCTGGAAATCACCGAAGACCTGCTGCAGCAGCACGGCGACCGCGTGGGCGCCGCGCTGCGGCCGCTGCATGCCGATGGTGTGGAAGTGGCGCTGGCCCATTACGGCACCGGCTACTCCAGCCTGGCGCGGCTGCGCGCGCTGCCGCTGGACGTGCTGAAGATCGACCGCAGCTTCGTCGACGACATCGGCGCGGCCGACAGCAGCGCCTCGGTCAGCCGCTCCGTCATCCAGCTGGCGCATGGGCTGCACTTGCGGGTGCTGGCCGATGGCGTGCACACGGCCGAGCAGATCCGCCTGCTGGGCCGCCATGGCTGCGACCGCATGCAGGGCCCGGCCTTCAGCCCGCCGCTGTCGGCCGAGGCCTTCACCGAGCTGCTGGAAAGCTGCCGCGCGCTGCCGCGCGAGCTGATCCAGCGCCGCCGGCATGAGCGCACGCTGCTGCTGGTGGACGACGAGGAGCACATCCTCTCGGCCCTGCGGCGGCTGGTGCGGCGCGACGGCTACAAGGTGCTGACCGCCAACTCCGGCGCCGCGGGGCTGGAGATCCTGCAGCGCGAGCCGGTGGACGTGATCGTCAGCGACCAGCGCATGCCGGGCATGACGGGCGTGGAATTCCTGGGCCGTGCCAAGGAGCTGGCCCCGGCCACGGTGCGCATGACGCTGTCGGGCTATACCGACCTGCAATCCATCATCGACGCCGTCAACGAAGGCGCGGTGTACAAGTTCCTCACCAAGCCCTGGGACGACCAGCGCCTGCGCGAGCACATCGCCCAGGCCTTCCGACAGCGTGAGCTGGTGGAAGAGAACGAACGCCTGGCCCACGAGGTGTCGGTGGCCAACACCGGCCTGGCCGCCGCCAACCGCCGGCTGGAACATGCGGTGCGGCGCGAGCACGATTCACTGCGTGCGATGCAGACCGCCGCCGGCCGCGCCCACGACATGGTGGACCTGGTGCCCATGGCGGTGCTGGGCTTTGATGCCACCGGCCACCTGGTGTATGCCAACCGCTGCGCGGTGACGATGTTTCCGCTGTGGGTGGCCGACCTGGGCGGCCCGCCCGACCCGACGCTGGAAGCGCTGCTGGCCAGCGTGCCGCCCGACCGCGAAAGCCACCACCCGGTGATCCACGGCGGCCGCCACTACCAGGCCTGGCGCAGCCGCGTGGCGCCCTACCCGGTGGACGACGGCTGCCTGCTGATGCTGCGCGACCCGCAGGCCTGACGACCATGGACCGCCTGCCCACCGCCGCCCTGCAGCCCGCCGGCGCCGGCGGGCTGGGCGCCGAAGCCACGGCAGACGCCTTTGCCCGCCGCCTGGCCGAACTGCCCGCACTGCCCAAGGCCATGGCCGCGGTGATGCGCGCCCTGGGCCGCGACACCGTGGCGGCCGGCGACTGCATAGCCGCCATCGAACACGAACCCGGCCTGGCCGCCCGCCTGCTGCGCCTGGCCAACTCGCCCTTCTACGGCGTGGCCGGCCGCGTGGGCAGTGTGGGCGACGCGGTGCGCCTGCTGGGCCTGCGGCCGGTGGCCTCCGTCGTGGCCGCCGTCTCGGTGCAGCAGATGCTGCTGCCGCTGCAGCCCGAAGGCTTCAACCTGGCGCTGTACCGCGCCCATGCCGTAGCCACCGCCACCGCCGCCCGCGAGCTGGCCCCGCTGGGCCGGCAAGACGCCGAAGAAGCCTTCGTGGCCGGCCTGCTGCACGACGTGGGCCAGCTGGTGATGGCCTTGTTTGCGCCCCAGGCGGCAGCCCAGGCCCGCCAGCTGAGCCAGACCCACGGCCTGACCCTGAGCCAGGCCGAACAGCAGCTGCTGGGCACCACCCACGCCGCCGTGGGCGCCACCATCGCCCGCCACTGGCACCTGCCCGACACCATCGCCGAAGCCATCGCCCGCCACCACCGGCCCGCCGGGCCCGACGCCGACGGCACGGCCTCGCTCAGCGCCATCGTGCATGTGGCCGATGCGTTGACCCACCTGCTGCACAGCCCGCCCACCGCCCTGGCCGCGCTGCCGGCGATGCCAGGCCTGTCTCATACCGCCTGGGGGTCGCTGATGGCGGACGAAGCGGCGATGCCGCAGCTGCTGGGGCGGGTGGCGGAGGGGACGGCGTTGTGGGTGATGGATGGGGCGGGTTGAACCACTGCAAGGCTTCGTGTCTTGTCGACCAGGTTCTGAACGCATGCGAGGGCACGCCCGGCGTGGAGGACTGCAAGGCCTGGATTCGCAGCTACCTGATCGACTACCACGGCATCAACGCTGCGAAGGTGCCGCTCTGACAGCAGCGTGTTACGCGCGCTGAGGAGCCACCGCCCAACGCATGCGCAAACTCACAAGCTCGCCGCGCACCAACTCCCTCAACCCCGGCCGCCCCGGCATGTGGAACGCATCGATCGGATGCGTGATCGGCTCGAAGCAGAAGGCGTCACCGTGCGGCGGTCGGTAGACCAGGCAGCAGCGGGCGTCGGCCGGCGCGTTGGCGTCGAAGTCCAGCATCTGCAGGCTCAGCGCCACACCCCGCTCCGGCCACTCGATGCGCGCGGTGCCGCCCCAGCCGCCGAAGCCGTTGTCGATGAAGCTGCCGTGGGCGGGGATGCCCTGGGTCAGGTTCCAGTCGTCGGGCAACTCGGTGGTGTAGCCGGTGGGGATGGGGTCTTCCCCGCTGGTCCATACGCCTTGTACCGGGGCTTGCAGGCGCGTGCCCGGTGTGCGTTCGAACCACGGGTGCACGCCCAGGCCGTAGGGCAGCGGCTCGTCGCCGCAGTGGCGCACCGTCACGCTGTGCGTCAGGCCGCCTTCGTTCAACTCGAAGTGCTGCTCGGCCTCGTAGTCGTAGGGGTTGCCGCCGTGGTGGCGTGAGCGCAGGCGCAGCGTGGCGGCATGGTCACCGTGGCGTTCGCACTGCCAGGCCTGCAGCCAGCCGTCGCCATGGATGGGGTACGGCTCGCCGGGGCGGTTGGGCTGCATCGGGTGGAAGTGGCCTTGGGCATCTGCAAAGCCGCCCTGGCTGATGCGGTTGGACCAGGGCACCATCACGAAGTTGGCGCAGCGGTACAGGTCTTCGCTGCCGTCCCAAGGGCGCCACAGGTTTACCTCGCCTTGCGGCGTTTGGCATTGCCAAGCCGCCACCGCGCCGCCCAGCGTGGGCAGCAGGCCCAGACGCTGGCCGCCGTGCTGCAGCCACACGGCGTCATGCCGGGGCATGGGCGGCTCCTGCAAAGTAGGTCGGCGCCACGCCGCGGGCCAGGCCGCCCAGGTCGACCTGAAACAGCGCGCCGGCCAGGGGCTGGGCCCGCAGCTCGGCTTCGGTCAGGCCGGTGCGGGCGGTGCTGATGAACAGCGTCTCCAGGCTGGGGCCGCCGAAGGCGCAGTCGGTCACGTGCTGCGTGGGCAGGCGGATGCGGCCCAGCACCTGGCCGGTCTCGGGGTCGCGGCAGCTCACGCAGCTGCCGCCCCAATGCGCGATCCACAGCCGGCCCTGCGCATCGGTGGTCATGCCGTCGGGCAGGCCCTCACCCGGCTCGAAGCGCAGCCACGATCGCTTGCCGCTGATGTCGCCGGTGGCAGGGTCGAAGTCGTACAGGTGGATGCGGTTGCGCGCCGTGTTGTTGACGTACATGCGCCGGCCGTCGGCCGACCAGGTGGGGCCGTTGACCACGGTGTAGCCCTCGTCCACGCGGGTGCAGTCGCCGGCCGGGCCATAGCGGTACAGCGCGCCGGTGGGCCGCTCGCAATCGAAGTCCATGCTGCCGCCCCAGAAGCGGCCGGCCGCATCGCACTTGCCGTCGTTGAAGCGGTTGCTGGCGGGCTCACTGGCCGGCGTGTGCAGCATCACCAGGCGGGCACCGGGCACATCGGGCTCGAAGCGGGCATAGCCCCGGCGCACCGTCACCAGCAGCGCGCCGCCTTCGGCGCACTCGGCCACCGCCGAGACCATGTCGTCCATCGGCCAGCTGCGCCAGGCGCCGGTGGCGGGCGTGTACAGCATCAGCTGCTGGCCCAGGATGTCGAGCCACCACAGCGCCTGCCGGCGCTGCGACCACCAGGTGCCTTCGCCCAGCTGCGCGGCGGCGGGCCACACGCAGCGCACGGCGCTGCCAGCGATCTCGAACGGGGTGCCTGCTTGCATCGCTTGTCTCCTGCTGGGGCTCTGCGACCCGCTTGACGCCGTCGATGCTAGCAAGGCATATTGATTATCAGAAGAAGATATTTTCCGATTGATCGATACCCGTATTGCAATACCAGCAGGACCACCCCATGACCGCACCCTCTCTCACCCGCTACCCCAGCCTGCAAGGCCGCACCGTGTTCGTCACCGGGGGCGGCAGCGGCATCGGCGCGGCCATCGTGCAGGGCTTTGCGGCGCAGGGTGCGCGCGTGGCCTTCATCGACATCGACGAAGCCGCCAGCCGCCAGCTGGCCGGGCAGATCGCCGAGGCCGGACAGCCCGCGCCCTGGTGGCGCCGCTGCGACGTGCGCGACATCCCTGCGCTGCAGCAGGCCATCGCCGAAGCGGCCGATGCCCTGGGGCCTTTCTCGGTGCTGGTGAACAACGTGGCCAGCGACGACCGCCACACGCTGGAATCGGTCACGCCCGCCTACTACGACGACCGCATCGCCATCAATGAGCGGCCGGCCTTCTTCGCCATCCAGTCGGTGGCGCCGGGCATGCGCGGGCTGGGGGGCGGCGCCATCGTCAACCTGGGCTCCACCGGCTGGCAGGCCAAGGGCAGCGGCTACCCCTGCTACGCCATCGCCAAGTCGTCGGTCAACGGGCTCACGCGCGGGCTGGCCAAGACGCTGGGGGCCGACCGCATCCGCATCAACACCGTGTCGCCGGGCTGGGTGATGACCGAGCGGCAGAAGCAGCTGTGGCTGGACGCCGCCGGCGAAGAAGACTTGAAGCGCAACCAGTGCCTGCCCGACAAGCTGCAGCCGCATGACATCGCGGCCATGGTGCTGTTTCTTGCGTCGGACGACGCGGCCATGTGCACCGCGCAGGAGTTCACCGTGGACGCGGGCTGGGTTTAAGCCGCAGCAGCCCTACACCGATTCCAGCCGCCGCCCATACAGCGTCAGGCTGGCGGTTTTCAAGGCCTGCAGCATCACCTTCACCGCGGGCGAAGGCTCGCGGTCGGTGCGGGTGATGATGCCGAAGTCGTCCATCTGCCCCGGCAGCTCCAGCGGCAGCACCGAGACGATGCCGTGCGCCTCGTAGTAGCGGGCCACGTCGGCCGCCAGCACCGAGATCATGTCGCTGCGCTGGAGCATGCCGGTGATGAACAGCAGTGCCGCGGTTTCCACCACGTTGGCCGGCGGCTGCAGCCCCGCCTCCTGAAACCCCAGGTCGAAGCGGTGGCGCAGCATGCTGCCGGCCGGCGGCACGATCCAGCCGGCATCGGCCACGTCGCGCAGTTGCAGGCCTTGCCGGCCCACCAACGGATGGCCGGGCCGGCCGATGGCCACCACGCCCTCGCCCGTCAGCGGCTCGTAACGCAGGCCGGTGCTTTCATGGCCGGCAAAGAGGCGGCCCACCACCACGTCGAGCTTGCCCTGCTCCAGCCGCCCCAGCAGCACCGGGCTGGTCTCGATCTCCACCGTGATGCGCAGGCTGGGCTGGTCGCGCTTGACCAGGGCCACCGCGGGCGGCAGCAGCACCAGGCCGGGTGAGGTGACGGCGCCCACGCTCACCTGCCCGAAGCGGCCGGCCTTGAGCGCGGCCAGCTCTTCATGCGCGCGGTTCAGGCTGGCCAGCGATTCACGGGCGTGGCGAATCATCGTCTCGCCATACCAGGTGGGCCGCATGCCGCGCGGCAGGCGGTCGAACAGCGACACCTCCAGCACGTCTTCCAGGTCCTTCAGCAGCTTGGAGGCGGCCGGCTGCGTCATGTTCAGCACCTGGGCGGCGCGGTGGATGTTGCCTTCTTCGGCCAGCGTGACCAGCAGCAGCAGCAGCTGCCGCGTCTTGAGGCGCACGCGGATGAACCAGGGGGTGCTGCTCATGGGGTGGGGCTCATGGGGTTTGCCTGAATGCACTCATTGATATGCATTCTCTCCAAAAAACTATTGGAACGATATTGTTTTACGTCTGACACTCGTTGCACAACGAGAGGAGACTTTCATGCCTTGCACCCGCCGATCCTTCAACACCCTGGCTGCCGCCGCTTCGCTGGCTGCACTGCTGCCGGGCCGGGCCCTCAGCGCCGACAAGCCGCTGGTGCTGGGCTTCAGCCAGGTGGGCGCCGAAAGCGAATGGCGCACCGCCAACACCGAGTCCATCAAGAGCGCCGCGAAGGACGCGGGCATCACGCTCAAGTTCTCCGACGCGCAGCAGAAGCAGGAGAACCAGATCAAGGCCATCCGCGCCTTCATCGCGCAGAAGGTGGACGTGATCGCCTTCTCGCCGGTGGTGGAGTCGGGCTGGGAAACGGTGCTGCGCGAAGCCAAGGCCGCCAAGATCCCGGTGGTGCTGACCGACCGCGCCGTCAATGCCAAGGACGACTCGCTCTACGTCACCTTCATCGGCTCGGACTTCACCGAAGAAGGCCGCAAGGCCGGCCGCTGGCTGGTGGACAAGATGAAAGGCAATGCCGGCCCCATCAACATCGTGGAGCTGCAGGGCACCGTGGGTTCGGCCCCGGCCATCGACCGCAAGAAGGGCTTCGAGGAAATCATCGCGGCCGACCCGAAGTTCAAGATCATCCGATCGCAGACCGGCGACTTCACCCGTGCCAAGGGCAAGGAGGTGATGGAAGCCTTCCTGAAGGCCGAGGGCAAGAAGATCAACGTGCTTTACGCGCACAACGACGACATGGCCATCGGCGCCATCCAGGCGATCGAAGAAGCGGGCATGAAGCCGGCGCAGGACATCACCATCATCTCCATCGACGGGGTGAAGGGCGCCTTCGAGGCCATGATCGCCGGCAAGCTGAACGTGAGCGTGGAATGCAGCCCGCTGCTGGGCCCGCAGCTGATGGCCATCATCAAGGACATCAAGGCCGGCAAGAGCGTGCCCAAGCGCATCGTCACCGAAGAAGGCATCTTCCCGATGGAGGTGGCGGCCAAGGAGTTTCCGAAGCGCAAGTACTGAGCCTTAGCGACTGCGTTGCTCCGCCATGGCCGCCCTGCCCCCACCCGCCACGCCGCTGCTGGAACTGCAGGGTATCCGCAAGCAGTTTGCCGGCGTGACGGTGCTGGACGACATCTCGCTGCGGCTGTACCCCGGCGAGATCCATGCGCTGATGGGCCAGAACGGCGCCGGCAAGAGCACGCTGATCAAGGTGCTCACCGGCGTGCTGGCGAGCAATGGCGGCCAGATGTGGCTGCAAGGCCAGCCGGTGGCGCCGGCCACGCCGCTGCAGGCGCAGCGCCTGGGCATCAGCACCGTGTACCAGGAAGTGAACCTGTGCCCCAACCTCAGCGTGGCCGAGAACATGTTCGCCGGCCGCTACCCGCGCCGCGGCGCGGCCCAGGGCTTGCGCATCGACTGGGCCGAGGTGCACCGCCGGGCCGAGGCCTTGCTGGCCCGCATCGGCCTGCAGATCGACGTGACGCGGCTGCTGTCCAGCTACCCGGTGGCGGTGCAGCAGATGGTGGCCATCGCTCGCGCGCTGGGCGTGCAGGCCAAGGTGTTGATCCTCGACGAGCCCACCTCCAGCCTGGATGAAGACGAGGTGCAGAAACTGTTCGAGGTGCTGCGCCGGCTGCGGGCCGAGGGCCTGGCCATCGTCTTCGTCACCCACTTTTTGAACCAGGTGTATGCGGTGTCCGACCGCATCACCGTGCTGCGCAACGGCCGCCATGTGGGCGAATGGCCGGTGGCCGAGCTGGGCCCTTCGGCGCTGATCGCGGCCATGCTGGGCCGCACGATGGCCGAGCAGGCGGCGCAGCAGCAGCCGCTGCCCGAAGAAGCCGCTCAACGCCCGCCGCTGCTGCAGACCGAAGGCCTGGGCCAGGCCGGCCAGCTGCAGCCCATCGACCTGCAGGTGCGGCCGGGTGAGGTGCTGGGCCTGGCCGGCCTGCTGGGCGCCGGCCGCACCGAGACCGCACGCCTGCTGTTCGGCCTGGCCACGCCCGACCGCGGCGTGCTGCGCATCGACGGACAGGAAGTGCGCTTCGAGTCGCCTTCGGACGCCATCCGCCACGGCCTGGCGCTGTGCCCGGAAGAGCGCAAGACCGACGGCATCGTGGCCGAGCTGTCGGTGCGCGAGAACATCGTGCTGGCGCTGCAGGCGCGGCGCGGGCTGCGGCGCACCTTGCCAGCCGCGCAGCAGGCCGCCATGGCCGAGCACTACGTGCGGCTGATGGGCATCAAGACGGCCAGCATCGAAACGCCGATCGGGCAGCTGTCGGGCGGCAACCAGCAAAAGGCGGTGATCGCCCGCTGGCTGGCCACCGAGCCGCGGCTGCTGATATTGGACGAGCCCACCCGCGGCATCGACGTGGCCGCCAAGCAGGAAATCATGGCGCAGATCCTTCAGCTGGCACGCGCCGGCATGGCGGTGGTCTTCATCTCTTCCGAGCTGAGCGAGGTGGTGCGCGTGGCCCACCGCATCGTGGTGCTGCGCGACCGCCGCCAGGTGGGCGAGCTGCCCGCCGGCAGCACCGAGGCGCAGGTGCTGGACATGATCGCCGCGCAGGCGGCTTGAGGCGCTGACCTACCCGATGAACGACACCACCGCCCCCACCTCGCTGGGCCAGCGCCTCGGCCAGCACCGGCTGCTGTGGCCCGCCGTCACGCTGCTGCTGCTGCTGGCCGTCAATGCCAGCTTCAACCCCGGCTTTCTGCACCTGGAGTGGCGCGAGGGCCACCTGTACGGCAGCCTGGTCGACATCCTCAACCGCGCGGCGCCGCTGGTGCTGGTGTCACTGGGCATGACGCTGGTCATCGCCACCCGCGGCATCGACATCTCGGTGGGCGCGGTGGTGGCCATTGCCGCCGCGGTGGCGGCCTGGATGATCGGCGGCCAGGTCTCGGGCGGTGCGCCACGCCTGCCGATGGCGGTGGCCATTGCCGGTGCGCTGGCCGCGGCCCTGGCCTGCGGCGTGTGGAACGGGCTGCTGGTGGCCCGCATCGGCATGCAGCCCATCGTGGCCACCTTGATCTTGATGGTGGCCGGCCGCGGCATCGCGCAGCTGATCACCGATGGGCAGATCATCACCATCTACTACGCGCCCTACTTCTTCATCGGCGGCGGCTGGCTGCTGGGGCTGCCGTTCTCGCTGTTCATCGTGGCGGCGGTGCTGGTGCTGCTGCACCTGGCGCTGCGGCGCACGGCGCTGGGCCTGTTCATCCAGGCGGTGGGCATCAACCCCACGGCGGCGCGCGTGGCCGGCATCCGCGCGCGGCGGCTGGTGGTGGGCGTGTATGCCTTCTGCGGCCTGTGCGCCGGCCTGGCCGGCCTGCTGATCAGCAGCAACGTCAAAAGCGCCGACGGCAACAACGCCGGCCAGCTGCTGGAGCTGGACGCCATCTTGGCCGTGACGCTGGGCGGCACCGCGCTGGCGGGCGGGCGCTTCAGCCTGGCCGGCAGCGTGCTGGGTGCGCTGATCATCCAGACGCTCACCTACGCCATCTATTCGCTGGGCGTGCCGCCCGAGATCAACCTGGTGGTCAAGGCCGCGGTGGTGTTCGTGGTGATGCTGCTGCAGTCGGCCGAGTTCCGGGCCACGGTGCGCAGCGCCATCCGCCGCCCGGCGGTGCAGGAGCTGCGGGCATGAGCACGCAAGCCTCCTTGCCCGTGCCGGCCGCCGCCCCCCAGGCGGCCACGCCGCCCACGCCCCCGATGCGCCTCAACCCCAAGCACCTGCCGCTGGCCGCCACGGTGTCGCTGTTCGTGCTGCTGGCCAGCGTGGGCGCGCTGCGCTACGACGGCTTTTTCTCGGCGCAGGTGTTCCTCAACCTGCTGATCGACAACGCCTTCCTCGTCATCGTGGCGGTGGGCATGACCTTCGTCATCCTGTCGGGAGGCATCGACCTGTCGGTGGGCTCGGTCATCGCGCTCACCACCATGGTGTCGGCCGCGCTGGTGGAGCACCACCAATGGCCGCCGCTCGCGGTCATCGCCCTGGTGCTGGCCATGGGCACGGCTTTCGGTGCCTTTCAAGGGCTGTTGATCGAGCGCTTCCGGCTGCAGCCCTTCATCGTCACGCTGGCCGGCATGTTCCTGGCGCGCGGGCTGTGCTACCTCATCAGCATCGATTCCATCAGCATCACCGAAGCCAGCTACTCGGCCATCTCGCAGTACCGGCTGCCGCTGGGCGAAGAAGCTTCGCTGTCGGTGGGTGCGCTCATCGCCATTGCGGTGGTGCTGCTGGCGGTGTTCATCGCCCACTGCACGCCCTTTGGCCGCACGGTGTATGCCATCGGCGGCAATGAGCATTCGGCGGTGCTGATGGGCCTGCCGGTGCGCAGCACCGTGGTGGGCGTGTACACGCTGTCGGGCTTTTGCTCGGCGCTGGCCGGCGTGGTGTTCACCTTCTACATGCTGTCGGGCTACGGCCTGCATGCGGTGGGGCTGGAGCTGGACGCCATTGCCGCGGTGGTCATCGGCGGCACCCTGCTCACCGGCGGCGTGGGCTACGTGGCCGGCACGCTGTTCGGCGTGCTCACGCTGGGTGTCATCCAAACCCTCATCGCCTTCGACGGCACGCTCAGCTCATGGTGGACGCGCATCGTCATCGGCGCGCTGCTGTTCTTCTTCTGCCTGCTGCAGCGCTTTTTCACCTCGCGCCCGCCGCGGCGTTGACCCCTCTTCACTTCCACAGGACCCCCTCGCCATGCCGGACACCCCGCGCAAGCTGCGTTCCACCGAATGGTTCGGCAGCGCCGACAAGAACGGCTTCATGTACCGCAGCTGGATGAAGAACCAGGGCATCCCCGACCATGAGTTCGATGGCCGGCCCATCATCGGCATCTGCAACACCTGGAGCGAGCTGACGCCCTGCAACGCCCACTTCCGCAAGATCGCCGAGCACGTCAAGCGCGGCGTGTCGGAAGCCGGCGGCTTTCCGGTGGAGTTTCCGGTGTTTTCCAACGGTGAATCCAACCTGCGGCCCACCGCCATGCTCACGCGCAACCTGGCCAGCATGGACGTGGAAGAAGCCATCCGCGGCAACCCCATCGACGCGGTGGTGCTGCTGACCGGCTGCGACAAGACCACCCCCGCGCTGCTGATGGGCGCGGCCAGCTGCGACGTGCCCGCCATCGTGGTGACGGGCGGGCCCATGCTCAACGGCAAGCTGGAGGGGCGCGACATCGGCTCGGGCACCGCGGTGTGGCAGCTGCATGAATCACTCAAGGCCGGCACCATCAACCTGCACCAGTTTCTGTCGGCCGAAGGCGGCATGTCGCGCTCGGCCGGCACCTGCAACACCATGGGCACCGCCAGCACCATGGCCTGCATGGCCGAGGCGCTGGGCACCAGCCTGCCGCACAACGCAGCCATTCCGGCGGTGGATTCACGCCGCTACGTGCTGGCGCAGATGTCGGGCATGCGCGCGGTGGAGATGGCGCGCGAAGGGCTGACGCTGTCCAAGATCCTCACCCGCCAGGCCTTTGAAAACGCCATCCGCGTGAACGCAGCCATCGGCGGATCGACCAATGCGGTGATCCACCTCAAGGCCATTGCCGGGCGCATTGGCGTGCCACTGAGCCTGGAAGACTGGACCACCATCGGCCGCGACACGCCCACGCTGGTGGACCTGATGCCTTCGGGCCGGTTTTTGATGGAAGAGTTCTATTACGCCGGCGGCCTGCCCGCGGTGCTGCGCCGGCTGGGCGAGCATGGCCTGCTGCCCCACCCCGATGCGCTCACCGTCAACGGCCACAGCCTGTGGCACAACGTGAAAGACGCGCCCAGCCACAACGACGAGGTGATCCGCCCGCTGAGCAAGCCGCTGATGGCCGATGGCGGCATCCGCGTGCTGCGCGGCAACCTGTCGCCCAACGGCGCGGTGCTCAAACCATCGGCCGCCACGCCTGCGCTGCTGCGCCACCGCGGCCGCGCCGTGGTGTTCGAGAACCTGGAGCACTACAAGGAACGCATCGTCGACGAAAGCCTGGACGTGGACGCCAACTCGGTGCTGGTGCTCAAGCGCTGCGGGCCGCGCGGCTACCCCGGCATGGCCGAGGTGGGCAACATGGGCCTGCCACCCAAGCTGCTGCGCCAGGGCATCACCGACATGGTTCGCATCAGCGACGCGCGCATGAGCGGCACCGCCTACGGCACCGTGGTGCTGCACGTGGCGCCCGAAGCCGCGGCCGGCGGCCCGCTGGCCGTGGTGCGTGATGGCGACTGGATCGAGCTGGACTGCGATGCCGGCCGGCTGCACCTGGACATCAGCGATGCCGAGCTGGCCGACCGCCTGGCCAGCCTGAAGGCCGACGAAGCGGCAGCCCAGCCCCCGGGCCGCCGCAGCGGCTATGAGCGGCTGTACGTCGACCATGTGATGCAGGCCGACGAAGGCTGCGACTTCGACTTTCTGGTGGGCTGCCGCGGCAGCGCCGTGCCCCGCCATTCACACTGACCCACGACCCGCACACCATGAGCCGACCCGGCCTTTCACAGCCGCGCTACCGCGGCATCTTTCCGGTGGCGCCCACCACCTTTGCCGAAGACGGCACGCTGGACCTGGACAGCCAGCGCCGCTGCATCGACTTCATGATCGACAGCGGCGTGGACGGCCTGTGCATCCTGGCCAACTTCTCAGAGCAGTTTCTGCTGGCCGACGACGAGCGCGAAGTGCTCACCCGCACGGTGCTGGAACATGTGCAGGGCCGGGTGCCGGTGATCGTGACCACCACCCACACCAGCACCGCCGTGTGCGCCGCCCGCAGCCGCCGCGCGCAAGACATGGGCGCCGCGATGGTGATGGTGATGCCGCCCTACCACGGCGCCACCTTCCGCGTAGGCGAAGCCGCCATCTACGAGTTCTACGCCCGCCTGTCCGACGCCATCGGCATTCCGATCATGGTGCAGGACGCGCCCGCCAGCGGCACGCCGCTGCCCGCGCCGCTGCTGGCCCGCATGGCCCAGCAGATCGAGCAGCTGGCCTACTTCAAGATCGAGACCGCCGGCGCCGCCAGCAAGCTGCGCGAGCTGATTCGCCTGGGCGGCGAAGCCATCGAAGGCCCGTGGGACGGTGAAGAAGGCATCACCCTGCTGGCCGACCTGGACGCAGGCGCCACCGGCGCAATGACCGGCGGCGCCTTTGCCGATGGCATCCAACCCATCCTCACCGCCCACCGCGAAGGCCGGCGCGACGAAGCCTTTGCGCTGTACCAGCGCTGGCTGCCGCTCATCAACTACGAGAACCGGCAAGCCGGCTTTCTGGCCGCCAAGGCCTTGATGAAGGCCGGCGGCATCATCGCCTGCGACGCGCCGCGCCACCCCTGGCAGCCGCTGGCGCCCGAGGTGCGCGAAGGCCTGCTGGACACCGCCCGCCGGCTCGACCCATTGGTGCTGCGCTGGGCCGGAGCACGCGCCGCATCATGAAGATCACCCGCCTGCACACCTACCGCGTGGCACCGCGCTGGATGTTCTTGAAGGTGGAAACCGACGAGGGCATCAGCGGCTGGGGCGAGCCGGTGATCGAAGGCCGCGCCCGCACCGTGGAAGCCGCGGTGCACGAGTTTGCCGAGGCCCTGGTGGGGCGCGACCCGCGCGACATCAACGACCTGTGGCAGACCATGTACCGCAGCAACTTCTACCGCGGCGGCGCCATCTTGATGAGCGCGATTGCCGGCATCGACCAGGCGCTGTGGGACATCAAGGGCAAGGCGCTGGGCGTGCCGGTGTACCAGCTGCTGGGCGGCAAGGTGCGCGACCGCATGAAGGTGTACAGCTGGGTGGGCGGCGACAGGCCGGCCGACATCGTGGAACACATGCAGCGGCTGATGGAAGGCGGCTTCGACACCTTCAAGCTCAACGGCACTGAAGAGATGACCATGCTCGACTCGCCCCGCGCGGTGGACGCGGCCGTGGCCAAGGTGGCCGCGGTGCATGAAGCGCTGGGCAGCCAGGTGAGCTTTGGCCTGGACTTTCATGGCCGCGTGGCCGCGCCCATGGCCAAGCGGCTGCTGAAGGAGCTGGAGCCCTACAAGCCGCTGTTCGTGGAAGAACCGGTGCTGGCCGAACAGGCCGAGCACTACCCCCGCCTGGCCGCGGCCACCAGCATTCCGCTGGCGGCGGGCGAGCGCATGTACTCACGCTTTGAGTTCAAGCGCGTGCTGCAGGAAGGTGGCATCAGCATCCTGCAGCCCGACCTGTCGCATGCTGGCGGCATCACCGAATGCCACAAGATCGCCGCGATGGCCGAAGCCTACGACGTGGCCTTCGCTCCCCACTGCCCACTGGGCCCGGTGGCCCTGGCCGCCTGCCTGCAGGTGGACTTCACGGCCTGGAACGCCGTGCTGCAGGAGCAGAGCATGGGCATCCACTACAACCGCGACGCGGAGCTGCTGGACTACGTGGTCAACAAGGACGACTTCCGGATAGAGGGTGGGTACATGCGTGCCTTACCTCTTCCCGGCTTGGGGGTGGAGATCGACGAGGAGCGGGTGGTGCATGCGAGCCGGAACGCGCCGGATTGGCGGAATCCGGTTTGGCGGCATTTGGATGGGAGTGTGGCGGAGTGGTGAGGGCGCCCAGCGGCTTTAGTTTTCGTCCGCGTGCGAATGAGAAAAAGGTGTTGCAGCGCCGATTCCTGTACTAAGGGTCTACTAATCTTTAGGACGCCTATAGTGTCATGCCCGCAACTGAAGCGATACATACATAACCTGACTTAATGCGCTTGCGAACCTAAAACCCCACATGGCACCGTAGATACAATGGTACGTACTCAGGTCATGGGGGGTGGGATAAATCCAGCTCGCTACGCAGCCTGGCGATTATCAACCAAAGCACGGCTTATGTCAGACAAGCGACCAATATTGTGGGTGCCCTCGTTATTCCAGTCCACGACTTTACGGCGAGCAGCCGAGGGCTGTGCCAGCAGACTCTCTACAGATCCACTTCGCGTGTTTACTGACTTCTGTCGCCCCGCCGGTGGTCATCTTAAGGCAGCGTTCAATCCCGCTTTCGGTGCTCATCCCATAGCCAAAAGAAATTACACCAACGAGTCGCCGAACATCACTCTTGCTTGCGACAGAACCGTCGAATACCGCGCCGCCTGAATCCCCGCTGCAGGCACCCGCAAAACCGCCTCCCAGGTCGAGCGACCAGATCAGCACGCCTCTGTCAATACGCGGCGTTTGCCGTTGCCATCCGACCTGCAAATAGCCCGAGTATGTCTGGCCGCCCGCATTCGTAAGGCCGAAGCCCGCAAGGGTTAGCTGCCTGAGAGCTGGCTCTTTACCAACGGCGGCCGTCGAGGCGACCCCTGCATCCGCCGGGAAATCGACCTGCAACATCGCTATATCTGGGGACGGTAATTCCCCTACCCAGGAAATGTCGTCGGGAAAAGCACTTCGTCCGCCCAGCCTCGACACATGAAAACCACAGGATGCCGGCGCTTCAAAACACTCGCTTGGCTTTTGATCGCCGGTCGACGAGCTCGGTAGCAATGCCACTCCCTCCCACGCAATACCGTCAAAGGTTCTCTTAACCCATTTGCCGTCAACGCTTCTCGTTGCAAGACAATGCGCAGCAGTTAGAAGGTGATTAGGAGAAATGCGAATCGCCGTGCAAATTGAGATGCCAGCAATACCTGATCCAGGCTTTCGAAACAATAGCATCGCTACGTCCGAGAACGCGATGGGATCCCAGTTCTGTCCAATCGTCTTCCGCTCAGGGTCTAAACGATAGTCACTAGTCGTCGTTGGGCGCTTGCACCACTTTCCATCACCTGCATCTACTACTCGAACCGGCAATCCAGGTGGAACCTCGCCAAGACTTCCTGGCTGAACTGCCTCGCCGGCAGCGATTATTTGGACTGTCTCCCTACCTTTAAGCCAGCCCTTATTGCGAGCAGCAAAGTTCACACGGTCCAGATGATTGCCGAGGCTGAGGACATCCTTGCGATCCGAAAGTCGCAAGAGCATTTCGTTGCTAGCTTGATCCAGCCTAACGCCGAATAGTGCTTGCACGATGGGTTGATCAAGAGCGACCTCGAGCGTGAAAGCACGGGTCAATCGCGCGGTTCGTTCTAAGGAGCCGTTCGCGCCCTGAGCAAGCATCGCAAAGCTATCCACGGCAGGTTCTTTGTAAGCTAGCTCCACGATCCTCTTTTGCTGTTCTATTGGCAGACTAGCTAACGACTGCATAAGGGGACCGTGCCTGAGCGCACCAAAATGGTCGTTTTCGAAGCGAGACTTAAGCGACAGGAAAAACCTGTGCGCATCAGGGCTCAGCTGAATCGGGTCAAGCACACCTGGTTGAACAGCCAGCGCGTCAGCCGAGAATCCTCCCAACCCTTTTACGCCGAAGGAACTGTGTCGGTAAGGCGGTACATCCGGCAGAAACGAATCGCCGCCAACGCTGCCGCTAGCGGCAGACCTGCCCAAGGCCGCAGGGGCGCGCCCTGCCAAAAGATTAGGAGGACGGAGGCCACTACCACCCGTTTGTATGCCACGGCGGGCGAACTCTTCGAACTTAACCGCATTAAAGTCGGCACCCTGCTTTTCCTCTACGGGCGTTGAGGTGAGCGTTGCTGGACTTCGCAAGGGGGGCATTGCTTGAGGGATATTCCCTGAACACCACGGATACTCATTGGCAGCAAATACACTACTCGCCCAGAGCCCGCCCACAAGAGTGCAGGCACGAAGTGACGAAAGATGGAGCATGAAGTCGCCCTCAGAGCTCGCTACTTCTGGCTGGAGCTCGCAGGTGGTGGTGGCGGAGGGATGCTTGAAGTCGGCGGTCGGCTGCCCTGAAGCAGTCCTTCCAGAGGTGTAGAAACGCCCTTCCAAGGGCGAGATCCATCGAGTGAAAGCTGGTCGCTCAGGGTGCCGTCATTCTCCAGCTGCAATGAATAGAGCCGGACACCAAACGCCACGGGAACGGTGTACGTGTAGTCCATCGACACGCCCTTCCCGCCCGACCTGGAAACGCCGGCTTTAACGCCTGTGAATCCCAACTTCGAGTTGGTATCAGCCGCTTGATAGGCAGCATCGATGTCTATTATCAGCTTTGCAAATTGAGTCGTTTCGATAGGAAATGCCGCGGAGGCGGCGCCAGCCGGGGCACTAGCGCCGGTCGCGTAAGATCCTAACGCCTTAAAAATTTGGGCTCTGGTTGAATCGATAGGCAACTGGTAGGCGGCGCGGGCGGAGATTGCGCTGGCATAGCTGTCACCTACCGATACGCTAATCCTCCTTGCATAAAACGCCTCACCAACGACAGATAGGCTTCCAGGAATGCACGTCCGCTCATTGAACGCCCTGCGAAGGCCAGCAAGGGTAACGGTGACTTCTTTGGTTGGCGTAATAACAGCTGCAGAAAGGACTTTTTGTAATTGCGAGTGTGAAAGAGCCACATACTCGGCCGCGGGAATTTCTAGCAAGTAAGTGCCTTGAGACGTCTTTGACGCACCAGCACCGACGGCTGCTACGCCCACCGCGGTACCGACCCCCAGGTCCTTCCGATGCTGCGAGTACGCAAGGACGGTGGGGAAGCTGGCGAACCCGACTCGCACCGGGGCAACACCAGCGTTGTAAGGCCCAACGCCCGATGCCGCACCTAGCGGCGTTGACGCGCTCGGGTTGGGGAACGCGTGGTAGGCCATTCGCGAGGAAGCCTGCAAAGCGAGCGCTTCGTGGACACCCGGTAGCGAAAAGAGTTGCCTCCACTCATAGTCCGGTTTCGCGACCAGCTCGTCACCAGCGACCGAACTTGAGGCGACGGCCGCGGCAACACGAGCCTCCAAAAGGGGGGCTTTACGACACATGGCGACAACGTCGCCGGGCTGTACGTCGGAGCGAACAGGGAAGAGAGGATAGAGGCCGTATGGAGCGAACATTTCGCCCCAAACCGCCTGAAGACCGTCTGGGAATGCTGCCAATGGCGGATCGTCAGGGTTGCAGGCTGTGGTGATTAGGGTAGCGGCAACCAGCAGGCAGAGACTCGAAGACTTATCCATATCCGTTTTCCCCCATGGCTTGACGCTAGCCTCGCCCGGCCTTACGAACATCCACACATTTGTGGACGATTCGCGTCAGCTTGTGTGGCGCACCAGATGAAGGAGCGAAGGACTCGCGGGATACCGGGCAACGTGGAGCGCAGCCAGTCATCTGGCCGCCGCGTTTTTGCGCGACTGCAAGCCGATCAGACTATGTCGATTTGGCTCGTTGCGAGATCATTGGCTAAGCGCACCGCAGCTCGCGAGTTCAAGCGCGTGCTGCAGGAAGGCGGCATCAGCTGCCACAAGATCGCCGCGATGGCCGAAGCCTACGACGTGGCCTTCGCCCCCCACTGCCCGCTGGGCCCGGTGGCCCTGGCCGCCTGCCTGCAGGTGGACTTCACTGCCTGGAACGCCGTGCTGCAGGAGCAGAGCATGGGCATCCACTACAACCGCGATGCGGAGCTGCTGGACTACGTGGTCAACAAGGACGACTTCCGGATCGAGGGTGGGTACATGCGGGCACTGCCTGGGCCCGGGTTGGGTGTCGAGATCGACGAGGAACGGGTGGTGCATGCGAGCCGCAACGCGCCAGATTGGCGGAATCCGGTTTGGCGGCATTTGGATGGGAGTGTGGCGGAGTGGTGAGCGGGAGGTCGGGCGGCTTTCAAATCGGGGCCGAATCACTCGTCGGCGAAAAAGTCGCTGTCCAGCCGCTTGAGTTGGTAGGTATCCACCACCGACACGCCCAGGTCGTGCTGGATCATCAGTTCGGCCAGCCGGGCGCCGTCGATCAACACGATGCGGTACGACCGGCTGTTCTTCGCCGCCGACACGGCCGCCGGGGTGAAGCTGCTGGTGGTGATGAAGACGCCCTTGTGCGCGCCGTTCGCGTCCAGCGCGCCCTTGAAGTCGCGAATCGGCCCCTCACCCACCGATCCTTCCCAGCGCTTGGCCTGGATATAGATTGCGTCCAGCCCTAGGCGGTCTTCGTTGATCACGCCATCAATGCCGCCGTCGCCTGAGCGGCCCACGGCACGGCCGGCTTCTTCACGACTGCCGCCGTAGCCCATCTTCAGCAGCAGCTTGACGACAAGGCGCTCGAAGAACGTGAGCGTCCAGGCCGACCATCTTGAAGGCCGGGTAGGCGAATAGGAGTCTCATGTCCACTTCGACTTTTGGTGGACACGTGAACACTATCCCCGATCTACAAGGTGGCCCTCGCCGTCGGCGTCGTACGCACAGCGATGAATTCAAGGCCGGCGCGGTGGCCAGTTGCCTGCAACCGGGCATGTCGATGGCGGCGGTGGCGATGGCCCATGGCGTCAACGCCAACTTGCTGCGTCGGTGGGTGCGCGAGGCCGAGATGAAGCCCGCGGCCGGCGCCCTTCGCGGGATGACCCCTGGTGAAGTTCAGGCGCCTGAGCACAGGTCCTCGTTCGTTCCGGTACAACTGCCTGCGCCCAGCGAGCCGGCCGCGCTAACTGACATCCGCATCGAGCTGCAGCGCGGCGTGACAGCGGTCACGGTAACCTGGCCGGCCAGTGCGGCCAGCGAATGCGCGGCCTGGATGCGCGAGCTGCTTCGATGATCCGCATCGACGCGATGTGGCTGTCCGCCGAGCCCGTGGACATGCGGGCTGGACCCGAGCGGCTGCTGGCGCGCGTGGTGCAAGTGTTCGGCGTGGCGCACGCTCACCACGGCTATCTGTTCGCCAATGCCCGTGGCACCCGCGTCAAGCTGCTCATGCATGACGGCTTCGGGCTGTGGTGCGCGTCGCGGCGCTTGAACAGCGGGCGATTCGTGTGGCCCGTCGCTGGCGGCGTGGCGCCCTCGTGGACGCTGACGCAGGCGCAGTTCGATGCCCTGATGCTGGGCCTGCCGTGGCAGCGGCTTCATGAGCTCAGCGCCATCACGCGGGCCTGAATCTGGCGTGCGGTCAGCCATGATCGGTTGACAGTGCATGTGCCGATAGGCCGCGTGGCGGGCTATGGCACGATGCCCCGCATGCTCGGCATGCGTGGTCTTCTTCCCACTGATCCCGAGGGCCTCTCGCCCGAGGTCGCCGCGCTGATCGCCCAGCTGCAGCAGCAGGTGCAGGCCCAGGCGCAGCAACTCGGCGAGCGTGACCAAGCCCTCATGCAGCGCGACCAGGCGCTCGCGGAGCGAGCTGCGGAGCTGGCGCAGCGCGATGCGCTGCTGCAGCGCAAGGACCGCGAGATCGCGCTGCGCGAGGCCAAGATCGAGAAGATCAACTTCGAGCTCGCGCGGCTCAAGCGCTGGACCTACGGGGCCAAGTCAGAGGCCATGAACGCTGACCAGCGTCGCCTGTTCGAAGAGACGCTGGCCGAGGACGAAGCCGCGCTGCGTGCGCAGCTCGAGCGTCTGCGCCGTGAAGCCGAGGCCGCCGCGGCGGCCGCCGGCACCCAGCCCAAGGCGCCGTCACGTCAGCCCCGTCGCAGTGCACTGCCGGCGCACCTGCGTCGCGTCGAGCATCGCCATGAGCCCGACAGCACCAACTGCCAGGAGCAGGGTTGCGGACGTCCCATGAAGCGCATCGGTGAAGACGTCACCGAGCGGCTCGACATCGTGCCGGCCGAGTTCTTCGTGCACCGCCACATCTATGGCAAGTGGGCTTGCCGGCACTGCCAGGTCCTCAAGCAGGCGCCCAGCGTGCCGGAGATCGTTGAGGGCGGCATCGCCGCCAGCGGGCTGCTGGCGCACACGGCGATCAGCCGCTTCGTGGACCACCTGCCGTACTACCGTCAAGAGACCATCAACGCCCGCTCCGGCGTGCACACCCCGCGCTCGACGTTGGCAGTCGGGACCGGTCAGGTGGGCGCGGCGTTGGAGCCGCTGTACGTGCTGCACAAGCGCTTCGTGCTCGATTGCCGCGTGCTGCACGCTGACGAGACGCCGGTGGCCTTGCTGGACCCCGGCGCAGGCAGGACACGCCGGGCCTACATGTGGGCCTACGCGCGAAGTTGGCACGACGCGGTGCCCGGCGTCGTCTACGACTTCTGCCGCGGGCGCGGGGCGCAGTACCCGGTGGCCTTCCTCAACGGCGACGAGCGACGCGGCGAGCGACGATGGTCCGGGACGCTGCTCACTGACCGCTACGGTGCGTACGAGGCCGTGGTGGACCCACAGCACTACCCGGGTCGCATCAGCGCCGCATGCGCCGCGCATGCGCGCAGGAACTTCGAAGAGCTCGCGCACGAGGGCACGAGCCCCATCGGGGTTGACGCGCTGCGGCGGTTCGCCCGCATCTATGAAGTCGAGGGCGAACTCAAGGGCCTCAGCGACGACGAGCGCCGAGCTCTGCGGCAGAGGCTTGCCAAGCCGCTATGGGACGAGCTCCAGCAGTGGCTGGGCCTGGAGCGACGGCTGGTCCCAGACGGCGGCGCGACGGCCAAGGCGATCGATTACACGCTGAGCCATTGGGCGGCGCTGACGCGGCACCTCGACGACGGTGCTGTGGCCATCGACAACAACCACCTGGAGCGTCAGATCAAGCCCTGGGCAATGGGACGCAAGGCATGGCAGTTCGTGGGCAGCGAGCTCGCCGGCCAACGCGCTGCCATCGTGATGAGCCTAGTGCAGTCGGCACGGATGAATGGGCACGAACCGTGGGCCTACCTGCGCGACGTGTTGCAGCGTCTGCCGACGCTGCTCAACACCCGGCTCGATGAACTGCTGCCGCATCGCTGGACTGCAGCGAAAGCCTGAACGCCTTCTCGACGTCAAGGTGGGGCGGCTGGACGCTCAC